>CBFGUY010000004.1:0-65833 GCA_965651895.1 uncultured Algoriphagus sp. | reverse complement strand
CAGGAAAAGCGTTACTATTTCCGGCACTATGATGTGAACTCCGGATTGTCCCAAAACTCCGTTTTTTCCATTTTTCAGGACAGCCAAGGCTTTATGTGGTTTGGCACCAAGTACGGACTCAATAGATTTGATGGGCAACGTTGGAAAAATTACACCACAGACTCTAAAGGAAATCCCGAGGATATTTTAGGAAATGACTATGTGCATGTGATCCACGAAGATAGGGAAGGACTTTTGTGGATAGGAACTGACGAGGGCATCTATTTATTCAATAAGGAACTGGACAAGTTTGCCGAATTTCCTTATCTGACGGAAAATGGAACCAAGCCTACTGGGATAGTTTCATCCATCGCAGAAGACCAGTCCGGGAATATCTGGATCGCAGGAAGCAGTCAGGGGATTTTCAGATTTGATCTAGGAAAAAAGGAGCTGACTCTTTTTGCCCATGATCCAGATAAGAAAGGAAGTATCCCTCTTGGAGATGTCACCTCCGTCAAAGTAGATGAGGAAAATGTGGTCTGGCTCTCCATAGTCGGTAATGGAGTCGGCCGGTTTGTTGAAGACACCAAAACATTTTCCATGTATCTGGATGAGGAGAAAAAACTTCCACAAGACCATATTATAGGTCTTCAGGATTGGGGGGATTTTATGCTCATCGGCACCAAAAATGCCGGGGTGAAGAAAATGGAAAAAAATACCGGGAAGGTGAGCAATCTATTGACAAGTGATGAAAGCGGCGCACCACTATTTGTGAGGGATATGTTCCAGTTCAGTAAAAATGAGTTGGGAATAGGAACTGAGTCAGGGCTTTTCATTTATGATTTTGTAACGAATACCTATCAGCACTTGGAGGAGAACACGGACGACCCGTATTCCATTGCCAACAATGCAATTTACTCACTTTACAAAGATACTGAGGGTGGAATCTGGGTTGGAAGCTACTTCGGTGGGGTAAATTACCTGCCTAACCAACCCGTGAAATTTGAAAAATACTATCCTATCACCAATGCAAACACCATCAGTGGTAAGCGTGTAAGGGAAATCATAGGAAACGGTGACGGTAAAATCTGGATTGGGACAGAAGATGCAAGTCTGAATCTTTTCGATCCCAAAACCGGGAAATTTGAGCAAGTGCCAGTGGGCAATACTGACCGGGAGCTTTCTTATCGAAATATCCATGGTTTGGCCAGACAAGGTGATTCCGTCTGGGTGGGCACCTTCACTGGAGGAGTGAATATCATCAATACCAAAACGGGGAAAATCAACAAATATAGTTCTGGCACTGGATCCGGACTTCTTACTGATGATGTGTTCGCACTGCTGAATGACAGTAAAAATAGAATCTGGCTGGGCACACCTTTCGGGCTTTACCGATATGAAAGCAAAGAAAGCAGATTCAGGAAGTTTGACGAGTTCAAAAATTATTTTGTCTATACCCTACTGGAAGATCATGCCGGAAACATCTGGGCTGGGACTTATAATGACGGACTATTTCGTTTTAATCCAGAATCAGGGGAATTAACCCAGTTCAAGCCCGACCCGGACGATCCGGGAAGCATCCCACATCATACAGTCATCGATGTGTTTGAGGATTCAAAAAACACCATCTGGGCAGCGACTACAGGGGGAGGGTTTGCCAAATTCAACCCAACAGACCAATCGTTCAAAACCTACACAGTAGCCAATGGATTCCCCGCAAGTACTTATTTCAAAATCCTGGAGGACGACAACGGACTTCTATGGATTACTTCCAATAAAGGGTTGTTACAATTTGATCCATCTACTGAGGCTGTTCGTCTTTACAATGAAAAAAGTGGCTTGATTCCCAGCCCCTTCAACTATCGATCTGGCTATAAAGCCGAAGACGGCACTTTATACTTTGGCTCACAAGGCGGATTGATCTCCTTCCATCCAGACAAAATCGAAGTTTCCAATTTCCAACCTAAACTGGTTTTCACGGGCGTTCAACTTTTCAATGAGGAAATCCCAATCAACCCGGAAGATGGCATCCTGGGCAAATCGATTATATACACGGATAAGATCACTTTGAAACACGATCAGAATTCCCTGGGCTTTGAAGTGGCTTCGCTGGGCTTTACAAATTCCCAAAGCTGGAATTACTCCTATAGAATGAAAGGGCTGGAAGATGAGTGGAGACAGCTTTCTGATTCCCAAGTATTGTCGTATTCTTATCTGCCTCCGGGGAATTACACGCTTCAGATCAGATCTCCAGAGATCCAATCTTCGGGCGACTATGAAGAAACGCAATTGGAAATCGAGATTTTACCACCATTCTACCTAACTACACTGGCCTTTATATTCTATGTTGTGCTGTCACTAGTGGTAGCGTATTGGCTAATTTCCCTATATAAAACCAGGGTAAACAATCGTCACCAAGTACAACTAAACCTTTTAGAGGCAGAAAAGGAAAAGGAGCTTTATGAGGCTAAAATCGAGTTTTTCACCAACATCACTCATGAAATCCGAACCCCACTGACCTTGATCAAAGGGCCTATCGAAGATATTCTTAGTAAGGAAAGAAACTGTGATCCTGAAGTAAAAAATGACCTGCTGATCATAGAAAAGAATACCAACCGCCTGATAGATCTAAGCAACCAACTGCTGGACTTCCGCAAGACAGAACAGCGCGGGTTCAAACTGAGTTTTCTCAAAACGGAAATCAGCGGGATTTTAGATGAATTATATGCCCGATTTAAGGTCACGGCGGTACAATCCGGCTTAAATTTCACGCTGGAAAAATCCACCTCCACCCTTTTTGCTGATGTGGATAAGGAAGCTGTGATCAAGATTCTCAGCAATCTACTGATCAATGCCCTCAAAAATGCGGATGCAATGATCCATATCCGCCTGGTGTATGATCCCGCAAACTCCTCTTCCTTTAAAATAGAAATCTCCAATGATGGCACACTTATCCCGGAAAGCCTGGGCAAAAAGATTTTCGAGCCATTTTTCCAAATTAATGACAACAATGCCTCAAAAGCCAAACAAGGAACTGGTTTAGGTCTCCCTTTGGCAAAATCTCTCGCCGAAATGCACTATGGAAAGCTGATGCTGGACTCCGACCCCACGCTCAACCGCTTTGTCCTCGAATTGCCAATCAAACAAAAAGAAGCTATACATTTTGAAGATGAATCAGTAACCTACTTAGAAATAAAGGAAACAGAGGACTCCATCCAACTTGCTGACAAACAAGAAAACCCAAAGAAAAAAAGCAGTCTCCCTGCTATACTGTTGGTGGAAGACAACAAGGAATTGCTCACTTTTCTGGGAGATAAACTCAAAGGAAAATACGTGATTCATAAGGCGGCAAATGGGCTGCTTGCACTGGACATCCTCAAAAAAGAACCTATTGATTTGGTCATCTCAGATGTAATGATGCCTGGGATGGACGGCTTCAGATTTTGCGAGCATATCAAATCAGACCTGAACACCAGCCATATCCCAGTAGTCTTGCTCACCGCAAAAAACAATATAAACGCTAAAATTACAGGACTGGAAATGGGTGCGGATGTGTATCTGGAGAAACCTTTTTCGCTTGAATTCCTTTACCTACAGATCAAAAATCTGCTGCAGCATCGGGATCAGATCAAAAAAGCCTTTGCCAGTCTTCCTATGGTAAATTCCCATACCATCGCACATTCCAAAGCTGACGAGGAATTTCTCAGTAAAATCAATGAGGTAATCCTGGAAAACATCGAAAATGAGCTATTTGGGGTCTCTGAGCTGGCTGATAAACTGCACATGAGCCAGTCAAGCCTGCTTCGAAAAATCAAGGGAATCTCCGAACTAACTCCAAACGGCTATATCAGACTGGTACGCTTAAAAAAATCAGCCGAACTCCTAAGCGATGGACTTCACAGTATCTCCGAAATCAGCGAAATGGTGGGATTCAACAGTCCATCCTACTTTACCAAATGCTTCCAAAAGCACTTTGGGGAATTGCCAAAAGATTTTTCCAAGAAAACGGACGTACTGGAGTCTTAGAAGTATAAAATACCTGACTGGTTTTGAGAACCACCAGTCAGGTATTTTTTCATTATCCAAGTACTGCTCCGCTGAACTATAGCAAGGACAACATCCAATTCTCTCCAAGATTTCCAATATTCACTAGTTATGAACCAATATTAGATCGCAGACATGGAAAACACAGGGGAGTTTAAAGTAAAAATCACCCAGAAAAAATCACTTAATTGTAAATCAAAGGCTTAGGATTAACCTAATCTTCAAAAAGAAGGGAATTTGCTATTTTTTGAAGTTTTGAGACTAATCCAAAAGTGCGCCAATAGGTAGTTTTACAAGCTATAATCAATCAACCTATAAGCTAAGTGTAGACTTAGTTTGGATAAACCCTGATAAACCAAAACATCCATGCGAATACATAGACACTTCAATGTTCTATTCGTGTTGCTTGCGACTTTTATCTCAAGTCTCAATTACACTTCCCAAGCTGTAGCAGCTAGCTCCGCACCGGAACCCCGGCGTGCAGAGGTTCTTTTCTTAGGCCATGCAAGCGAGCACCACAATTCCCGCCTCTATGCCCCCTGGCTTGCTACGGCACTTTTTCAGAGTGGCATTAACCTCACCTATACGGAGAAACTGGAAGATCTGAACACCCAAAACCTGGCGAAATACGACGGTTTGGTCATTTATGCCAACCACGATGTGCTTTCTAAAGATCAAGAAAGTGCGATGAAGAATTTTGTAGAAAGCGGAAAAGGCCTGATACCCTTGCATTCTGCGACTGGATGTTTTAAAAATTCGGATTGGTATATAGAGACTGTAGGAGGCCAGTTTTCCAGCCATGGTGAGGGGGAGTTTACGGCTGAGATTACAGCTGCAAATCATCCGGTGATGATAGACCTGATGCCTTTTGCCACTTGGGACGAGACCTACGTGCATCAGCGGATCAATCCTGACATGACGGTGCTCATGGAGCGGGTGGAGGGCAACCACAGAGAGCCATATACTTGGGTAAGAAATGTGGGAAATGGCCGGGTATTTTATACTGCTTATGGTCACGATCAACGGACTTGGCAAACACCAGGCTTTCTCGAGCTTCTCCAAAATGGTATTTTTTGGGCAATGGGCGATGAAGTGAAAGCGAATGTGGTGGCATTGAATATCCCCAATGTATCGATCTACGATGAGAAAATCTCTGACTTCACAGCCAGGTATGAGGTGCCCCGGATCCAAGATGCACTTGAGCCCGAAGAATCCAAAAAGCTCATTCAAAAACCTGTTGATTTCAGCTTAGAACTTTTTGCATCCGAACCCGACATCCAAAACCCCATAGCGATGGCTTGGGACGAAAGGGGAAGACTATGGATCGTGGAATCGGTCGATTATCCGAACACATTCAAAGAAACCGATGGACTGGCAAATGACCGGATCAAAATATGCGAAGACACCAATGGAGACGGCAAGGCAGATAAATTCACAGTTTTTGCTGATGGGCTGAACATTCCTACCAGCATGGTCTTCGCCAATGGTGGGGTGATTGTATCCATGGCACCCGATTTTGTCTTTATGAAAGACACGGATGGCGACGATGTGGCAGATGTGAAGGAAGTCATCATGACCGGATGGGGCAAAAACGATACGCATGCAGGCCCTTCCAATCTCCAATACGGATTCGACAATAAAATCTGGGGGGTAAACGGCTACTCAGGATTCAACGGCACTGTCAACGGGGAACACATGAGTTTTTCACAAGGACTTTACCGGCTGGATCCGGACGGGAAAAACTTCGAATACCTTGCCAGTACCAGCAATAATACCTGGGGGCTAGGCTTCTCTGAAGACAACAATGTATTTATCTCTACTGCCAATAACACCCATGCCGGCTACTATTCCATCCCTGCCAAATACCTGCAGCGTGTAATCCCAAAAGCGGCAGAAGGCGAAGCTTCACCTGAGTTTGAGATTCAGCCTATCCAGAAAATCGACGGGCACTACGATGCACATGCTATGACTCCAAACCTACGTCAAGTAGATGTAGTGGGTGGATTTACTTCTGCTGCAGGATTCAAGCTCTATACTGCACGGGATTTCCCAAAAGAGTATTGGAACAGGATAGCTTTCGTTAATGAGCCTACTATCCGGTTGACGCACAATGCGATCATCGAACCCCATGGGGCTGGCTTTGCGGAAAGTGACGGCTGGAACCTCCTTGCAAGTTCGGACGAATGGTTTGGGCCGGTTCAGGCGGAAGTCGGTCCAGACGGTGCCGTCTGGGTGGCAGATTGGTACAATTTCATCATCCAGCATAATGTGTTTGTGGAGCGTCAGGCTCCTTCGAGGATGGTATTGCCCTTCGAAGACCAGCCCCATGGGCAGGGCAATGCCTTCGAAAGCAAGCTCCGGGACACCAATCATGGCAGAATTTACAGAGTAGTGTATAAGGGAGCGGGAGATTCCAAAACCCTGCAATTGACAAAAGAGGATCCAAAAGGACTGATCGCCGCATTGAAAAGCGACAATATGTTCTGGAGAATGACCGCTCAGCGCCTGCTCGTGGAGTCTGGAAACCAGCAAGTTTTTACCGACCTGTACAAAATCGCCAGCGACAAATCAGTGGATGAAATAGGGTTAAACAGCCCTGCCGTGCATGCTTTGTGGACATTACATGGCCTGGGAGCATTCTCAGGAACTAATACCGAAGCATTCCAAGTAGCAAAAACCGCCTTGTCACATCCAGCCTCCGGAGTAAGAAAAGCTGCGATTGCTGTGTTGCCCAATAATCCGGCAACAACCAAAGCCATCAAGGCTGCGGAACTGACTCAGGACAAAGATCTGAATGTAAGAATGCATGCAATCCTAAAATTGGCGGAAGTTCCTGCAGGCACCGAAGCTGGGGAGATGCTTTATCAGGCGAGTTTGGATGAGGTAAATGCCAAAGACGACTGGTTGCAAAAAGCACTTTTTGCGGCTGCAGCTGAGCAGGGAAAATTCTTTATAGAGGCAGTAGGAAATGACAAAACAGACCTGACCCGTCGATTAGTTGAAGCCGTAGCCCATGAAAAATATGAACTGGGCAGAAGAAGCACTCTTCAATATTCTCCAGATGTGAAAGGAAAGGCTATATCCATTTCCACGCAGATTTCCCAGAGAAGGGATGAAGAGCCATTCGGCGTTATCGCAGCACACGGAGATGCCCAGAATGGCTATACGTTTTACTTAGAAACAGGAAAACTGCACTGGGTAGTGAAGCAAAACGGAAAATCCTTTGAAGCCGTGACCAGCGGAGCACTCCCGGAAAGTTATGATGCGCAGGTCTCCCTTGCGCCTGATGGCAAAATGGAAATCCTGGTGGATGGTAAACCTGTAGCGACTGCCAAAGCAAATGGTGCTTTCACAGAAAATCTTACGCCAAGTGTAAGATCCGGCCGGGACTTCGGAGGAGATAGAAATGTAGGTTTTTATCAGGATGAATTCAGCTTCGAAGGCAACCTGAGAAATGTTATAATAGAATTAAAATAAGCATACCATGATCAAAGCAACCTTATTTCCTATAGCTGCATTGTTGCTAGTTGGTAACTGGTTTTTTTCCTCCACAGAAATAAAACCGTCTGAAGTGATTGCTCTTTGCGAAGCTAAACCAACAGAGAGCACGGAAAAACTAAAAAGCACTAGTCTTTCAGTAAGAAATGCAGAAAAGCGAGAGACCACGATTTTGCTGGAAATTGTGCCTGAGATGATGAAATTCGATCAGGATACCTTCACCGTTAAAGCCAATGACAAAATCATCCTGGAAATTGACAACCTGGATGGTATGGAGCATAATCTTTTGATCACAAAACCAGGCACACTCGACAAAGTAGGAGCTGCAGCAGATGCTATGCTTAGGGATCCCAAAGCTTCGGAAAAATTCTATGTGCCTGAGATTCCGGAGGTACTTTTCTCCACTAAAATGATCGGTCCGCAGGAATTGTACACCTTGACTTTCACTGCACCCAGCCAACCCGGATACTATCCCTTTGTCTGCACCTTTCCGGGCCATTGGCGCATGATGAACGGTATCATGAAAGTGGAAAGTTGACCGTAAATTGAGTGACTAAATTAGTTTTAACAATACTCAAACCCATTAAACAATGAAAACAACCCGAAAAATCAACCTCCAGAGCATTATCCGACTAGGTGTAGGGCTTACCCTCTGTTTTGGCCTGATATTCAACCTGTCAGCCGAAGACAAGGAAAAGCCTAGTCTAAAAAAGAAGCCGATTAAAGTCCTGATGGTAGGCGGTGACGCATCCCATGATTTTGATAAATGGTACAAAGAAGTGGATGCGGCTACCCTGGAAAAGAAAGGGCTCGCTGAAGTGACCTATACCGACGACACAGATAATATCAAAGACTATCTGGACACGATCGATGTACTTTTTCTAGCCAACAACAAAGCGATTAATGACATCGCCACCCGGGAAGCGATTTTTGCTTTTGCTGACGCAGGCAAGGGAATCATCATCGCTCATGCCGGGATGTGGTATAGCTGGAGAGACTGGCCAGAGTACAATAAGGAACTGGTCAGCGGTGGTTCCAGAGGGCACGATCGCTATGGCAAATTTGATGTCAACCTCAGCGATATCAAGCATCCTGTGACTAAGGGAGTTCCCTCCCACTTCTCCCTTGAAGATGAGTTATACTATCAGAAAGTGGATCCGGAAGGACCGGGAATTGAGGTATTAGCCCAGGCAAGTACTGAGGGCAAGGAGCCATTTCCTTCCGTTTTTATCGTGAAGCATCCCAAAGCAAAAATTGTAGGGATCGCCCTAGGCCACGATGCGGCATCTCACGAATTTGAACCATATCAGACCTTGATCAGAAATGCGGTAAAATGGGCTGCTAAGTAAAGCTCACTACCTAATCCCATCCCGGTCTGTGTTCGTTTGCCTGCTAGACGGAGCTGCACAGTCCGGGATCATTTGAGCCGAGGGGGGCCTCAACTCACAACAAATTAATTCCAGCTTTTTAAGCAATAAATCAAAAACCTAAAGCATACACCAATGAGTCAAAAGCAAATCACCGTAGTGATAGTCGGACTGGGTTTCGGCAAAGAGTTTATCCCTATTTACCAAGCGCATCCTAATATCAAAGCTGTTGGAATCTGTACCAGAAACCCTAAAACAATAGATGAGTTGGCGACTAAGTTCAACCTAGACCGTGACCTTTGTTTCACCAATTTCGAAGATGTTCCTAAGCGTGAGGATGTAGATGCCATACATATTGTGACACCTGTTCCCGATCATGCCCGCATGACACTGGCTTCACTGAATGCCAATAAACACACCGCTTGCACTATCCCTATGGCGATGACCAAGGAAGATTGTGCGGCTATTGTTGATGCCAAGAGAAAATCCGGCAAAGTATATATGATGATGGAAACTGCGCTCTATACCCGTGAGTTTCTGTATGGGTTGAAGCTGGCTGAGACAGGACAACTGGGCAGAATCCAGATGGTAAGGGGCTCACATATCCAGGACATGAGCATGCCGGGCTGGGATGAATACTGGAAAGGTTTCCCGCCTATGTTGAATGGCACACATGCGATTTCCCCTCTGCTCAGGATCAACAATACCAAAGCCGAAACAGTGGTCTGCCATGGCTCAGGCCGTTTGAGCGAAGATTTGGCGAGCCGCTATGGATCTCCTTTTGCAATGGAGACCGCTACTTTCACTTTGAAAAACTCAGATGTAATCGCAGAAGCAACCCGTTCACTGTTTGATGTGGTGCGTCAATATCGTGAGTCCTACGATGTGTATGGCACCAAAATGTCCTTTGAATGGGAGCAGCTGGAAGATGAAAGCCATGTAATCTTTGACGGAGGAGAAAATGCCCGGAGAATCGATGTGCCAGACACAGACGAATTATTGATCGAACCTATCAAGCACTTCACCAAAAGACAGACTATAGACGATCCTAATCACGTGTCTTTCCTTCAGGGAGCTGGACACGGAGGTTCACACCCGCACTTGGTGCAGGAATTTGTTGCAGCCATCGTAGAAGGCCGTGATTCTGCAGTAGATGCAGCCGTCGCTGCCAACTACACCTGTGCCGGTATTTGCGCACACGAGTCTGCCATGAAAGGCGGAGAGAGAATCCAGGTACCAACCTTTGATTGATCAAAAATGCAATTTGGAGTAAGTACATTTTTATGGGTATCGCCTTTCGATACCCATTCTTTTGACCTCGTGCACAAGGTGAAAGAGATGGGTTTTGATATCATTGAAGTCCCTGTGGAAGATAAGGAGCTCGTGGATTGGGATGCGCTGAAAAAACTCACAGACCAACTGGGGTTGAAGGTAAGCATCAGTGGGGCCTTCGGTGCTGACCGGGACATCTCCAGCGAGGATCCTGCTATCCGTGCCAATGGACTGCAGTATATCGAGGATTCCGTTAAGATTGCGGCCGAAATGGGAAGCACTCTTTTTGGTGGACCACTGTATTCGGCTGTGGGTAAACTCCGGTCTATCTCAGCTGAGCAAAAGAAGCAGGAATTTGACTGGTGTGTGCAAAACTTGAAAAAAGCATGTAAAACGGCGGAAGAATATGGGATTACCTTAGGTTTGGAGCCACTCAACCGCTTCGAAAGTGATATGGTCAACACCGTGGATCAGGCACTGGATATCGTGAAAGCTGTGGATTCACCCTATATAAAAATCCAGCTGGATACCTTTCACAATAACATTGAAGAGAAAAACATCGCTGCCTCCATCCGCAAAGTCGGTAAGGAACTGCTCTGTCATGTACAGGGAAATGAAAGTGACCGGGGCACACCCGGTACGGGAAATCTGGCTTGGAATGAGATCAAGGAAGCCCTGACGGAAATTGGCTACGAAGGTGCGATTGTGATCGAAACCTTCGGTGCTGTGTCTAAAGAAATGGCTAAAGCTACCTGCATCTGGCGGCCTTTGGCAAACAGTGCCGATGAATTGGCAAGAGAGGGATTGGCTTTTTATAAAAGCCATTTTGGTAGCTAGACTTTAAATTCTAGTTTGCGTGGTCTGTGTCCTCACAGACCGCTCAACCAATTTCGGTCTGTGAGACACAGACCGAGGTGTAGCCGTCTGTTTTTCTCACTACCAGCTTTTCCAAAGTTTGAACTTTGAAAAAGCTTATAAACTCACTATTATCCTCTAGCATATGAACTTAACCCATATCCTTATTACCGCGTTTTGGCTTAGTCTAAGCTTCCTTTCAGTTCCTGACAAAGAGCCCATTTTCCTGGCTGACCCCACAATTTTCTATCACGAAGGCACCTATTACCTATACGGCACCAGTGGAAATGACAAGAATCTGGGTTTTGAAGTGTACGTTTCCAAAAACCTAAAATCATGGAAAAGGTCGGATAAAAATGATGGCTATGCGCTCAAAAAAGGAGAATCCTATGGTGACATTGGATTTTGGGCTCCACAGGTATTTGAATATGGAGGGAAATTCTACATGGCATATACTGCCAACGAACATATTGCTATCGCCACCTCAGCTAGTCCATTAGGCCCTTTCACCCAAGCGGAAAAGAAAGATCTTGAAGCTCCTGTGAAGCAGATTGACCCCTATATTTTCATTGATGAGGATGGGAAAAAGTATATGTATCATGTACGCCTGACTGAAGGAAACCGCTTGTTTGTTGCCGAACTGAAGGATGATTTCTCCGGCATCAAGGAGGAAACTTTAACCTACTGCTTTCATGCGGAAGAACCTTGGGAAAACACCCAGAACGTGGAATGGACAGTATCCGAAGGCCCCACAATCATCAAGCACAGAGGTTTGTATTACTTCATCTATTCCGCCAATGATTTCCGAAATCCCGACTATGCGGTTGGCTATGCAGTAAGTGAAAGTCCGATGGGGCCATGGAAGAAAAGTCCAACAAATCCCATTTTCGACAAAACTGACGCTGGAATCAACGGTTCCGGTCATGGTGATGTCTTTGTGGATGCAAAAGGTAAGCTCCGTTACGTTCTTCATACCCATAATTCTGATGAGAAAGTGTCTCCGAGAAAAACTGCCTTGATCGAACTGGAATTTAAATCAAACGGAAATGAACCTGATCTTTTGGAAGTGAAGAAGGGGAGTTTTAAATTTCTTGAAGTGAAGTAAGGAGATGGAAGACTGAAGACAGGAGACGGAAGATTTTAGAATCAAGAACCAAGAATCAAATGTCGGAAGAAAGTTGTAGGAAGTGGTTCGTTTTCTACACCCATCGGCGGAGACAAACCATAAGACTGAGTCAAAGGAGTAAGTTTGGATACTTAAATATTAGAAGGTTTCGACTTCGCTCAACCTGACAGGAAAACCTGAATATGAAACCGCCTCATTATAGATTGGTATGTGGTCTCGCTTTGTGACAGAGACCGAAACTGAATAATAAACAATTGAATGTAAAAATGACCCAAAAACCTACCATCCTGATGCTTGGCTGTTTCGATACGAAGGGAGAAATTTTCGATTTCTTGCGAGACTGCCTGTTGGCAGAAGAAGCCGAAGTATTGGCAGTGAATGTAGGGGTATTAGGTTCGACAGAGCTTTTTCCCGTTACCATAGAAGCTGAAGAAATCTGTGAAGCTGCAGGGGAAAAGTTAGAATCAATTAGGATAAAAAATGACCGGGGCTATGCCATGGAGATCATGGGGCGTGGCGCGGCAAAAGTCCTGGAGGAGCTAAGTAATCAAAAGAAACTGGATGCGGTAATAGGCATGGGAGGAGGAAGCGGAACGTATGTCACGCTGAAGGCCATGCATTTCTTACCTTTGGGATTACCGAAAATCTGTATTTCCACACTTGCCAGCAAAGATCTCTCAGACCTGATCGGAGTTAAGGATATTTTGCTGATGCCTTCTGTAGTGGATGTGGCTGCACTTAACAGTATTATCAAGCCCATCATACAGCAAGCCTCAGCAGCTCTAGTAGCCATGAGCCGTGTTCAGCACATCAAAAACCCCATTGACACCAAACGGATTGCTATCAGTATGTTTGGAAACACCAGCACTTGTGTGGACTACTGTACCCAAATGCTGGAAGCGAAAGGCTATGAAGTGATGAATTTCCATGCCAATGGTGTGGGCGGAAAGGCCTTGGAAAGCCTTACTCTGGAAGGATGCTTTTCGGGCGTTTTGGATATTACCACTACGGAATTGGCAGATGAACTATGTGATGGCATCTGCAGTGCGGGGGCTAGCCGGCTGGAAGCTACCGGGAAACTGGGAATTCCTCAGGTGGTCGTTCCTGGCTGTATGGATATGGTTAATTTTGGGACTATGGATTCTGTACCGGAGAAGTATAAAAACCGCCAGTTATACGCCTGGGTGCCGACCGTCACGCTGATGCGAACCAATGAAAAAGAAAACCAAGATTTGGGCAAGATCTTGGCAGATAAGCTAAATCAATCCACCGGATCAGTGGCCGTTCTTTTCCCGGAAAAAGGCTTATCCCAAATTGATGCAAAAGGGAATGTTTTTCATAATCCTAAATCAAATCAAGAACTTTCTAAATCCATTCAGGAAAACTTGAAATCCGGGACACCTTTTATCAACTTGCCTCTTCATATCAATGACCGTGAATTTGCTGCTGCAGCTGTAGAGAGATTGCTTGATATGATGAAGTGAAGGACTTTTCGGTCTGTGAGGACAAAGTCAGAGGGGTTGTTAAGGTGGGAGAACTAGTGAAAAGTCCAGCTTCTGGAGAAGCAGGACAACTAGATAGGTTTTTCGGTCTGTGAGGACACAAACCGAGGCATTGGTAAGGTGAGAGGCGAAGATTGTAAGCTAAATCCAACTTCTAGAGAAGCAGGATAACTTTAGAAGAAGGACAGTTTAATCAGCGAAAATATGCGTCTTTTTCTGCGATTATCTGCGGGAAAAATTAAAAAACAGAAACATTAAAAAATATAAACTATGCCAAATCCATGGACAGGAAAGGGAAATCCCTACACCAGACAGGAAGTAAGAGACAGACTAAAAGAAACCTTGGCCCAGAAAAAAGCCATCATAGCAGCAGGTGCAGGCACAGGCATTTCTGCCAAATTCATTGAAAAAGGAGGAGCCGATCTCCTGATTATTTATAATTCTGGGAGATTCAGAATGTCAGGGCATGGCTCCACAGCCGGACTGATGGCCTATGGCGATGCCAATGCAGTAGCCATGGAAATCGGGGAATTTGAAGTACTTCCGGTGGTAGAAGAAATCCCGGTAATCTGCGGTGTGCATGGTTCTGATCCACGAAGAAGAATCTGGCACCATTTGCTGAAAGTCAAGGAAATGGGCTTTTCAGGGATCAACAATTTCCCGACCCACTCCATAGTTGACGGTCATTTCCGACAGGTATTGGAAGAAACAGGAATGGGCTTCGACAAAGAAGTGGAAATGGTGCGTATAGCAGATAAAATGGATCTGTTCTCAATCGTCTATGTGGCAACAGCCGAAGAAGCGAGGCAAATGGCAGAAGCCGGTGCGGATGCCATCATTTCCCATGTGGGCACCACTGTGGGCGGCTCCATCGGTGTCACAGGAGCGAGCTGCAGTATGGATGAGGCCATTGACCGAACCAATCAAATCGTAGCTGCTGCAAAAGCTGTCAATCCGGACTTATTCTTTTTGGCACATGGTGGCCCTATCAACACACCCAAAGATGTGCGTGTGATATTGGAAAAAGCTGATGTGCATGGCTTCGTGGGCGCTTCTTCACTGGAAAGAATGGGTGTGGAAGAGTCGCTTACCAGTCTTACCAGAGAGTTTAAGAAGCTGACGATAAAGTAATCTGGATTTCTAAAAGCAGGAGACAATCACTTCCTGCATAGATTTCACCAAGTAGCTAATAAAACCAAAACCAGACTAGCTCCCCATTAGTCTGGTTTTTGTTTTTCAGCGAAAAAACGCATTAATCAACAGGAATCTTTAATACTTCAAGCTCTTCAGGTAAGCTATACTTTTAGGAAGATTCTCTAATTCCTCGTCGCTTTCGTCTTCTATAAACATATGCTTGATCCCGATTTTGTTTGACTCTCTCAAAATCCCCGGTAGATCCAATTCACCTGTTCCCAAAACCACATCATTTTCCGGACCAGTCAGGCCGGTCATATCCTTAGGGGCACCTTTTCTGAGGTCTTTCAGATGAAGAGACACCCAACGATCACCGTACTTCTTCAATAAAACTACCGGGTCTGCACCTCCAAAATGCGTCCACATCACATCCATCTGGAAAGAAACGTATTCGGGATCTGTATTTTCAACTATGTAGTCAAATAAAGTCCCCTCTAGATACGGCTGGAATTCATAACCGTGAACATGATATTTAAAGGTAATGCCATTCTCTGCCAACACTTTCCCCCCTTCGTTAAATGCCTTGATCGCCCGGTCAGCATTTGTTTTGGTGAAGTCACCGTCATGCGGTAGCCAGGCTACCATTACATACTTTGCTCCCAATGCCTTCGCCTTATCAGCCACTTGTTGCGGATCTGCCTCCAAGGCTTCGAATCCTGTGCCCGTGGATGGAATACTGATCCCTCTTGCTTCGCAAAGCTTTACAAATTCCTCAGCAGACATACCTTTTGGCGCTCCTCCTTCCAGCTCTTTGAATCCCATTTCCTGGATGATATCCAACGTTGCTTCTACTCCATTTGCCCAGTGATTGCGGAAGGAATAAGACTGTACTCCTAATGGAACCTGAAGCAGTGGCTCACCTTGCTGCTGTGCGAAAGTCAGAGCTGGAAGTAAACCGCTCAGCAAAACGGCGAGTATAAATATGTTAAGTTTTTTCATTTTATAATTATTGGAAAATAGTACTAAAGTTTAAAGGTTTAAACTGTGGAACATTCACTATAGATTCTGCCTGTTCAGTTCCTCCACGGCATAATTGGCTGCCCGTGCAGTCAAAGCCATAAAGGTCAGTGTAGGATTTTGCGTACTGGTACTGGTCATGCAGGCTCCGTCAGTGACAAAAACATTTTTGCAGTGATGGAGCTGGTTGTATTTGTTCAGTAGAGAAGTCTTAGGGTCATGCCCCATTCGTACCCCGCCCATCTCGTGAATATCCGATCCCGGATCAGCGTGAGAATCCTCTACCTTGATGTTGGTAAAACCGGCTTTTTCATACATCAGCGTCTGCTGTTCCACAAAATCCGCTACCATTTTATCGTCATTTTCTTTCCACTCCACCGACAGGATAATCTGGGGAATCCCGTATTTGTCCACCTGATCAGCACTGAGCCGCACGTGATTATCCTCCACAGGTACAGTCTCTCCCTGCATCCAGGCAGCCATATGCCAGACACCGTATTGTTGATTCAGAAGATTATCCCGAAGCTGATCGCCGATCATGCTGGTATCTGAGCCTAAAGCACGACCTCCTGACATTCCTATCGAATATCCTCGGAGAAAATCTGTGTCTTGCCGGAAAACATTTCTAAATCTAGGCACATAGGCATGCCCTGGATTTCTGCCGTCGTTGAATTTATCCATAAAGCCTTCGAAGCTTGCACTTCCTTTGCCCCGGTAATTATGGCAAGCCAGGTATTTACCCATCAGTCCATTTTCATTTCCTATTCCTTCAGAAAAAGTGGATGATTTAGAATTCAAGAGAATAGCATTGGAGGCAATGGTGGACGCGTTGACAAAGATAATCTTGGCATAAAACTCTATCGCTTCCTTAGTATTTCTATCGATTATCCGTACACCTGTCGCTTTGCCTTTAGCATCATCGTAGATGATGGACTCCACTACCGCATCGGGACGAACTGTCAAATTCCCCGTCTTTTCTGCCCATGGCAAAGTAGAGGCATTTGAGGAAAAGTAGCCCCCGTAAACACAGCCCCGGTTGCACATGGCTTGATGCTGGCACTTATTCCTACCTTGCTGTCTGTGGATTTCCTGAGGATCTGTAAGGTGCGCACATCTCCCCTGGATCAGATACCTGTTGTCAAAATTAGCAGCCAACTGCTCCTTGTAATAGTTCTCAATACAGCTCAATTCAAAGCCTGGCATCACATCAGAATCCGGCAACTCGGCCAAGCCATCCTTATTTCCGGCAATACCGGCGAATTTTTCCACATAAGAGTACCAAGGTTCTATATCCTTGTAGCGGATGGGCCAGTCCACCGCAAATCCATCTCGCACGGGGCCTTCGTAGTCAAAATCACTCCATCTCTGGGTAGCCCTAGCCCAGAGCAGGGACTTCCCTCCTACATGATAGCCGCGGAACCAACGAAAGGGCTTTTCCTGGATGATAGGCTGCTCATCTTCTGCTAATACCCAATGCGCAGTTTCTTCCTTCAACCATCGGCTTCCTCCCATACCTGATCTTTTCTCCAAAGGCACCGCACCCCGGAATTCAAATTCCCATGGAGCCTTGGAAGCAGTCGGATAATCTTGAATGTGCCTGACCATCCTGCCTCGTTCAAGAACAAGTGTTTTCAACCCCTTTTCCGTTAATTCTTTGGCTGCCCAGCCCCCGCTGGCACCTGATCCTATCACAATCGCGTCATAGGTTCTTTTCTCTTTTGAATCTTGTAGCATGTCGTATTAGGCTTGGATGGGAAGATCTGCACACCCGTGATAAAACCCAGGAGCTACTTTGTAATTACCATAGTCCACCATGACTTCTTTGGCAGTGGTGAATCCTGAAATACACTCAGATTTGAACAGATCAAAAAACTCTCGTTCTGCTTCGACTTGGGATAAAGCCAACTGCAGTAGTAAAGACTCGCGTTCTTCTTTAGAACTTTTTAAAAAGCCCTTCTTAGCCAATGCCGATAGCTGAATCTTAATTTGATCCTGATCTTCCTTCTCATAGCAATGCTCAAAAAGTTTAATCAAATAAACATCAGTACCTGTGCTGAGTGCTCCAATTGGTTTAGCGTCTGGAGAGGGGATTTTGGGAGGTAATCCCGCGGGAATAATAGTGTCTGCGATTGCAGAAATGAGTTTTTCCTCCTTTGCAGAAAAAAAGCCTGTGTGGCCCATGCCATCTAGCAGCTGCCACTTCCAGTCCGCAAGCACCAGCCCGGCAATTCCTACGGCAGTCCCGCCCAATATTTTGAGGGATTTTCTTCGATTCATAAATAGGTTAGATTGGGTATATTAATTCCTAATATACTGAAAACTATGGTTCGTAACCCAGGTAATACTCGAATGGCGGTTCGGCTGTGTCAGTGGTGTTTCGGGCACCAATACTTTCTAAAGTCCTAGTTTCTTCCCTTAAATGATAGAATAATCCAAATTTCAAATTATCTTCAACTAATTAACAAACAAACCTATTTATGAAATCGAGCATGTCGAGAGCGACACACACTGTAATGCTTATAAGCCATGCGAGATTCCATGTGACCATTAAAAATCAATTATAAACACATGAAAAACCTATTTAACCTAGTTCCGGCTTGTTGCGCCGTCGTGTTGTTGGCATCCTGTAGCAAAACAACCGAAACGAACGAAACAGTCACAGAAACGGAAGTTACCGACAGTATCGCTTCCAAGTATCTTTCGCAGCCTTTGATTTCTGACCATTACACAGCAGATCCTTCTGCTCATGTTTTTGAGGGAAAAATCTACATCTACCCTTCTCACGATGTAGCGTCCGAGGTGCCAGAAGATGATCTGGGAGCACATTTCAACATGATGGATTATCATGTTTATTCTATGGATTCGCCCACCTCTACTATAGTGGATGCAGGTAAAGTTCTTGGTGTGGATGATATCCCTTGGGCGAAAAGGCAGCTTTGGGCACCTGATGCAGCGGAGAAGGATGGAAAATATTACCTCTACTTTCCGGCAAAGGATGAAAATGACATTTTTAAAATCGGAGTAGCGGTAGGCGACTCACCAACGGGACCATTTACTGCTCAGCCTGAGCCTATCAAAGGAAGCTATAGTATAGATCCTTCCGTGTACCAAGATACTGATGGTTCTTACTACATGTATTTTGGTGGCATCTGGGGTGGGCAGCTGCAGAAGTATAGAAACAATACATTTGATGATAAAGGCCCTGCTCCCACTGATGGTCTTCCAGCAGATGATGAGCCTGCTTTGGGTCCAATAATCGCAAAAATGAGTGGGGATATGCTCCAGTTTGCTGAAACTCCAAAGGAAATCAAAATACTCGATGAGAATGGATCTCCTATTTTGAATGGAGATAATGATAGAAGGTTCTTCGAAGCAGCATGGGTTCATAAGTATAATGGCAAGTACTACCTCTCCTATTCTACCGGAGACACACACTATATTGCTTATGCTACAGCTGACAATCCGTACGGTCCATTTACTTATCAGGGAGTAGTACTAAATCCTGTGGATGGATGGACAAATCATCACTCGATCGTGGAAGTGGACGGAGAATGGTATATTTTCTACCACGACACCCAGCTTTCCGGCAAGACCCATCTTCGAAACATCAAGATGGCTCCTTTAAAACATTTGGCAGATGGTTCGATCGAAACAATTGACCCGCTTAATTAATCAAACTAAAACTCACCTTTAGCATTGTCAACGGGCAAAAAGCCATTGTCTCAATTCTAGGAGGCAATGGCTTTATTCTTTTATAGTATTATCCGCAATGATGCAAGTTGCCATATTTCCCTTGCTTTACTGGATAGAAGAAAGCAGACCGAAGAGGCCTTGACACTAGCGAATGGCTTGGTTGCTATGGGATCCAACACAAGTTAACTACATAATCAAGCATCACGATCCCACCCTAGATAATCAGACTGATCCCTTGTTTCTAGATTCTTGACTATAGACTCTTGCTTCTTGATTCCTGTATCTAGATTCTAGGCTCTTGACTCTTGATTCCTACCTCCGGCAGGCAAATTTGATACTAACATCTTGCTACTTAAGTCTATCGTTCCATCATCCCCCTTATCGGTCAGAATAATTAAAAGAGAATCCCAGAGAAAAATAAGCCCTGAGTTTTTGATCTTTTGAATTAGAACCAAGCCCTGCACTGATAGGCCCCAGAATAGACTGATATGAGATATCAGCACCATAGCCCAGATAATGACCTTCCTGCAATACCTGATTGAAAAAATTCGGATCATCCAATGGCAGATGCTCACTGTATCCCAGCACATTGGCCCCTGCCCTCACATAGATTTTATTAAATGGTATAAATTGGAAATCAGCACCTACCTTCAGGTAATTACTGGTTTGAACTTCCGCATAATTCAACCCCCTAAATCTGGCATCGGTGAAACGGATATTCTGATATCCTCCTACGAAGTTTTGGTTGAATATTTTTTCTTCCCCCTCACTAGATATCACCAGTGCGCCGGCTATTTCCGGTATAAACTGCCATTTAATCCCAAGGGGGAAAAGCTTAGTATATCTCCCCAAGACAGTTAAGTAAGGATTTGGTGTAATCTCCTTCACAAATTCATCCAAGAGAATTTTAGGTACAAGCACTGCCCCACTATCTGTACTAATTTGTACAGAATCCACCCCAGGAAGTAAATTAATCCCAAGCCAGTCTTTGAAATGTAGGGTGGCCTGAAGCAGGCTTTCGGCTCCCTTTGTGGGAAAATTTCGATCATTCTGGGAATTTCTGTAGTACTTGGCTCTCCCACCAAAGTAATGTTGATATGCACTTTTTATATTCTCTACCTCTGACATAGCAAACCTGTACCTTGATCTGTTGAAATCCATTACACCACCAAGATAAAAGGCCTGTTTAAGTGAAGACGTGGAAATTACCTGCATTTCAAGACGTGTATTTCTTCCTAATTCCACCTGCTCCTCTTCGCCATTTTCATAAATCGGCAGTTGCTGTCTGAGGTAGTTTACCCGGAAATTAAACGCAAACTTCTTGTTCATTCCGGTATATTTATAATAATCCATTCTCAACTTGGGATTTTCAGACACATCGGCGAGTAAAACTGTGCGTGAATTATGCCCCAGAACATCCCTGGCCGTAAGGTTTAAAAGCACTCCTGCGGAAAACTGGTTATCATAATGTATAGCCGTACTCAACAATGTACTTGGTTTCTCCTTGATCCGGATTTTCATATCGTACTCATCCCCGAGACCTTTTGCAAGGGTATAATCCACCTTATAAAATCCATTCATTCCAAAAACCCTTCGAACACCTGCTTCCAGTTCCTCCCGACTGACTTGGTCCCCCTGCTTCATATCCAACTTTGAACGGATCAGATCTGTTGAAAAGAGCCGGTTTCCTACGATTGATAGTTTTCCCAATTTCACAGCGTCTTTAGCATCCTTCAGACCTTCGGTAGAAAATTTTCTTCCCAGACTGTCTGCCAATTGCTGAAACTGGGGGTAAAACTCCTCGCCTGTCTTGATGCCCATTTCCAGTATTTCACGATATGAAGAAAAACTCCCGGTAGAAAAGTCTTTTAAATCAGGCTTGATGTATATGTCCGTAGCCTCAATATGAGCTTGTGTCACACTCAGAGACGGAGCCATAGCAAGCTGCATGAGAATCCCTCCAAAGCCCCCAAGCTCATCAATTTCTTGAAAATCCTCAAAGCTGACATTCACCCCTATCACAATATCAGCCCCCATCTCCCGCACGACATCTACCGGAAAATTATTCACCACTCCTCCATCTACTACTGATGTGCTGTCCAGCTGGAAGGCTGTGAAAGCTGTGGGGATGGCAATGGATGCACGGATGGCATCCTGAAGATATCCTCCATCGAATACCACTGCTTTGCCGGTCCTGATATCGGTAGCCACGCAGCGAAAAGGAATTGGGAAATCATCAAAACTCCCGTAAGAATTTGCCGGCCAAGTAAAATAATGCAACACATCAGAAAGCACCTGCCCTTCTATCAAGCCTGAGGGAAAAGCAATCTTCCCCTTTTCCACAGGGAATTCCACTAAGTACCTGTTGTAGTATTCTTTCTCCTCAAAGGCAATATCCTTGAAACTAACCCGGTTGCTGATCACAAGACCCCAATCAATACTTTCGATGATCTCTTCAAGTTGACCTGCACTGTAGCCTAAGGAATAGAGCCCGCCTACTACCGCCCCCATGCTGGTACCAACAATATAATCCGGTCGAATCCCTGCTTTCTCCAGAGATTTGAGTATTCCTACATGTGCAATTCCTTTGGCGCCGCCACCACTAAGTACCAAGCCGATCTTAGCCTTGCTTCCCTCAGAACCAAGTTCACCTGTCGATTGGCAAATAGCAGGAGCTAGCCCTATGAAGAAAAAAATGAATAAGAAAAGTATTGAAATTCTAAGCATTAGATCTATAATCAAAACTGCTTAAATCTGCCAATAATTCTTCAAAAGGCTATCAAAAATGTGAATTCTTTATGACATTTTAATGGTCTGATCGCTCTTTACAATCTGGCTCCCAATCAGCCGAAGCCCTGTTTTGGGAAAATTTTGCTCCATGATCACACTTTTATAATTAAGAACTTCACCAATGAAGTCAAAACTAAAATTTCCAGACTATAAAATCTGCGGAGATCAGCGTCCTTTTCCGCGAGTACCTGCGGGAACCTTAAAACCTTCACTAAAACAACCCAAACCCTCAATATAATATTTTAACAAGAATTTCTAGGATGATTCTTTTTTCGTTCAAAAATTCTAAGCCACTTACAATCAACTAATTAGTATAAAGTGTAAATTATACATAACAAAAAACACTTTTAACTATGAAAAAGATTTTTAAAATACTCGCCTACGTTGTGGCCACGCTGGTACTGCTGGCTATCATTGGAATTGCATTTGTCAATTTCACCTATCCCAGGGTCAAACATGCACCTGACCTGGCTATCGAAAAAACTTCCGACCGGGTAGCGAGGGGAGCATATCTGGCAAACCATGTAACGGTCTGCGTGGACTGTCATTCTACCCGGGATTTTTCCTTGTTTTCAGGCCCAATAGTTCCCGGAACCCTTGGGGCAGGTGGGGATATATTTGATCAAAGTATGGGATTTCCCGGAGTATTTTATGCCAAAAATATTACCCCGGCCGGAATTTCAGCTTATACTGACGGGGAACTCTATAGGCTGATTACTACGGGTGTTACCAATGAGGGAAGGGCCATGTTTCCATTGATGCCCTATTCCTATTATGGAAAAATGGATCCAGAGGATATTTTTGATATAATAGCCTATATCCGGAGCTTAGAGCCGGTAGAAAACGAAGTCCCTGAATCCAAGGCTGATTTCCCGGTGAATATCATCCTGAAAACGATCCCTAAAGACGGATCACCGATGGATAAACCTGAGAAAAGTGACCTTGTCGCTTATGGAAAATACCTTACCAATGCGGCCTCTTGCGTAGAATGCCATACCCCCGTAAATCAGCAAGGCGTAATCTTCCCTGAAAAAATGTATTCCGGCGGACGTGAATTTGCCTCTCCAGACGGTTCTGTGGTACGCTCCTCAAATATCACCCAAGATACTGAGACAGGTATTGGCGGCTGGACTGAGGGGATTTTCGTTGAGAAATTTAAACAATACCTTGATTCAGGATATCTAATTCCAAAAGTGGCTCCAGGCGAATTCAACACCATCATGCCCTGGATGATGTATGCCGGTATGGAAGAAGATGACCTCAAAGCTATTTATGCTTATCTGAAAACTATAGAGCCGATGTCCAATGCAGTAGTGAAATTCTCTCCTCCAGTTTCCACTGAATAAGAAATTTACCCCAAAAATCAGGAGGCAGAAACCGAAACCTACTTCCTCATTTTCCGTTGGGGAAGTGGGTTTTTGTTTTACCTAAGAAATGGCGACCTTTGTACTTGTAATGAAATCGGGTCTCCCTGGGGCAGTCTGATATCAACGTTAAAAAACATTTTATACTAAAAATGAAATCGTTTATCTCATTCCTAATGCTGCTTTTTTTCCTGGCAGGTCAGATCAATTTGACCTTGGCAGCGCATTATTGTGGAGATGAACTAAGAAGCACAGAGGTGACTATCGCTCCTGAGAAGCAAGAATGCTGCGGAGATGAGAGCCGAACTATTGAACCCGATTGCTGTTCTGACGAATACGCTACTTCCGAATCTGATGATTATTTCGGTAAAGGGGATTTTCAAGCTGAAATTTCTCCGGAATTTATATTAGCCTATGTGCTGACTGTTCCTGGCCTTCAGATAGAAGATATTCAGCTTACTAAATCGGATTATCTTTTTCCCAAAAGGCCTACTCCTGATCTCAACATTCTCTATCAATCCTTCCTGATTTAAAAACTGCTTGATTTTTATTCGCCTTAGGCGAAATGTAATCTATTCCCTAACAAGCAGTAACTAATGAAATCAATAATTCTATTTATAGGATGCATGATTGTTTCTTCTTTGGTTTTGGCACAAAGCAAAGTCCATGGCAAGGTACAGTCCGCATCCCAAGAGCCTCTAATCGGGGCAAGTATTAAAGTACTAGATAGAGAGTACGGAGCCGTCAGCGATGTGCATGGTCATTTTCAGCTAGAAAACATACTATCCACAGACCGTTTGATTGTGTCCTATCTGGGCTATGAAGCGGATACTATTACACCTGAATTTGACAGGCCAATGGCAATTACCCTTCAGGAAAGCGGAGAAGCCTTGGAAGGGGTCACAGTCCGTTCACGCTCCGAATCCATAGTTGATGAAGCACCTTTTCTCAACATTCTTATTACAGAAAGTGAACTCCAAAAAGCTGCCTGCTGCAATCTTTCGGAGAGTTTTGAAACCAACGCATCTGTGGATGTCTCCTATGCAGACGCTGTCACCGGCACCAAAATGATCCAAATGATGGGATTGGATGGCAGATATGTACTGATCAGCAGGGAAGGAATCCCTAATATACGTGGACTAAACTCCCGGCTTGGGTTAACTTTTGTTCCTGGAACCTGGATACAATCCATAGACGTGGGCAAAGGCGCAGGAACGGTAATCAATGGCTACGAATCCATGACTGGGCAGATCAATGTAGATCTCTTCAAGCCAGAATCAATGGACAAGTGGTACCTGAACGCCTACTTGAATTCCTTCGGTAGAATGGAAGTCAATGCCAATCATCAACTTCCCATCAATGATAAATGGAGTTCTGGTGTTTTGTTTCACGCCAGTCAGTTGGCTTCCGAGATCGACGGAAATGAAGATGGCTTCATGGATCTTCCCAAGGCCCGCCAGTTGAATTTTCTCAATAGATACAAGTATGAGGGAGATCGCTTGATGGCTCAGATAGGTGTGAATTTGTTTATGTCAGATAATGCCGGCGGACAAAAAGGTTTCGGTTTTAATTCTGATCTGGCTACAAGCAGTATGTATGGCTACCAAATGGACACCAGAAAAGCCGAAGTATTCGGTAAGCTGGGAATGATATATCCGGATAAACCTACCCAAAGCTGGGGATTCCAATACTCACTTTCCTATCAGGACTTCAACGGAGGTGCGGGAAGAAGAATTTATAACGGTATAGAAAAAACAGCTTATGGTAACTTCATCTATCAGAATATTATAGGTTCCAGTTTTCACCAATACAAGACAGGGGCTAGTTTTCTGTATGATGACTTTGAGGAGAGTTTTGACTCCAATACTGCTACAGGCCTTGATACAGCCATGTATAGAACTGAGAAAGTTCCTGGGCTGTTCTTTGAATACAATTATATCCCCAATGATAAAATCACTCTTGTAGCAGGAGCCAGGACGGATTTTCACAATCTCTTTGGTACCTATTTCACCCCTAGAGTTCACGCCAGATGGGAATTCGTTCCAAAATGGACGCTGAGAGGATCTGTGGGAAAAGGCTATCGCACCCCAAACGCCCTTATGGAAAACAGCTCTGTATGGATTTCTGCCAGAGAATTGGTGTTCAATGCTGAACTGAAGCCGGAGGAATCCTGGAATAGCGGTATAAGCTTAGCGGGTAGTTTTACAGTGGATGACCGAGCATTAAACGTCGTGGCGGATTATTTCTACACGGACTTTGTCAATCAGTTGGTATATGACCAGGACGTAAGTTCAGAACTCCTAGTAATCAACAATCTCCACAAGGGATCTTTTGCAAAAAGTTTCCAGATTGAGGCCAGCTATCCACTGACGGAGAGGCTCGAAGCCAAGGCTGCTTACAAGCATTACGAGATGATAATGACTACCAATGGTTTGCTCCAGCAAATACCTCTGCAGAGCAGGGATCGTTTCTTTATGAATCTAGCTTACGCTACAAACTACGACAAATGGAAAGCCGACCTGACAGTAAACTGGAATGGGCCTATGCGGATACCTAATACCAGCGAGAGCCCGGCAGAATTCCGACAACCGGAAAAATCACCGGATTTCTTTATGGTAAATGCTCAGGTAAGCCGTGGGTTCCGCTGGGGAAGTATTTATTTGGGAGGTGAAAACATATTAAATTTCAAACAATCAAATCCAATCGTAGATCCAGAAAACCCTTTCGGGGAAAATTTCGATGCTTCCATGACTTGGGGGCCAATCGCCGGAAGAGTGATTTACTCTGGAATCAGGTATAAAATAAACTAACTAAACACATGAAAAAGCTAATTTTAACCCTCTTTATCGCAGCATTTGCACTTACAGCTCATGCACAGGTGAAAACAATCGGTATCCAAACATCCGCGATTTGTGAGATGTGCAAAGAAACCTTGGAAAAGGATCTCACCTTCGAAAAAGGGGTGAAATCTGTAAACTTAGATCTCGATACCAAGGTACTGAATATCGCCTATTTGGACTCTAAAACGGATCCTGACAAACTTAGAAAGCGGATTACCATGGTAGGCTATAATGCTGACTCTATGAAAAGAGATCCAAAAGCATATGCCAAACTGGACGAGTGCTGTAAAGACGGCGCCCACGACCATGACATCCCAATGAAAAAAGACAATTAAGTCCAAGGAAGCTTCCCAGAAACGGGAAGCTTTTTTGCTTTCCTAACCGCCGAGTTCGCGGAGATTTTCGCGGAGGCCGCAATATTTAGGTTAGTCATTTTGAAAGCCTTGAGCTGAAAGCCCAAGATAGCTTAGCCCAGCTCGAAAGGTTTGGACACAAATGGAATAATCATTTATTTAAGCTCTGAAAGAGAAAAATCCATTTATTAAATTCAGCCTATTGAAAATCAAATCAAGTATTCCAGAATGGCAAAAATCGGAAGTAGATAAAAGGATCTCAGCAATCAGAAGTGGCAAAATGGAGATTGAAAATTGGGAAGATGTAAAAAAGGAAATTTTTTATAAAAAATGATTATTCGAAAATCTTCAAAGTGGGTCAATGGTTCTTCAGAATCTAACATATTGCAGGCTTCAGACTACGATTATTTCAAAATATTATAGAAATATAATTGCTACCTTTTGCTCCATAAAGTAACAAAGAAATCCAAGCCCAATTAGCAAGGATAGCTTCAGATGAAAGAATCGCACTTCTATGTTTCTCTATGTGACTACATGGTTAGTTATTTTTTCACTGCATAAAATCATTGATTCCATAGCTTTTTCCGCTCCGAATCTCCATACCTGCCAAGCAGACCTTGGCCTTAAACCAATGCAGTCTTCAGACTGAGAAGGAGTTAACTATCACACCAACACCAAATCGAACGACCGAAATGCATCCAGCACTGGATCTGTAGGGTCAAGTTCTGTCACCAAAGTATGAACTGCCGTCATATCGCAGGTCTTGAATTTTTGCACAGAATGCAGCTTATCCGAAACCGTCAGAATGATCGTCTTCTTTGCTGCCCTGATCATCGCCTGCTTTACCTGTATGACTTCCCAGTCAAATTCAGTCAGACCAAACTGGGCATCCAGATATCCTGTTCCTAGTATGCATAAATCCACCCGAAGCTGTGACAAGGAATTCACCACAGTCCCTCCTACAGCAAACTTTGCATCATGCAACAGCTTTCCTCCCAGAAAAATCACCTCTACGTTTTCATGATCAAGAAGGGCCATAGCTACGTGAAGGCTGGGTGTGAAAACTGTCAATTCCAACTTCTTAGGAATTAATTTCGCCACCTCCATATTGGTGGTTCCTCCACTCATCAAAATGACCTGGCCATCTGTAAGCAGAGATACTGTCTTTTCAGCAATGGATATTTTCTTGGACTTCAAGTAGATATTCCCGTCATCCTTGGTAAATGTCATAAAACCAAAGGATGTCGCTCCACCATGCACCTTTTTGAGTTTTTTTTCTTTATCCAATTCTTTCACATCCCGTCTCACAGTATCTATGGACACATTGAGAGATTCAGCCAGATCGTTCAGTAAGACTCTGTGATGTAGGTGAACCTGATCCAGAATGTATTTTTGTCTCTCTTCTTTTAGCATGTTGTAAGGAGGTTGAATTTGGGAAGCTACTAAAAACAGCAAAAACTTGCAAAAAATGGACAAGTAAAAATTTTCTTGCAAAAAATAGCTAGAAACGCTCCCATTAACTCCATATTTATGGGTAGTTTAGTGGGATTATTTTACATCATTGCCTTTTCAGGCGCAAGGTAAATTCAAAGCTGTCTATGAAATTGAATTCGAATCTTCTCCATTGGCACCACATTACCCTCTTGATACTTTTGCTTTGTCAAGGTGCCTGCAGTCCAAAATCCACTTTCCGTATTATCGAAAAGCCAATCACCTGGAATAGTGAAAGAGAAGCGCTTTCGTTACAATATTTAAAGGAAAGGCACGGACTTGACCAAAAAAGTGCATCTATTGAACCCAAAATGGTGGTAATCCATTGGACGGCAATCAATACTATAGAGGTAACATTTGATGTGTTTGACCCTCCTAGTCTGTCAGGCAGGGATGATCTTACCGGGGCAAGCTTATTAAATGTATCCAGCCAATTCTTAATAGATAGAGACGGCACGATTTTTAGACTATTGCCCGACACAACATTTGCCAGACATACTATCGGGCTGAATTACTTAGCCATCGGTGTAGAAAACATAGGTAGTGGTGCAATGCCGCTGACCAAACAGCAGCTAAAAGCCAACGAAGAGCTCGTTAGATATTTAACAAGGAAGTATGATATCGACTATGTCATCGGCCATCATGAATATCAAAATTTTCAAACCACAGAGCTTTGGAAAGAAGCAAACCCAGACTATCGTACCATAAAAACTGATCCTGGAGACGCCTTCATGAAAAGACTCCGAAAAAATCTGGAAGATTTAAATTTGAAACCTATCCCAACGCTTTGATTACCCAACTATGAAATCCCTTTCAAGGTATCTCTTTATCGCCTTGGCTATCAGCCTGCTATTTTCCGCCTGTAAATCCAAAAAGAATGTCGCAACCGACAGCCAACCTTCCGGGACGATAAATACTACTCCAAGCACAAGTCCAGGGGCCAACCTTCCTGTAAAAAAGCTCCCAATGACTCCTGTAGCCCTGCAGCCACTGAATTATCAGATGCCTGAAATGCCTAGGGAATTTAGGGGTGTGTGGATAGCCACGGTTGCTAATATTGATTGGCCCATTTCTCCTACTGATGCTTATGAGAAACAGAAAAGGGACTTTCTGGACATACTAGACTATTATAAAAACCTGAATTTCAATGCAGTAATCGTACAAATACGTACTGCGGGAGATGCTTTTTACCCAAGTAACCTTGCCCCTTGGTCCAAATACCTCACCGGAAAACAAGGCAAAGCCCCGAATACCAATGAAAACCCGCTCACTTGGATGATACAGGAAGCGCATGCCAGGGGCTTGGAATTTCATGCCTGGCTAAATCCCTATCGTGCCACCATGAATCTGAACACTGCCGATCTCAGCCCTGAACATGACTACAACAAGCACCGTAACTGGATGCTCAAGTACGATACTAAATATTATTACAATCCTGGTCTGCCTGAAGTAAAAGCACATTTACTGGCTGTGATCAAAGAAATCGTGGACAATTACGACATTGATGCCATACACTTTGATGACTATTTCTACCCTTATAAAGTAGCCAAGCTGGATTTTCCCGATAAGGCTACTTACGACAAATACAAAAAACCTGGACAATCGCAAGATGACTGGAGGAGAGAAAATGTCAATCAATTGATATTGGCCTTAAATCAGACAATTAAGCAAAATAAGCCTTGGGTTCAGTTTGGAATATCGCCATTTGGGGTGTGGAGAAACCAGGACAAGGATCCAAATGGCTCCCCTACCCGTGCAGGGCAGACAAATTACGATGATCTCTATGCAGATGTACTGCTTTGGATGAAAAATGGGTGGGTGGACTACATGATCCCGCAGCTCTACTGGAGCATGGAGCATAAGCTAGCTTCACACAGAATCCTCAATGACTGGTGGGCAAGAAACCACTACAACACGAATATTTATATAGGAAATGGTCCCTACAAAATCAGGGAAGATTCGGATGCAGCCTGGCAAAACCCAAGGGAAATCAATTCCCAAATTTCTTATACCAGAACGTTGCCCACCATTCAGGGAAATGCTTTTTTCTCTGCAAAATCCATGAAAATCAAGAATCAGGATGTGGCACAATTATTAAAAGGTGAATTGTATAATGAGCCTACTTTACCTCCCTCCTTTCAGCCTATCGGCACCTCCATCATAGATACCCCTGTAGTCTTCAATGTGGAAGCCAATGCAGAATTGACAACTATCCGTATGGCCAATCCACTGGATCCTGCCATTCGCTATGCACTTATTCAGGGAGCAAACGACCTGAGTCAGCTTGCGGAATCCAAAATACACCCTGTATGGGTAGGAGGCCTACGTGCCAGAACCCTGGAGGTAAAAAGTTTAAACACCAAATATTTAGCCATTCGTTGGATAGACCATTATGGCAGAATCGTGCAAAATCAAGTGTATCAAATCCCATAACAGGTATTATGAAAGACATGCTCGTTCGTCTGATCGAATTACCGGAAGTATCCAATGAAATGGCAGTTCTACTGAAGAAAGAGAACATTGTCTTTCGCAGAGCTATAGCACCTGAGAAGCATTTACTATGTGATTGGGTTTCTGAACATTTCGGTGAATATTGGAAATCCGAGACTGAAGTTGCTTTTTCCAGACAACCTGTATCATGCTGGCTGGCGCAAAGAGGAAACGACATTTTAGGATTTTCCTGCTACGAAAGCACGGCAAGGAATTTTTTCGGACCAACAGGCACCTTAGAGTCAGAGCGCGGCAAAGGAATCGGTAAAATTTTGCTTATAAAATCACTGGAATCTATGAAGGAAATGGGCTATGCATACGCTATTATTGGAGGAGTTGGCCCGGCGGAATTTTATGAAAAAACAGTAAATGCCAAAACTATCGATGGGTCAGAAATCAGTATCTACAAAAATCTGATCCGAAAACCATGAGTAAATTTTCCAGAAATAGCCCTTGGCTATGGGTTCCTTCCTTGTATATGACAGAGGGGATTCCTTACATCATCATCATCGCAGTTTCGGTGATTATGTACAAAAAACTCGGGGTTTCCAACTCTGATATTGGCCTGTACACTAGCCTGCTGTATTTACCTTGGGTGATCAAACCCATCTGGAGTCCCATAGTGGATCTCTTTGGAACCAAGCGGAAATGGTTTTTATCGATGCAGCTGATACTTTCACTGGTATTTTTTGGAGTGGGACTAACTACCGCAGGAAACCAGTTTTTCTTCATCACACTTGCATTCTTCTGGATGGGAGCCTTTGCCTCGGCCACCAACGACATCGCCTCAGATGGCATGTATCTCATTGCATTAAAGCCCGAGCAACAATCTTTCTTTGTAGGTTTGAGGGGCACATTCTTTAGGATCGGGATGATAACCGGGCAAGGATTGATAGTAATGATAGCCGGATACCTGGAGACTAGCTTAGGCGATACCAGTAAAGCATGGTCCTACACGATGATTGCTGTGTCTATCCTCATGCTGTTGCTCACGCTGATCAATTCCCTAACCACACCAAACGTCGAGGGAGAAACAACGAGAACACACTCAACTGACGCAAGCTTCGGCAAGGTGTTCAGCACCTTCTTTACCAAGAAAAACATTGGGATTTCTCTTGCCTTTGTGCTTTTATACAGACTGGGCGAATCTCAGTTGGTGAAAATGGCATCACCTTTTTTGCTGGAAGGCAGGCAAACAGGAGGCCTTGGATTAAGTACCTCTGAAGTAGGATTTCTCTATGGCACCATTGGCGTGATTGCTTTACTACTGGGAGGGATCCTTGGAGGGATTGCCATTTCCCGTCATGGATTAGGCAAATGGATGATTCCCATGGCACTCTCGCTCAATCTCCCAAATCTGCTATACATTGGATTGGCACATTTCCAGCCGGACAACATATTCTTCGCAGGCACTGTGGTTGTCATCGAACAATTTGGTTACGGTTTTGGGTTTGCAGCGTATATGGTCTTTCTGATATACTTGGCCGAAGGGCTATTCAAAACTTCGCATTATGCGCTGGCAACCGGTTTTATGGCTATGGGCATGATGTTGCCGGGGATGGCCTCCGGCTACATCCAAGAATGGCTCGGTTATACGGGCTTCTTCATATGGGTAGGTATAGCTATGATTCCCGCCTTGGCTATCGCTGCCAGTGTGAAATATCCAAAAGAGTTCGGGAAGAAACAGGATTGATTTAGGATTTTAGAATTACGATTTACGAGATTCTTAGATACTTCAATCTTATTCCACTTACAATTCCTCTCTACTTTATCATTTATTACTGAAACATCGAATAATGAACGTCGAATGAAGAATTTTGAAGTTTAAAACTCAGTAACTTATTACAATGAATATTCATCAAAAAATAGCCCAATGCTTCTCCCCTGCTGCATTTATACATGATTCGGAGGAGAATTACCTTGCTATCGAAAAGCTCATCCTAGAACATGAAATCGGCGGTTTGACATTCTTTCACAGCAGGCATTCTGCTGCCGCAAACTTCGAGAAGCGGGCAGAGGTGCTGGATGTAAGGGGGACGTTGGAGAAAATGATCTCATTGATCAATCGCTATCAGGCTATTTCAAAAATCCCCTTGCTGATCAGCATAGATGGAGAATACGGCTTGGCAATGCGAATAGAGAATACACCCAATTATCCTTTTGCCATCACCCTGGGAGCTCTTAAAGAAAATGGGATAACGCTAATTGAAGAAGTGGGGTATAAGATGGGGTTGGACATGAAAGCTGCCGGAATCCATCTGAACCTAGCGCCCTGCTGCGATGTCAACACCAATCCAAACAACCCGGTCATCGGATACAGATCCTTTGGCACAGCCCCTTTAAAAGTGGCTGAGTATGCTTTGGGTATGTATCAGGGGATGAAAAAAGCAGGAATCGGAGCTTGTTTTAAGCATTTTCCTGGTCACGGGGATACCCAGACAGATTCCCACCTAGGGCTTCCGGTCATTCAAAAGACTAGAGAAGAACTGGAACAAGAAGAATTGTTGCCATTCCAATATGGAATAGATAAAGGAGTTGAAATGATCATGGTAGGTCATCTGGCAGCTCCTGCGCTATCCGGAGGAAAGGAGATTGCTGCCAGCATCTCAAGGGAGATTATCACTGATCTATTGAAAACAGAAATGGGATTCAAAGGAATTGTCATTTCCGATGCTCTGAATATGAAGGCGGTGGCAAACCAATTCCCAGTTCCCGGTCAATTGGAATGGGAGGCTTTCCATGCGGGGAATGATATCCTGTGCTTTTCAGATCATGTAAAGGAAGGGATTGAGAAAATAGCTGAATTTGCCTCAGAAACTGAAATAAATGAGGTTTTTGAGAAAATCTGGAAGTTGAAAGAAAAGTTGGGAGTATTTGAAATGAAGAAGTTGAAGGTTCCTGAGTTCGACTGGAAAAAACACGATGAACTACAAACTAGACTGGCTAATGAATATGTTTCAGTAATCTCCGGGCAATTAAATACTACAGAATTGAAAAGACTTGCAGGAGATGGAAAGCTTACACATCAGCGATTTTTTGGAAATACAGGGACAATTTTCTCCAAAAAGCTTAATGAAAAATATGGCTCAGATTTAAGTGAAATCTCACTTGATGAAGCAGAAAAAGTGATTATCTCTCTTTATGTTCCTTCCCACAAACCATTAAACCAATTCGGTATGGACAGCAGGACTTTGGCTGAAGTCAAAAATCTGGCTCAATCCAAATCTTGCATTTTGGTGCATTTTGGAAATCCTCTGGCTTTAATACATTTAGGAGATTTGGAAAATTTTGACTCTGTAATATGTGGATATCAGAGTTTTGAGGAAGCTCAGGAAGTGGTAGCAAACTTACTCTCGAAGTAAGTCCCAAACTTGGAAATAGGGAGTCTAATTGAAATAAATCATTGCAGCCTCTGCAGTTCCCTCTGTGGCCTCAGCGGTTAAAAATAAAAAAAGCCGGCCCCTTTCGGAAAACCGGCTCTACAGAAATCATTACGCAATTTCAGCCGGGTTAATCAGCCTTAACTACATTCTGACTTCTTGTGTTAGATCCCTTCAATTTCGATTTCAGCCTTTACTAGTACTGCATCTTCTTTGTGATCTTTGATTTTACCCAATGTTTTCTCTGCAAATCCTTTAAGGGTAAAATTCTCTCCGTTAGCTTCTTCATTTTCATAGATTGGCATGGAATCATCCAGAGTTTCAAGTTGGAAATCTATAAATTCCATATCGAAGTCTTCGCCGCTCAATAGCGCCAGTTCGTCATATTTAGCCTGCATAGCATCAGTGACACCATCGGAAATATCCACGTCTGTACCATCCACAATTCCTTCAAGCTCGGTACGACTCTCTGTATTCTCGGAAACTAGCATAGTAGCATAACCAATAACAGAGTCATCTTCACCATTGTCTAGTGCTAGTTGACCAAACATAATCTGAGCATTGATATTTTCTGAGGAGGAAATAGCGAAATTTCTATCTTGCTGATTGAAGGTATTTACAATCGGGTCATCATCATCATCCTCGCAGGAAGTCATCCCTACAAGACAAAGTGCAGAAAGCATCACAGCCGCCGATGTACGGACTTTTCTAAATCTTGATACTTTTGCGATTTGGGGTTGATTAATCATCTTCATAAGAATTAAGTTGGTTAGTGTTCCAACTTATACTTGCAAAGGTTGTACCCATGCCCTAGATAAGATTTAAAGGCGTACACCTGATCTTTTCCTGAGTAATACTTACTCAGTCTGCTGAATAAAATTCTCCTTTCTGATGTAAAACTTCTTAGTTCTCTACCAATTCCCAGATCTCAAATGGGTAATAATCCAACTCTTCTTCTTCGTTTACCACCTTCACAAGAACTCTGTTATTTGGCAGAGTCATTTGAATCAATCCAGAAGGAATTGTCAGCTCGCCTGGAATCTGAACTCCATTTTTAAAAAGTATTACACTGTTATATGAAGGGTCAAGTGCATAAAAAGACTTGTTCTCTCGTTCCCGCAATTCAAATGAGGCTTCAGATATTTCCCTGACATACACGAGTCCCAGTAAATCTGAATCAAATTTGATCAATTTACTATTAAATGGAAATCTCCTATATATTCCAGTTGACGGGAAGTTTGATTTTTCCATAGGAATACTATTCAATGGCCTGAAAGACTTATGCTGAATAGGTATTGTCCGGATAACTTCCCAATTCATAGGATTGTAAACAGTGATTTCATTGTCAAAAGAAGTACTAAGGTAAAGTTCATTTTTCTGTTCATCGACAGTAAAAATGGGATCGATTGATGCGAAGAACGGCTTATCCTCATATCCCCTATATACTTTACGACTTGAAATAGGAAGTAATCTTTCAACAGATTTTGAGTCTCCATCATAATATTCAATTAGATAAAACTCATTGTTCGTGGCACTAGGCGTAAAAGCTATGGATCCTGATGGTAAAGAAATAAATGACAAAGCAGACGAAGATCTTTCCAATTTCAAAAATCTAGATCTGGGTGAAGGCTCAACGGTCATCGTAGATTTAGGCTCTATCTTGAACTTTTCAACCAATTTAAAATTTAGATCGTATTTCAAAACAGCTAAGGAGGTATTTAATAGAATATTCCCATCTTCTGAAAATCCTATTGTCAAAGCTGAACCCTGATATTGCTCCGGCCCTTCCCCTTCCTTTACTTCTTTTTTTAAAATTTCCCCTTTTCCATCTACAATCAAAAGTTCTGGACGTTTTCCTTTTTGATTTACAGATCCAACAAACATGTCATGCTTAGAACTATAATCCAATAAATTGACATCAGATAAGCTCTCTATTCTTAGTTCACTTACCTTACGGAAGGTATAGGTTTGTGCAAAAATTGAAAAAGACACAAAAACAATAAAACTGCAAAATGCTATAGTAGCAAGGAAATACTTCATGTGGTTATATATTGATTTTCAATGGTCACACCTGCAGGCAGGCAGTCAGGTGGAATCTCGCACGGTGAACAATCATCCCTCTATATGACGTTCTTCGTCCTGCTCGATTTCATATAAATTTGTTTTTAGAAGGTCATTCCCCATCCCTCTATGTGAGAAATCTTTCTCATAGGCATTTTATGGGATTTTTGCTTACGAAACAATATATCCAAACCCGCTAAGAAGGTAACTTTTGCCTAATTCTATTACTTTACTCCAAACTCATACACAATTTCATGAACATACTTTTCTCCCGGAGCCAATGAAGTAGATGGAAAATCTGGCTTATTTGGGCTATCCGGCCACCCTTCCGGCTCTAGACATAGTGCCCAGTGTGGTTGATATGTTTTGCCATCCGCTCCGGCGAAATTCCTCACGTGGTTAGCTGTATAAAGCTGTACGCCGGGAGCCGTGGAGAAAACTGACATCACTCGTCCACTTGCAGGATGTTTAACGATGGCAATCTTCTTCAGCTCGGTGGAATTCTCTCTTTTCGTGACATAATTATGATCAAATCCTTCTCCCAAAGCATCCAATTGCGTCCCAAGGTTCTTTGATGTTTGAAAATCAAATGCCGTTCCTTCCACTGACATTAGTTCACCCGTAGGAATCTGTCCTGATCCCGTTGGTGTAATCGCATCAGCAAAAATCCGCAGCTCATGATCGCGCACATCTCCGGTGATACCATTCAGATTGAAATAGGAATGATTGGTCAAGTTTACTACGGTCTTTTTGTCTGTAGTAGCTTCAAAGCGTAGTTTCAGCTCATTGTCAGAAGTCAATTCCATGTAGAGAATAGTTTCTAGATTTCCCGGAAACCCTTCTTCTCCATCCACACTGAGATAGGTCATTTTCACTCCAACAGCATCTTCTTTTTTATAGACTTTAGGCTCCCAAACTTTTACCCCAAAGCCCTCCCTTCCTCCATGCAATGTATTCTCTCCGTTGTTTTTTGTCACTTGGTACGTCTCTCCCTCCAGCGTAAATGCAGCCCCTCCTATTCGATTGGCATACCTGCCCACAGCAGCTCCTAGGTAGGGGCCGTTTTTGGTAAAGTAATCCGGGATTTCTTCCAGTGCCAAGACTACATTTTCCAGCTTGCCGTTTTTGTCAGGAACAATGATTCTAGAAATAATCCCACCGAAATTGGTCATCTCCACCTGCATTATACCATTATCCAACACATAGTGAAACACATCCTTCCCTTGCCAAGAATCGACTTTTTCAGCCTTTATAGTAAGCGATGTAGCCTCCTGGATGACAGTAGATTTTGTTTGGCCAGAACTGAAGGATATTGCCACAAAACTTATAGCTAAGCTGATTAATGCATTTTTGGGATTCATGTTTAAGGAAAGTCAATTGTAAAAAGATTGTTAACAGAGATTTTCAGGCACTGCATATTTTCTCAGTCTCTGCTATACTTAGCTTCGATTTTATCAAGTTGTTTTTTAAGCTCCTGCTGATCGTATATTTCCCCTTTCATCACCACCATGACGGGATTTTTCAACGTCTCCAAGTCTTCAAGAGGATTTGACTTTACTAGTACAAAATCAGCGGAGGCTCCTACCTTCATTACTCCCCAATTCCCTTCCTGGCCGAAATACCTGGCAGGATTCACAGAACCTGATTTCAGAATCTCATAATTAGACATGCCTGCTTTGGACATCAGGTCAATCTCATGGTGGATAGAAAAACCTGGTACATTAAAAACCTGGGGAGAATCTGAGGACATCAACATGGGCACACCTGCTTCATGCAAGGTCATGAAAAGTTGATTTCTGAAATCCAGGTAAGGTTGCACATTTTCTCTTGTCAATATACCGGACCGCTCATGGGGTGTTTTCGCATTGATCCAACTCTGTACCTGCTGAGCTGACATATACTTCATCTCCGGTATATTCCGGTACTCTTCCGCCGGCTTAAAGCCAAAATAACGGTCAAACAAGGTCAAAGTCGGAGCCATCCAAGCACCGGTTTCCAGTGTCAAATCCACCAATTCAGGAAGTCTGTTCATGTCAGCCTCTTCCACCAGAAGCATGGAGAAAGGCCCTGCTATCTCTGGATCCAAAACCCGGGAATAATCAGGGATCAATGCCTCAATATAACCATCCATATGCTCAACGGATTTGTAACCATTTTCAAGACTGGCTTTTAGTCCCACATCCAAAGAGACATGCCCCCCAAATGGAATACCTACTTGATTTGCAGTAGTGGCTATTGCCAGAAACTCATCCATTTTCAATCCCGGATGCAGCTTCAGATGATCATAACCGGCTGCTTTTTGATCCCGTACCATTTGCGCTGCCTGCTCGGGGGAAGAAACGGATGATCCCCGAAAGGAAGGGCCGGATAGAAAAAGTCTTGGCCCATCCAGTTCACCTGATGCAATTCTTTCTTTCAATGCTAAATGAGAAGCATGTCCTATCATCCCCCGTACCCGCAATACACCGTTGGCTAAATAAAGCCACATGGCCTCTTCCTGAAGCTGGGTATTTCCATTTTCAGCCGTAGGAATATGGGAATGAAATTCTGCCAATCCCGGATAAACATACGCCCCTTTTCCATCGATCACCTGATCACTATGGACAGTGTGAGAATCAGACATCGGGACAATTTTGAGGATCTTCCCGTCTTCGACCAGAATCAAGTGGTTTTCTAGCACCTTGTCATCCTCCATGGAAATAATATTCACATTAGAAATAAGATAGGATTGTGCGAAAGCGGCACTGAAAGAAACAAAAAGAACTAAATAGAGAATTATGGTTTTCATGACAGTTATGGACATGGTTTTTTCAATTTCATTTGGAAATAATGACGTCCTTATCGCCAAACGTACTCCGACTAATTCACTAAAAAGGGAAAACTCCCAAAAAACGGGAAGGCAAAATCTTCATAATTCAACCCTTGCTTTCTTCGGTAGCTCCCAAATACTCTAGTGCCTGTGACAGCATTTCCTCCGGAGTATGTAATATATTCAATTTCAGACCGTATAGCGGCTCTTCCCAAGTAGCAAATTGAGACTCCAACATATCTGCTTTCATATAATGGTTTTTCCTTGCCAGCATCCGGCGCCAAATCAGTTCTTTATCACCTTTGAGATGAACCCATTGTACGTTATTGTTACCTTTCAAAAGCTCCCGATAGCTTTCCTTTAAAGCTGAACAAGCCAAAACTGCCCCTCCATTTTTCTCATGGTCCGCTAATAATTCGGCCAAGGATTGTAGCCAAGGCAACCTGTCAACATCGTTAAGAGGAATACCCTTGCTCATTTTTTCAATATTTTCTTTGGGGTGAAAATTATCCGCATCGAAAAACGGTAAATTCAATGAATTAGCTATACCGGATCCAATCGTGGTTTTGCCTGTTCCTGATACACCTGTGACGACTATAAGCATTCGGAAAGTTAGGATTTTTTCTTTATGACTCCTGAACTTCGAACGGTGATTATGTCCGTACAATTCCGAACTATAGTTTCACCCATGTAAAACTTTTATAAAATTTTTATGAAAGATCGTATTATTAAAAAACATTTTTTAGATTTGTTTAAGTAAGTACTAAAGGCAAAGTAATTAAGCCTAAAAACGCAATTGAATAGATTACATTAGAATTCGCTTTTATGGAATCTGTAAAAGCGTGTCTAGTCAGCACTTAAAAATTACTTCTACAGAGTAGTCCCAATCCAAACCTGTCAAAACAGTTATGCTAAGTAAGTATCCGCTTTCAGAAGTCGAAAAAAGTTTCCTACAGGAATCTGGTGTAGAGAAAATCAGCACGCTAATTCCGTACCTTCAAGTTGACAATTTCCCTAAACTAGGCCTGCTCACCGCCTGCCGGTTTCTAGAATGGGCATCGGCAAACCCGGAGGGAGTCATCAGTTTACCAACAGGTAAAACGCCTGAGTTTTTCATCAAATGGACACAGTTTCTATTAGAAAATTGGGACAACAAAAAAGGAAAGGAGGTAAGGGAAAAATATGGCTTGGGCGATATCAAGAAGCCGGTTCTTAAGGATCTGACATTTGTCCAGATTGATGAATTTTACCCGATTTCTTCAAAGCAGAACAATAGTTTCTACGATTATGTCAATAAGTTTTATATCCAGGGATTTGGCCTTTCCAAGGAAAAGGCAATTCTGATCAATTCAGATGAGATTCCTTTGGCTAATGGGCTTCATTTCAAAGAGGTGTTTCCTGATCTGAAAGTTGACCTTACCCTGAGATTCCGCGATCCCAAAAATGAAATGGAGAAACTGCAGCAGCAGTCTATCTACATGATCGACCAATGGTGTGGGGAATATGAACAAAAAATCAGGGATGCAGGAGGAATAGGTTTCTTTCTGGGTGGCATAGGCCCGGATGGACATATTGCATTCAACACCCGAGGATCTCATATGTTCTCAGTCACCAGATTGACAGAAACTAATTTTGAAACCCAAGCGGTGGCGGCAGGAGATCTGGGAGGAATAGAAGTTTCTTCCAACAGGCTGGTGATTACCATTGGCTTAGACACCATTGTCTATAACCCTGAAGCAGTAGCTATCATCATAGCCGCAGGAGAGGCAAAAGCAGGAATCGTAAAAGACTCCCTTGAAACCCCGCTGAACAATGTGTTTCCAGCCACAGTCCTTCAAAAATTAAAAAACGGGCGATTCTATGTGACCAAAGGAGCCGGTGTGAAACTAACTGACTCAGTAGATGCCTATTATCAAAAAGGTGAATGGACCTGGGAAAAAACTGAACGGGCTGTAATTGATCTCTGTAAAAAACTGGGCAAATATGGCCATAGAATAAAGTTATCTGACCTCAAGGCTGATAAATACACTAAACTCATCCCAGATCTGTCTGAGGAGACGGTCAATGAGGTAATGAAAAGTATAGAGGGCAAGCTATCAAAAGGGCTGGAACAAGAAAAGAATGAGGTATTGCTCCACACAGGGCCTCACCACGACGATATATCTCTAGGGATTTTGCCCCATATCACCAACCAGCTGCATGAACCCACTAATGAGGCGCATTTCTCTGTATTGACTTCAGGTTTTACAGCAGTGACCAATACCTTTGTCATCGATACCCTTCAGCACACCAAGAAGCTTTTGGACAACGGGGAGATCCAAATGGTCCACTACGAGGACTTTTTTGATGTAGGGTATAGTCTTAAAACTGATAAAGATGTCTATCACTACCTTACCAATGTGGCTTCTGAAAATGCAGAACAGCGATTGAGAGGGCTTTGCCACCGGGTGGTAAGGGCATTGGTGATCGTATATGAGATCAAGAATAAAGCCCAACTGAGAGAAACGATCAACGACGTCATCAGCATATTGAAAAACAGCTATGATGGAGAGAAGAACTCTGCTAAAGTCCAAAAACTAAAGGGGATGATCCGTGAATTTGAAGAGGAGCTGGTTTGGGCACACTTCGGAGTTCAGGTGAAAAACGTCCACCATCTCAGACTTGGCTTCTACACAGGGGATATTTTCACAGAGCAGCCTGACAAGGATCGCGATGTGGAACCGATCGTGGAAATGTTTAGAAAAATCAATCCTACAAAGATTAGCTTAACACTTGATCCGGAAGGGTCCGGGCCAGACACCCATTATAAAGTACTGCAGGCCACTGCAGCTGCCGTAAAAAAATGGGGTGAGGAAAAAGACATCAGTGACCTACGCATCATAGGATATAGAAACGTTTGGTTCAAGTTTGAGCCCCATGAAGCCAATGTCATCGTTCCTGTATCACTGGGGGATATGTCTGTTATGGAAGACTCTTTTGCCAATTGCTATCTAAGTCAGGTGAATGCATCATTCCCAAGTTATTCCCACAATGGCAAATTCAGTACAGTAGCCAAAAGAATCTGGGTAGACCAGCTAGATGCCATACAGCTTTTGCTGGGCAAAAATTACTTCTACCAGCATGATCGGGCAAAAGTAAGATCAAGCCATGGCCTGATTTTCTTCAGGGACATGAACGTGGACGAATTCCTGGCTACTGCCAGGGAACTGGAAAAGTCAATAGAAGGAATGTTATAAAGATAGACATAGACCTTTGCCTGTATCAGGGAGCCAGCGCTCCTTGATACGGCTAAATAATCAAACCTATTAACCTAATTATTGTAGCGAATGGAAAAAGCCATTTTAGGATTAGACATTGGAGGCACCGGAATCAAAGGTGGCGTGCTAATCAATGGGCATTTAGAGGACATACGATCAATAGCTACTCCCGCACTGGAAAGTAAAGAATTCATTCTGGAAACCATTTCAGATTTTATAGAGAGTTATATGGGATATGACTTGGCGGGAATCGGAATTGGTATCCCGGGTCTGGTAGATGTGCGGGAAGGGATCGTTCTAGGCCTTTCAAACATCCCCGCTTTTCAGCACGTGGAGTTGAAGAAGTTTCTGACTGAGAGATTTGCCAAGCCTGTTTTTATTAATAATGATGCCAACTGCTTTGCCTCCGGGGTCCATAAATTCGGGGTAGGGAGAAAGTTTAACCACATGGTAGGAATCACGCTAGGAACTGGGATCGGGGGTGGCATCGTGATCAACGGACACCTCTATAGCGGTGTGAACTCTGCGGCAGGCGAATGGTGTAGTGCTTCCTATCTTGACCATGATTATGAGCATTACTGCAGCGGCAAGTTTTTCGAAAAATACTACCACAAGAAACCAAAAGCACTTGCCAAATTGGCACTCGCCGGAGACACCCAGGCATTAAAAGCATTTGAAGAATTTGGTCATCATCTCGGTGAACTGATCAAGCATATTTTATATTCCCTTGCCCCTGAGGCAGTTATCTTAGGAGGATCAATCAGAAAAACTTATCCACTGTTTAAGGATTCACTACTCAAGGCGATCTCAACATTCAAATACCCTACGGTCATCGAACGATTTGAAATTTTGCTTTCAGAGATGGACGAAACAGCTATTCATGGAGCAGTGGCCTTGGTGGAACTGGAAAATGAAAACGAAGTAGTAAATAATTAGGTATAAATTGGTTTGTAGTTTGTTAAAGGTGGTTTTATTTCTAAAACCACTTTTTTTTCTTATCCCCAGAGATCTACATAGAAGAATCTCTCATTAATGCTTCACCAAGTCATCCAACAGATCGATAGCAAAACCCCAATCAGCCTTTTATAAAATCCGCTATCTCAGTTTTGATGCTGGCAAAATGCTTTTTCAGTCCATTGAAATCCCCCGCCCCAATTAACTTCTTATCAAATAGGGAGCTCCCCATGCCTACCCCAAAGGCACCTGCTTCAAAAAATGACCTGACATTATTTAGAGAAACTCCTCCCGTAGGAAGTAGTTTTATATCATTTAATGGCGCCAGTACATCTTTGATATACTGCACTCCAAGTTGGGTAGCGGGAAATACTTTGACTGCAGAAGCCCCCAATGACCAAGCCTTATAAATCTCCGAAGGAGTAAATGCTCCGGGAAAAATAGGGATTTGTTGATCAGCAGCATGGGTGATTACTATTTCATCGATGATAGGAGTTACGATAAACTGGGCACCTGAGTCGATGGCATCCTTTAAGCCGCTAAGATCGCATACTGTGCCTGCACCGATATTGAGTCCTGGGAACTGGGTTCGCAAAGCAGAAATCATCTCAGAAGCACCTGCAGTGTTCATTGTGATCTCAAGCGTAGAAAGCCCAGCTTCTTCGTAAGCTTCTGCTATTTTCAATGCCTCATCAAGTGAATGTCCCCTGCTAATCCCTACAACCGGTGCTTTTTGGTACCGCTCCCAGAATAGTGCGTTTGAGTTATTCATACATTAATAATTTCTTTAAAAAGGGAATAGATTGGTGCTACAAGATAAAAACTGCTGTCGAACTTCAGCCAAACTTTTAACTTGATTTTTGTAGAACAACCCTGGATTTAACCGGCCTACCAAGACTAGTTTCCTGATAATCTGTAAGTTTTATACTGATCCTACACCATAGAACAGGCTTTTTCATATCTTTTTAACGCTGAGATTACATTGGAGGGAAAAAGCTAAGCAATCTTACTAATTTTTTAATAATCTGCTGATACTGAGTTCAATTGGAGGGTATATCTTACAACCAAAACCAGAATCGTGAAGACCCAATTCAAAACGATAGTTGTATCCGATGTACATCTGGGTACAAAAGGCTCTAAAGCCAAAGAAATCGCACGGTTTCTTAAACAGTACAACTGTGATAATCTGATCCTGAATGGAGATATCATAGATGGCTGGCAACTCAAGAAATCAGGCTCTTGGAAGAGAAAGCACACCCGCTTTTTCAATAGAATCCTGAAAATGATTGAGAATCATAGCACTAAAGTATATTATCTCCGGGGCAACCACGATGATTTTCTAGACCAGATTCTTCCTTTTCAGATGGGGAATCTCTCGATCCAAAAGGACATGATTTATGAGAGTCATGGAAAAAAATACTTCATCACGCACGGAGATGTTTTTGACAGCATTACCACTAACCTCCGCTGGATTGCCTATTTGGGCGATATAGGCTACACATTTTTGCTTTGGCTGAATAGTGTGGTGAACCACTACCGAGTCAAACAAGGCCTCCCCTATTTCTCACTATCCCAATATGTGAAGGGCAAAGTAAAATCAGCTGTATCCTATATAGATCAGTACGAGATAGAACTGGCCAAAATGGCAAAAGCCAAAGGCTGTGACGGGATAATCTGCGGTCATATCCACAAGCCTGAAAACCGGGAAATTGATGGAATCCAATACCTGAATTCGGGGGACTGGGTGGAGACTATGAGCGCACTGGCGGAAGACCATGAGGGGAACTGGCAACTGATTTATTATAACGAGATCAACTTCAAGGAAGCACAAGATGATAGCTTGGAGCGATTCTTCATAGGTAAGCCCGAAACCACGATTATCCCTATGCGGGAAGTATCCTTTGACAAGGCAAAGGATGATCTGGAACCACCATCCATCTCTTCTATACAATGAAATTTCTTTTTATAGTCCAGGGCGAAGGCCGTGGTCATATGACCCAAGCCATTTCTTTTGCCAACTTACTCCTCAGCCAAGGTCATCAACTATCAGGGGTTATTTTGGGGAAAAGCACACGTAGAGCTATTCCAGAGTTTTTCACTAAAGAAATCCCGGCTCCGATCCATCTGGTAGATAGTCCAAATTTTGTGACCGACAAAGAGGAAAAAGAGATTTTGATAGGTAAAACCATCCTTCAGAACTTGACGAAAACATCGACTTTTTACAAAAGCCTTAAAAAAATCAACGAAATAGTTAAGACTGAGTCCCCTGATATTATTCTGAATTTTTATGATTTATTGGGCGGGATTTACAATGGCATTTTCCGGCCAAAAGCCCATTATTGGGTCATTGGACATCAATATCTGATCTATCATCCCGAATTTAAGTTTGCTCCAGCCAGAGGACTGAATAGATTCTTTTTCAAATTGAACACCAAAATGACAGCAATCGGTGCAAGCGAGAAACTGGCACTTTCATTATATGAATTGGAATCTACGGATGAAATTATCGTGGTGCCTCCACTGCTACGAAAACAAGTAAAAAAATTGGATTCGACGTCAGGCGACTTTTTCCTTACCTATATCGTCAATAGCGGCTATGGTAAGGAAATCCTCGACTATGCGGCTGCCCATCCCCATCTGAAAATACGGGCATATTGGGACAAAAAAGATGCTGCAGAGACCGAAAAACCGCTTCCTAACCTGAGCTTTCACAAAGTTCATGACAAGAGCTTTTTGAGGGATATGGCTGCATGCAAGGGACTGGTAAGTACGGCAGGATTTGAATCGATCTGCGAGGCTATGTATCTCAGAAAACCCGTAATGGTAATTCCTGTCAAAGGACAATATGAACAAGAATGCAATGCCTTGGATACGGAGCATTCTGGAGCCGGAATAGCTTCGGACAGCTTCGATTTTACAAAACTTGACCAGTTGGTTCAAGCTGGCTTTGCTCCCGAAATCCCCATTCGGGGATGGATTGACACTTGGCCAAATTCCTTCAGAAAACTAACTGGAAAAATAAAAATGACCGAGCCGGATTTTGTCCTGACTCAGTCATTTTCTTGATTTTATTAACCAAAACCTGCCAGGTTTCTGTCGATAAGATTTGAACAGCTGATAATTTATCCAATTCGGATAGAAAAACCTGGCAGGTTTATCCAGCACTAGCAGTTGTTCAAAGCTCTTTGCTCTGGAGTGAGCTCAGATATAGCTTTGAAAACCATTTTGCCGTCTTCTTCTACTTGGTGGTACGGGAAATTGACCATTTTTACCTGTCTTCTCTCCGGAGCATCCATATAGAGAAACTTCTCCTGCAGCTCATTGTATAGTAGAAACATCGCTTCACGCTCTTCCATGGATAGGAAAGCATCGTTTCTTCCTTTGTTGCGCATCAATTCATACTGGTAAAAGACCTTCTTGTATGCCTCTACTTGTTCTTCAGGAGTAAGTGGCGGAGGTGGCGAAGGTAATATACTACTCTCTTCAGCAGTCAAGTCCTTTGCTAATTTGTAATAAACTTCTCCATTTGATTCCAATTTTAAATATGGCACCAAAGGAGGCATAGGACGATCAACTTTTGGTTTGTCATAGAAAGAAATATGATAATACATACTTCTCAAATCCGAGTACATTTTTGTGAGCTTATCCTGCTCAGCTTTGCTTCTCTTTACAAAGTGCGGAGCTTGCTTTCGAAGCTTTTCGTAGGCCGCATGGGCATCAATGTATGCTTGAAGGTCATTCTGTACCTGGCTTGCTTTCACTACAGGAGGCCATTTGCTTGCTGTTTCATTTTTTTGATCGGCCACAGGGTCATTAGTTTGCTTAAGATCAGCAGGATTTTTTGATGAATCAGTAGTTTTCCTAGGTGGTAGTGGCGGCGACGGTGGCGGTAATAACTTTCTCTCATCGTCACTCAATTCATCATAGTTTTTATAATATATTTCTCCTTCCTTAACCTGCTTTATGTAAGGATAATATGGAATATTCAAAGGAGGATATGGATAACCCAAGAGTGACGATAATTCTGACCTCATTTCTTTGTCAAACTGAAAAATAATTGCCCCTAATTCATAAAACAATGCATCAACTTTTGCTTGATCATTTACGGATTTTTTAATGTAATGGGGTGGGCCGTTTCTCAGGTTATCATATTCCATTAACTTTTGAGAGACGTAGTTTACTGGATCAGCATATTTTGAAACATCCACTAACCAAATCGCAGCAGGTGTAATAGATATTGTTCCATTAGCATTTTTCAGTCTCGCTACTTCTTTTACATAGGCCTCAGTAAATGAATTATAGGATAGGTAAGAATCAACATCAGGAGCAAAAGAGTTATGGGGGATTATAGAAACCTCATTTTTCCTGTTTCCCTGCGAAGGAGGTGTATCTGAATCAATTTCGCTCATTTCTTGAGGTGGCAAAGGCGGTGATAATAGCGTAGACCGCTCTTTATCTGTCAGCTGGAAATAATTTTTATGTTCGTAATACATTTGATCTGCATATACAAGGAATCTAACACCGCTGTAAAGTCTAGCTTTCTGCTCTTCCTGTACTACGCCTTCTACGCCTACTTCACTATGTGTTTTCGCATAATGAACTCTGCGAATATCCAGATCTCTTAAGACTGCCTGAAAATCACTCAAGTCGCCCATTGAAATCCCGGCCTCTATCACCAAATTAATTTTTACAGCAGCCTGTGAGTTTTTAGTCTCGCTTATCAATTCCTTTACAGCGTCCAAGTCATAATTCTCATTTTCATATTGAATTACTCCATCTGGCTTCAGCGTAAAACTCAAATCAAAATCTATTTCTTCTAAATAGTTTTGATTTGAATTGTTTATATACACTTCACTCTGTCCGTTTACACCTTCCTGCTTTGCGGCAACTCGTTCACTGAAAAAGTACACCAAGGCACCAAAGACTGGCACTAAGACCAATAATTTGATCCAACTTTTCGAATTCACTGTTTTTCTCTTCATCATTTCAAATCGTTTTTTGGTTAATGAAAAATTTAAGCTGCTTGCTAGGCCATACTTCTGCTCTGACAGCATCATAGCCATAAGCTGTCTCTCGTATTTCTCCAGTGGAGTGCTTCGCAAAGCCACTTTATCCGCAATAAATTCATGGTTGAGCTTGATGCTAGCTTTGGCCCAATGTAATCCAGGATGAAACCAAAATGGCACAAGCAACACTTCAATAAAAAGGTTATCCCAGCTATGCTTTTCCTGAATATGCGTGGATTCATGAGCGAAAACGGCATCAGTGAATTTCCCGCTGTCAAGATCAGATTCTGCTACAAAAATGTATTCGAGGAAGGAAAATGGAAGCACTTCCTCTTTCAGCAAAACCAAGGTTTGACCGCGATAATTGATTTTAATATTTCGCTGGATTTTATTGACCATAATCTTGATATTTCGCACAAAACGAAAAAAGAAAATAAGGGAAATGAGTCCGTAAAGCCCAAATAGAAGGTATGCCCAATTAAATTGAGATTCTGGTACTGCAGCAAGTACCTGATTCTGATTGAATTCCTGACTTGCTGCTTCAAAGTAAACAGACTCAGAAATCACCTCAGATTGCCCAGCTTCAAAGTAAACTGGCTCAGAAATCACTTCGGTTGGATCCGTAACTATTTCCTGAGGAACTTCAATCGTATATAGTGGAATAAGAAAGGATGCAACTACCGAAAACAGTAGAAAGAACCGGTTGAATCTATGTAATACTTCACGCTGCAAAAGTACCCTGTGAACCAAAAGCAACAGCAGTAAACAAGCTATGGATTTGAGTAAGTAAACTATCATTTTTTCTGATTTAGCTGGTCATCAATGATACTTTTCAGATGCAATAACTCCTCCTCCGAGAGCTCTGCCTTTTTCGTGAAAAAAGAAGCAAACTGTGCCGGTGAATCATTAAAAAAGTTTTTGATCAATCCCTTCAAATGCTTGGAAAAGTAATTTTCCTTGGTAACTAAGGGATAATATTCACGTAGCTTCCCACTAGCCTCATAGCCCACAAAATCCTTTTCCTGCATACGCTTCAATAGCGTGGAGACAGTGGTCGTTGCGGGCTTTGGCTCCTCATAAGCATCCAACAAATCCTTCATAAATGCCCGCTTCAGCCTCCACAAATGGTTCATCAATTCTTCCTCTGCTCTAGATAGTTTCATTACCTTTAAATTAAATTACATCTACAAATGTAGAACAATTTATTTCATCTACAAGTGTAGAGTAAATTTTAACATTTGTTTATTCGCAATTATTGGAATAACAAGAAATGATCAATGGCTACCCAGCTTTTAAACAAACCTAGCGCATGAAACAGCCTCGTTTTCAGAATTTCCCATAATTGAACAAAAAGCGAGTTTAATTAATAGATCAAAAAAATTCTGGATGAAAACTGAAGTGATTTGGCATTTTCGAGCTATAATAGATAGAATTTGATAATTTCGAAGATTGCCCAAGAGAGATATTACATGTCAGCTGAAAATATACGATTACAAGAAGATAGAAACCGCACCAAGCATTGGAAGAAATGGGGGCCATACCTCACCGAAAGACAATGGGGTACCGTACGCGAAGATTATAGCCCGGATGGCTCGGCCTGGGAAAATGTCACCCATGACGATGCCAGAAGTAAAGCATACCGCTGGGGTGAAGAAGGAATAGGAGGTATATCAGACCACAAACAGAAGTTCTGTCTAGCATGGGCTTTCTGGAATGGCAAGGATCCTTTTCTGAAAGAGCGTCTTTTTGGATTGACCGGAAATCAAGGCAACCATGGAGAAGATGTCAAAGAGATCTATTATTACCTAGACTCCACTCCCACCCATAGCTATATGAAGATGCTGTACAAGTATCCTCAGGCTGAGTATCCGTACCAGAAACTCCTCAAGGAAAACAATAAAAGAAGCAAGTTAGACCCAGAATATGAACTGATTGATACTGGGTTGTTTGATGAGGATAAATATTTTGACATTTTCATCGAGTATGCCAAAGAAGATGTAGAAGACATCACAGCTGTGGCGACTATTCATAACCGGGGATCTGAAACAGCTAAAATCTGGGTTATACCTACTTTATGGTTTCGCAAGGTTTGGTTTACCGGAAATGAACCCTTTATGCCCAAGCTGACCAAATCAGGGGAGAATTCTATTAAAGCCACCAACCCGAAGGTTGGCAATTATTCTGTAAAGTTTGATGGGAATCCTGAACTCAAGTTTTGCGACAATGAGACAAATAGGGAGCGGATCTACAACATAGGAAACGAGAAGAAATTCTTGAAAGACGCCATAAATGACTATGTAGTAAATGGGGATTCCAGTCATATCAACCCTGCAAATAAAGGAACAAAGGCTGCTGCAATCTATGAAATCTCTATACCTGCCGGAGAAAGCAGACAGGTAAAACTACGGCTACAGCATCAAGTAGAAGATCAACCGCTGGAACTAAGTGACACCTGCCTTGAGCAACGCAAAAAAGAAGCAGATGAGTTTTATGAAGCTGTGCAGGATAGGGTCACCGATCCTGACTTGGTCAATATTCAGCGACAGGCCTATGCCGGGATGATGTGGTCTAAGCAATTTTACTACTACGATGTGGAACGATGGCTGGAAGGAGATCCCGGAAGATATAAGCCTCCATTAGCCAGGACTAAGGGGAGAAACAGTAACTGGAGACACCTTCAGAATTATGACATCATCTCTATGCCGGACAAGTGGGAATATCCCTGGTATGCAGCTTGGGATCTTGCTTTTCATTGCATTCCTATTGCTCGGATTGACCCGGAATTTGCCAAGGATCAGCTCCTACTCCTACTAAATGAGTGGTACATGCATCCAAATGGTCAGATACCAGCCTATGAATGGAATTTTTCGGATGTAAACCCTCCCGTGCATGCTTATGCGGTTCAGCGGGTTTATCAGATCGACAGAAAGGCAAACAATGGTGTAGGAGATCATGAATTCCTAGAACGCGCACTTCACAAATTGATGCTCAACTTCACGTGGTGGGTCAATCAGAAAGACAGTGACGGCAAAAACATCTTTGAGGGAGGATTTCTTGGACTGGATAATATATCCGTATTCGACCGAAGCCATGCGCAGAAATACCACGGAAAATTAGAGCAGGCAGATGCCACCTCCTGGATGGCCATGTTTTCGCTCAACTTACTTCGTATTTCTCTTGATCTCTGCGAATACAATACCGTATATCAGTTCACAGCCACCAAGTTTTTGGAGCATTTCCTGTACATCGCAGGAGCCATGAGTAATATTTCAGAGGAGCATATTTCCCTTTGGGATGATGAGGATAATTTTTTCTACGACGTGTTTCACATACCGGGCAAAGAACCTAGTAAGATGAAGGTAAGGTCTATTGTAGGGCTGATTCCTCTGTTTGCCGTAGAACCTATACGTGAAGATCTATTCTCAAAGCTTCCTGAGTTTAAGAAAAGGCTTGACTTTTTTCTTCGGGAAAAACCCAAATTGGCCGCGTTGGTATCCAGCTGGATTCAGCCGGGCTACGACAAACGTCGGTTGTTTTCGCTGCTGAGAGGCCATAGGATGAAAAGTGTGCTGCAAAAAATGTTGGATTCCGACGAATTTTTGAGTGATTATGGGATCAGATCCCTATCTAAATACCACGAGAACAATCCCTACACCATGAATATCGGTGAGGAAACTCTTTCAGTAAAATATACTCCCGGCGAATCAGATACGGTGATGTTTGGGGGCAATTCCAACTGGCGGGGACCTATCTGGTTTCCGATTAATTTTCTTCTCATCGAATCATTGAAGAAATTTGATTTTTATTACGGAGGGGATTTCTCGATTGAATATCCCACAGGATCTGGCAGGTACATGACCATGGACATTATCGCAAAAGAGCTTTCTCTCCGATGCATGCGTATTTTCATGAAAGACAAGAAGGGCAACCGCCCTGTCTATGGAGCCAGTCATAAAAAGTATCAGGAAGATCCTCACTTCAAGGATTACATCCTGTTTTATGAATATTTCCACGGCGACAGTGGGGCGGGATTAGGCGCATCGCATCAGACAGGCTGGACAGGATTGGTAGCAGAGATGATCCACAAGTATTACAAAATAAGAGAAGACCAACACCATGATTCTAAAACCCTTTTTAGAAGCTAATAGATTAGAAGCAGGTTGTGATGAGGTGGGACGGGGCTGTCTGGCGGGACCGGTAGTGGCCGCAGCGGTCATCTTGCCTCCGGATTACTCCAACCCTTGGATCAATGACTCCAAGAAGCTAGGGAAAGTACAGCGGGAGGATCTGATCCATGAAATAAAAGAAAAAGCCCTGTGCTGGCAGATCGCAGAAGCAAGTGTGCCGGAAATTGACAAGATCAATATCCTCAATGCCTCCTTTCTGGCAATGAGCCGGGCTGTACTAGGACTAAAAATAAAACCCGATCATCTGCTGATCGATGGCAACCGCTGGAAATCTGACCTGACCATCCCGCATACCTGTGTAATCAAAGGAGACGGAAAGTATGCCAGTATTGCGGCCGCTTCTATCCTGGCCAAAGTGTATAGAGACAGATTTATGGAAAAACTGTCAGAGGAGTTTCCCCACTACGCCTGGGATAGGAATGCCGGATACCCTACCAAAGCCCACAGAGCAGGAATCGAGGATCACGGAGACTGTATCTGGCATAGAAAGAGTTTCAAACTACTTAAGAGCCAACTAAATAGTAAACCAAGTTCTTAAACCAGTTTAACTTTTTCCCCGGATAAAACGCATATTTTTGTAGCGGATAAATGAAATTCAGCTATGAAAAACATCACATTTTCTTTATTGATAACGGTCATATTTTTTGCTGGCTGCAACACCAACAATTCCACAAACGGCTCCCTAACTAAAACAGAAGCCCATATAGATACCCTCACCACACATTTAAAACCATTTGTAAATGATTTACCTACCATAGGATTATTAATATATAATGGAGTCCTCACCACAGAAGTAACGGCAAGTTCTGATGTTTTTACTAAACCAACAGAAGACGGGACACAACTATTTAATGTCATCACTATTGCGCAAACCAGCTCCCCTATAGTCTCAGAAGAAGGTTTGAAAATCGTACCTGATTATACTTTTTCAACTGCGCCAAAACTTGATGTGTTATTTGTTCCTAGCGCCTACGACATGTACTCCCAAGTCCATAATGATGAACTTGTGAACTTCATCAGAGAAAGAAATAAAGAGACAACATATACTGTAAGCAATTGCGCAGGAGCCCAATTGATTGGAGCTTCTGGGATCGCTGACGGAAAAAAAATCGTGACATGGATCGGAGGAGGAGAACAACTGCAAAAAGATTATCCAAAGCTTCTGGTACAGGATGAAAACACCCTAAGTTATGTAGAAGACGGAAAATTCCTTTCCTCCAATGGTAATCTAGCCAGTTACATTTCTGCGCTGGAATTAGTGGAAAAAATGACAAGTGTAGAGCATAGAAAATTCGTGGAATCCTATCTATACTTAGACAGACTTCAGAATTGGAAAAAATAACACACATAAAGAAAACCTTCCGGGGAAGTGCTCATTTAAGCTGATTCCATCATAGAGCGTTCTACCTTTGATGTAAGTTTTCAATTCGATTAATATTCAAAATCTATGAACTGGATCCTACTAATTATCGGAGGACTATTTGAAGTGGGGTTCGCCTCCTGCTTAGGCAAAGCCAAACATGCTACTGGGATAGCGGTATATGGCTGGTATGGAGGGTTTCTTGTTTGCCTGACTATTAGTATGGTACTGCTGATCAAAGCCACGCAGACACTGCCTATCGGCACAGCCTATGCTGTTTGGACAGGAATTGGGGCGGTGGGGACTGTGCTTGTAGGAATATTTGTTTTCAAAGAGTCAGTGGAATTCTGGAGAGTTTTTTTCCTCATGACACTGATAGCATCTATTATAGGACTTAAGTTTGTTTCTCCTCATTGATCCAGTGAATATGACAGTCGATGATAAGGGAAAAAGACCGTTTAAGGCATGACATTTCAATTGGATAGCGTATCGAGGGGATTGCCCTGACTGTTTTTTACTATTACCTTTTGACTTCCCTTCGGTAATATTTCAGTCAAGTCCATATTCTTTAACATAGCTGCAGTTCCGGTACCCATTCCCATCACTGTGCGCATGGCATCTTGAGTAGAAGCACTCAAGAAAGTTATTAATTCCTTAGGCACATGATAGATATTTCCATTGGTAGGATTCGGGGCAGTAGGAACGAAAACAGTATATAACTCCTCTCCGATTTGATCCGTAATAAACCCTGTCATCATGGTACCTGACCTAAACGGGTCCAGCAATACCACTTCCGAAAAGGGAAGCTTTTTCAATCCCACAAATTGATAGACCGTTTGATGGATCAGATTGTACAATGGAATTTTCGTAAGGTATTTCTTCTCGAAATTTTTGAAATAAAACTTACCTACTTTATTACGTACTAATACGCCTATCAGAAATATAAATAAACAAAAAATTGCCAGTGAAAGCAGATTGATTAGCCAGTGTGGGTCTTCTGTACCTGGGGCTAATGCGGAGCTGAGAGGCGCTACTAACCCGAAGATAAAATTAAAGACTATAGAAAGTAAAATTAAAATAATAGTAAGAGGGAGTAAGATTAGAAACCCTTGCAATAAGGTATCTAATATAATCCCTCTCTTAGATTTTTTCTCCTGCACACTAGGGGCTGCGGGTTCCGGGTTCATAAGATTGGATGTTTTTAATAACCGTACAAATTCAATCAAGAAACCGTGCGGCTAGAATTAACTAAAATGTCGTAAGTCCGAAAGTTCAGGCTCTTCTTACAAGGTGCATAATCAAGGAAATGACTAGCAAAACCAAGAAGATGTAGAAAATGATTTGGGCGATAGAAGCTGCGCCAGCGGCTATTCCTCCAAATCCTAAAACGGCTGCAATCAATGCGATTACTAAGAAAATCAATATCCAGCGTAACATAGTTTTAATTGGTTGATGGTTCGATGAAAAATGGATTCAAAACCATACCAATAGCCTTAAATGGCTCCAAGCGAGGTTTAAGCGTGAATTAAGGAAAGTTCGTGGCATCCCATGGGGAATTTTAACCCCAAAATCAGCATTAACATTTCAAAAAAATCTACTTGATCCGTTCAAAAGTAAGTTTCCCGGATCCAACTTTGGAGCTGATAGGCTCCAGTACCAGACGGTTACTATCCAAGGCTACAATTTTTGCCTGTCTGCTTTCAGAGGTAGTAGTAAAAGTGAGGATATCTTCGCTACTGAGACCAATCTTCGCTTTCAGCTGAACCACTTCATGATTTACATAATCCGTATATTTTAGACTATCTCCCTCCACAAACATATACACTGTATTTTCAAGGCGATTTTGGATTTTATATTCAATCCCTTCCCGCATAGCTGAATTTGCGTTCTGATATTCGGATGATTTCCTTAAATGATCTATGGCTTCAAAGTGAACCAGCTGCCATGTCCCTATAAGTTGCTCAAACTTGTACTCGGTGGTTTGAAACAAAAAGGCCAATAAAAGTGAAGGGATAATCGTAAGATACATGACCAAATCTACGCAATTATTCTGCCAGAAAACTCTTGGAAAGGCACGAAGTCAAGCCTGCCTGAGCCAGATATGCCTTCTCGAGGAGCCTTTAGGCAGGAATGACTCAAACGTACTGACTGAGATGATAATAACAGACCTGAATGACGGCAGGTGCGCCCCTGCAAAGACAAATTTTACAAGCAGGCATATCCTAGTCAACTAGTGGACAAATCTTGTCATGGCATGACTTTACTGCTCAGAAAAGGCAGCCATTCTTCAGCCTGTTTTTCAGCATATTCTGCCAAAAAATATGCTAAAGAAGGCTTAAAAGGCTGTGTTTGCAAAACCATTCCTGATTCTTCCGGGCTTTTATCACCTTTCAATACATTGCACCTATGGCAGGCTGTGGTCAGATTGGTCCAGCTGGATTTTCCTCCCTTAGAGCGGGGCACTACATGGTCAATAGTCAATTGCTTTTTACTTCCGCAATACTGGCACTCTCCCCGATCTCTTCTGAAGAGATTTACACGGTTGAGCAGTACTCCGCGATAAGGGATGGATATATAGTGATTGAGGCAAATCACTGCCGGATAGTCAAAGCTTCGGCTGACCGTGCGTATCTGTAAAAATTCATATACTGAAAGACAATTTGCCTTTTGAAGAAGCAGAAGGACGATGGCTTTCTGGGGCGAAACTACCGCCACGGGAGAATGATCTAAATTCAATACCAATACCCTCTTTTCCATAGGTTAATTCACTATTGACCGAGTTTCTAACTCCATCTGTTTATCCTTGCCGCTCCGCAGGGAAGCTTCCCACTCACTTAAGTCTGAAACTTTTATTCTATTGTCCATCCAAAATACTTCCTCAGCCCCAAGATACAAGGCGTAGTTGAACTGATTCTTTTTTAAGTCCCTGAAAATAAACAAATCACCCGGCAAAACGAGTTCTGGGTCAATTTTTCTGCCCGGCACTTGACCCGATTTCCATGAATACCCCGCAATGTTATAAATCAATTCAAAACCCTGCAGCTCATCCAACCCAAAAATACTTCTTCCTCCAGCCTGAAAGGGGGCATTTACATATTTCAGGGCAACATCTATCAGTTGAGACCTATCAGCCTTGACCGCATGGCTACGCACTGCCCCGGTAAACCCGATGTGATCCTGCCAGTTAAATAGTTCTAAGTCAGAAAAATGCAGCCTACTACCGGGAAGTAAGTAAAGGTTGGTACCGAGATATTCTATCGCGGCTATAGGACTGGTGACCACCTGAAAATCTGTATTGAGATATTTTGTGTAATCCCCTGCAGGGATTTCTTTGAGTGTGTGCGTGGTGATCCACCCTTGCAAGCCGGTATCTTCATGAAGAATCTTGAACCACTTCTGGTCAGATGTCATGGCTATGGTCTGGTAGCATTCCCCAAAAAGCAACTGGGTCACCATAGCTGAATCAAAAGTAGGCCTGCGGTACAAGGGTAAAATTGTTTGTCTGCAGATCCCAAAAGCATCAATCAAAGGCCATTCGCTGGATTTCTCTTTTTGCATCTTTTTCTTTCAGGTCCTGTCGTTTGTCGTGTGTTTTCTTACCGCGACCAAGCGCAATTTCCATTTTGGCCATCCCGCGGTCATTGATAAATATACGAACAGGAATGATAGTCAGACCTTTTTCCTGAGACTTAGTTTCAAGTTTTTCCAGTTCCTTCTTGCTCAGCAGCAACTTTCTGTCTCTGATCGCCACATGATTATAACTCGCGGCCATAGAATAGGGTGCGATATGCATCTGGCGAACATAAAGCTCACCGTCCAGAAAAATACAGAACGCTTCTGTCAAGGACACTTTCCCCTCACGTATAGACTTGATCTCAGTGCCTTTCAGCACCATACCTGCCACATAGGTGTCCACAAATTCAAACTGAAAACTTGCCTTTCTGTTTTTTATATTGATGACTTTGTCAAACTTATTATCCTTAGCCATGCTTAGATTTTCATTTTTGCGAGAGGAGTGACATCCATGGATGAAAATTCTCCTCTCAAGTATTTGTAATGTGCCGCCATGGCAATCATGGCCGCATTGTCCGTACAGTATTCGAATTTTGGGATGTACAGGTTCCATCCTTTTTGCTCAGCCAACTGAGTCAAGGTATCCCTCAAGCCGGTATTGGCAGATACCCCCCCAGCAATTGCCACTTCCTTCACACCATACGTTTTCACTGCTGCCTTCAATTTGATCAAAAGCATTTCCACCAGTGAATACTGTATGCTGGCACAAAGGTCTGCCAGGTTTTCCTCGATGAATCCCGGATTCACTTTCAATTGATCCCTCAGATAATACAACACGGCAGTTTTGATTCCGCTAAAAGAGTAATTCAAGTCCGGCATACGGGTAACCGGAAACTGAAAAGATTTCGGATCCCCTTCCCGGGCATACTTGTCAATAAGGGGGCCTCCCGGATAGGGCAAGCCTAAGAGCTTGGCGGTTTTGTCAAAAGCCTCCCCAACAGCATCATCCTGGGTCTCTCCGATCACTTCCATATCCAGGTGATCTTTCACCAACACCAGCTGAGTATGTCCACCACTCACTGTCAGACAGATGAACGGGAATTTTGGAACTGGATCTTCAATAAAATGTGCCAAAATATGCGCATTCATATGATTTACTTCGATGAGCGGAATGCCCTGCGCATAAGCAAAGGCCTTTGCGAAGCTCACTCCCACCAGAAGCGACCCCATCAATCCAGGCCCTCTGGTAAAAGCAACAGCCGAAAGTTGATCCTTTGAAATCCCCGATGACACTATGGCTTCCTGAACCACTGGAATAAGATTTTCCTGGTGAGCGCGAGATGCCAGCTCAGGAACAACCCCTCCATATTTTTCGTGAACGGATTGTGTGGCGACAATATTATTAAGTACTTTGCCGTCAGCTATAACAGCCGCAGAGGTCTCGTCACACGAGGATTCAATTGCTAGAATAAAGATATCGTTGGTACCCATTGGAAAAGAAGGCGAAAGTTACGGATTTTTTGCACAAAGCGTTTCGGGTGTTGCTATGGATAGTCTTTTCATTATTTATGTTTTTTATTCTAGTGGCTCTGAGTCTTCAGATCACTTGGGTTCAGAATCAGGTAATCACTACTGTAACAGGCATTCTGAACAATAATTCAAACTTTCATACAGAAATAGGAAAAATCAAACTTACCTGGTGGGATGCTTTGGAGCTGGACGATGTCATCATCCGGGATCACCGGGATAGCCTGCTGATCGGAGCTAAAAAAATCCATGCGGACTTCGAATTATTCTCGCTGGTACCTCCTGGCATCACCACCATCAATGCTGTGCGGATGGAAAATGCCAAGCTCCATATGCTAACACACGAGGGAGACTCTGCCATGAATATCAATATATGGGTGGAAGAGCTAGCTGGAATGTTCAGTACTTCTAAAAAAAGTTCTGGATCAACCCAACTGAAAATCAATAGGGTAGAATTGAGAAATTCTGAGATCTTTATTGTAAATGAAATCACTGATGCACTCACAAAAGGGCTGGATTATAATAAATTACGATTTTCAGATATCACACTGAATGCGAATAACTTCTATTTGGATGGGCCAGAAATAGGCGCTGACATACAGATGCTGACAGGCACAGAGCTCACTTCGGGATTTGAGATCCTAGAGCTTAAAACGGATATGACCTATGGGCCGGAGTTTATGGAATTCGACAAACTGAGCCTTAGGTCCATAAATAGTCATATCAAAAACTTCTTACGGTTTGAATACGCTACTCCTGCGGCATTCTCCAATTTTGGGGAAGAAGTAGTCATCATCACCAATATGGATGAAGCCAAGATAGACTTGGGTGACTTGAAACTATTTGCCCCCTCACTTCCAGATATTGATGATGAAATCTATCTCTCGGGCAAGGTATCCGGACCGGTGTCGGATATCCGTTCCGAGGAAATATTGATCAGATTCGGACAAAAAACCGCTATTTTCGGGGCTTTCCGGCTACATGGTCTGCCGGACATAGGCGACACCTATATCAATCTTTCTCTAAAGAACTCAACAATTCTAGCCAAAGATCTGGAGCCTTACGTTTCTCCTGACATTTCAAAGCAGATCAATAAATTCAACACGATACGGCTTACTGCGGACTTTGCAGGCTATCTACGTAGATTTAATACGAATGGGGAATTTAAAACGTCCATTGGCGACATAAGCGGACGGGTGAGCTTTGACATAGTGGACGGGCTTCCCACCACCGTTTCAAACATTACCACCACAAATCTCAATCTGGGGATAATAGCCGAGAACAGGGAATTGTTTCAGCAGGTGAATCTCAAGGGAAAGGTGAATACAACCGGAAATTCCATTGACAATTTATTGATCGATGTGGATGCAGCTGTCACACGATTTGGGTTCAAAAAATATGTTTACACCAACATACAAACCGACGCTACTTACGGGCGGGATCTCTTCAAGGGAAACATTACTGTAAATGACCCCAACTTAAAAATCAATGCAAACGGTGAGCTCAACCTGCGGGATTCGAAGGATTCGGTAAGCATGAGCCTGCAAATTGACACGGCATTTTTGGACAGGTTAAATTTCACGGATAAGGCCGCTTTCATCAGTGGAAATCTGGATATAGATGTAAAAGGGATAAAACTGGATGACATTCAGGGGATAGCTAGATTCCGTAACATCGCCGTGGGTTATGAGGAAAGGTATCTGGATGTGGGGGACTTCAATTTCCAATCCCTCTTTGCCGGAGGCACCCGCACCATGTCCATAAACTCAGACTATTTAGTCGCAGCTGCTTCAGGACAATTCAATCTCGAGCAAATGGGCAGAGATCTCGACATACTACTTCAGCAGTATATCGCCATTATCCTAAATGAAAATCAACCCATAGCGGATCTTGAAAGAAATTTTTCGGAAATCTATAATCTCGATCTCAACCTTCGTCTTATCAACATCAATCCTATAATCCAGCTTTTTGAACCTGATCTCAGCCTTTCCAAAAACATGGTATTAGAGGGTGCTTTCTATCAAACCCAGGAAAATACAGTCTTTAATTTTTTCACCAGTATCGACACCCTAAAATATAAAAACAACGCTGCCCAAAACATCAACATTGACTTCAACACTTCGAAGCTTATCAATAGCCCGGATATTTTGGCCTCTTTCTATGTATATTCCAAAACCCAGGAGATAGGGAAGTCACTTCAGTTTACAAACTTCGGTTTTGAGGCTATCTGGGACAAGGATGAGATGAATATTGACTTCAGCTTGGATCAAGATTCCACACAAAGTGCGATGAGGATCAACGCTTCCGCACGCTTTACTAACCAAAATACCCAGTTGGCTTTTGCTCCCTCATCATTGAAGGTGCTTAACCGGGAATGGCAATTTGACTCGCTCAATCTGATTACAATCACCCCTGGATTGATTCATGTGGACAGTCTGAAGCTATTCCATGAAAACCAATCAATTTCCCTCCAAGGTAAAGCAAGTGATCAACCGGGAGATCGGCTAAACCTGATGGTCTCTAATGTAAATATCGACCTGCTCAACACCTTATTTCCCCAGAATTTTGACGGGATCGCAAATGGCCTGATCTCTATGGACAATCTGCTCGACAAAGCGATGGTGGAGGGAGGATTCAACTTAAGCAATGTGGCCATCAACAAATTCCCGATAGGAGATATAAATGCAAAGGCAAATCTGGACTCCGAAAGGTTGCAGGTTTCATTGACCAATGTGAGTGACGATAAGGAAACAATTAACCTGGACGGCTATATGCTTATAGAGAGTCAGGAATTGCACATGGATGCCACTTTAAATGACGCAAGCCTAATAATTTTAGAACCATTTTTATCCAATTATGTATCCCAAATGGGGGGAACAGCTTCCGGAAAGATGGATCTGAGAGGCACCCTCACCGACCCACAACTAAATGGGACAGGGAAACTTACAGATGGAAAACTTACCGTAAACTACCTAAAAACCACCTATTTGCTTAATGGAAACATTCTATTCAAGCCAAGCCAGATTAATTTCCAACAAATGGAAATGCGGGATCTTTTCGGGAATAAAGCATCACTTACCGGAGGGATCAGTCACCAGGCTTTTGATAACATCAGGCTAAACATCAAAGCTGATATGACCAACCTGCAGGTGATGAATACTACGGATAAGGACAATGAGACTTTCTACGGCACAGCATTCGTTACCGGCAGTCTGGAAGTACTGGGCACTTCCACCAATATGGATGTCAATGCAAGAGCCACAAGCCGCCCTAATACCCGTATTTTCATCCCATTAAGCAGCAGTAGCAATCAGGCACAAGAAGATTTCATCCACATGATCAATATTCAGGACACGGTACGTATCAAGCAGATCGCCGAGGATATTAACAGGCTTGAAATCGAAAATGTAAGGATGAATTTTGTCCTGGATATCACTCCCGATGCCTATGCCGAAATAATCATAGATCCCCGTACAGAAGAGGGCATCTCAGGCAGAGGGCGGGGAGTGTTGACCATGAACGTAGATACCCAGGGAAATTTCACACTCAATGGAACCTATGAAATCACGGAAGGGATGTATAATTTCTCCCTCTACAATGTGGTCAAAAAGCAATTTAGCATCAAACCTGGGGGGCGGATAACTTGGTATGGCGATCCATACTCCGGACTGATGGACATTTCAGCAGAATATACCGAAAGCGTATCCTTGCAACCGCTCTTGGTGAACACAGTGTCATCAGACAACCAAAACGCTACAGCTAACCGTAGATATCCAGTCAAGGTCCTACTGAATATGGACGGACAGCTGCTTTCCCCGAATATTAGTTTCGGATTTGACTTTTCGGAATTCCCACCTAGCGGTGACACACAAACCACTATTTCATCCTTTCAAAACAAAATCGCAAATGATGAACAGGAAATGAATAGACAGGTCTTCTCTGTAATCATGACACGTTCGTTCTCTCCAGAGGGACAATTTTCAGGTGTCTCCACGATTTCCTCCAGCTTGGGCCAATTACTCTCCTCTCAGTTAAACAGCTTCCTCGGTCAGGTCGATAAGAACCTAGAGGTGGATTTGGATGTGGCAACCCTAGATCAGAATGCACTGGAAACATTTCAGTTGAGTGTGGCCTATACCTTCCTCGACGGTCGTCTCCGGGTGTCCAGAGACGGCGGATTTACCAATAATCAAGGCAACGCCAACGCATCATCCATCATTGGAGACTGGCAGGCAGAATACATGCTTACCAAGGATGGGGTATATAGGATGAGGGTATTCAACAGAAACAACTTCAATACCTTTACCTCACTTTCTCTTTCTGAAAATGTAGCCACTTATGGGGTAGCTCTATCGCAAAGTGTCTCATTCAACTCTTTTTCAGAGCTTTTCAACAAAATAACACGAAAGAAAAAAGAGAAGTTAATCATCAATGACCAAGATGATTTTCTTCGCTATCAGTTCCAAAACAAAGAAGAATGGAAACCTATCCAATTGGATAATATAGAAGAAAGGCTTGACTCACTGGACAATGAGCGAAGAATCAGATTGCTCAAAGAAGGTGATTTCTAATCTTAGTTACCTCAGGAAAGCCAATGGGGCTTTTCCAAGGACTAAAACAACATGTAGATTCTTTAGAATGACCGGTTTAAAAGCAGGAGCAGAAAATAAAAGCTGAATTTGATAATGAAGTTATAAACAATCTTCCTCCTATAGCGATTAGTTATAAAAAAGAATTATGGAAGATGTCAGTATTTTTTGGTTTCGGAGAGACCTGAGATTAGAGGATAATCACGGTTTATTTCAAGCGTTGAAAGAGGCGAAAAATGTAATACCACTCTTTATTTTCGATACAAATATCCTTGATAAACTAGAAAATAAAGCTGACGCCAGGGTAGAGTTTATCCATAGCCAGATTAGAGAAATCCACAGTGAGCTGGCTGAAAAAGGATCATCCCTTCTGGTCAAAACCGGAGATCCTGAAACGATCTTCAAAAAGTTGCTGGAAGAGTTTAACATCTCGGCAGTTTATACCAATCGGGATTATGAACCCTATGCCATCAGCCGGGATGAAAAAATAGGAAGACTGCTAAATCAAAATGAAATTCCTTTTCAAAGATTTAAGGATCAGCTAATCTTCGAGCCGGGAGAAATACTGAATGGCTCCGGGGAATTTTATAAAGTCTTCACCCCGTTCAGTAAAGTTTGGCTGAGCAAGTTTGATCCTGCAAAAGTAGAGGAATACGCACCTATGCACTGGAAGAACCTACTGCAGACTTCCACCCTCCACCTGCCTACTTTGCATGAAATAGGTTTTGAACAAAGTGATACTCCCACACCTTCCAAGACAGCAGATGAGGAAATCATCTCTCACTACAACGAAACAAGGGACTTCCCTGCTAAAAACGGTACTTCACGACTCGGAATTCATTTAAGGTTTGGGACTATATCAATCCGAAAACTCGCAAGTAAAGCTTCCGAACTCAATGCTACTTTCTTGAATGAATTGATCTGGCGTGAATTCTACATGATGATTTTGGCATTTAATCCACATGTAGTGAATCAGGCTTTCAAACCAGCTTATGATCGCATACCGTGGAGAAATAATGAGGAAGAGTTCCAAGCCTGGTGTGAGGGCAAAACCGGCTACCCTATTGTAGATGCAGGAATGCGGGAGTTGAATGCCACAGGATACATGCATAATCGTGTACGCATGGTGACAGCATCCTTCCTCACCAAGCATCTGCTGATCGACTGGAGATGGGGAGAGGCGTACTTTGCGGAGAAACTACTAGACTATGAATTGGCATCCAATAACGGCGGATGGCAGTGGGCTGCGGGCACGGGTACAGATGCCCAGCCTTACTTCCGGGTGTTCAATCCCAGCTCCCAGCAGGAGAAATTTGACAAGAACTGGAAGTATGTCAAAAAATGGATTCCTGAAATAAATTCAGATAAGTACCCAAAACCGATCGTAGATCATAAATTTGCAAGGCAACGTGCAATCGACACCTACAAATCAGCCCTGAATCAATGAATATCGGAGACCGAGTAAGATTACTTCACGGAAACGAAGAAGGAATCATCCGCAAGATTTCTTCCAGCGGAAGAATACAGATAGAAATCGAAGACGGATTTATCATTCCCGCTTTGAAATCAGAATTGGTTCTTATCCACGAATCAGAAAAGAAACACTTTGGAGAAAAGCCTGTAGAAGAACAGGAAAATGAATCTGTAGTGCCTATTTCCGGACCAAAGGACCAGGGACTTTACTTGGCTTTTCTACCTATCAATGACCAGAGTCTCAGCCTATATTTGATCAATGACAGCCGACAGGCATATTTGGCCCATGCTTCGGAGGTATTTGGGGATAACCAGCGCACGCTGCTCGCGGGCACATTGAATCCAGGTGAGGCTAAGAAATTCGATGATAGATTGCTGAAAGAGATGGATGAGTGGCCTGGCTTCTTGCTCCGCTTTATCCCTATTCACAACACACTGGAAAAAGCAAAACCAGCATTTGAGCGGCAGCTCAAGATGAAACCTACACAGTTCTTTAAGCATCTAAGCAAAGCCCCACGACTGGACAAAACAGCCTATCTTTTTGCATTGGAGCAAACTACTAAAGAGCTTGACATTCGTGCCCTCAATCAGGAGTTGGGACAAATCAATCCAAAAGCAGAAATATCAAAGCCGATCAAACCATCCAAATCGATCGATCTACATATAGAAAAGCTGGCTACCGACCCGAAAGGAATGAGTAATTCCGAGATGCTGCGGGTGCAGCTGGAGTCTTTTGAAAGGAACCTGGATCAGGCGATAGCTTCGGGAATGGATGAAATCACTTTCATCCACGGAATCGGAAATGGTGTGCTTCGAAAAGAAATTCATAAGCGGCTAAGCCAACATCAAAATATTAAGTACTTTCAGGATACGCAAAAAGACCAATGGGGCTACGGTGCCAC
>CBFGUY010000003.1:0-76768 GCA_965651895.1 uncultured Algoriphagus sp. | reverse complement strand
AAAGATATCCGAATAGCCATGAGCCAAGGACACCCACAGCCAATTTCCTGTGACCAATCCATTGGCCACTGGTATCAACAGACCGATTACTCCCCCAGTAAGTAAGGTGTATTTATTGGTAAGGGAATTGTTTTTCAGGAAGGTAAAAATCACCGTAAATGCAAGCCACGACCAAAAGTACGTTTGAAATATGAAGCCCATACGATCCGCATCTGGAGCTTGTAAGCCCACCTTTACCATCAAAAAAGTAAGTGCGGTCACCGGATACATACTCAGGCAGCCCGCCAGATAGAACCAAACCAGGCACGCATTGAATTTCCTTTTAACAGGTGACACATGCTTTTTGTCACGGGCTACCAGCCATATCATCACTCCGGAAATAATCACAAAGCAGGTCAAAATCCCCAACCCGAAATAAATTAACTTAACTGCTATACCTCCATAGTCTCCGAAATGCAACCGGAGGATAACAGCTCTAGCGCCATCCAGGTAGGATACTCCCTCCATGGGGCTTTTTTCTTGGATAATTTCTCCTGTCATGACTTTGTAGATCACCTTTCCCACGCTTGCAAACTTGCTTTTGAAAGAGGATTTCCCTTCAAAAAGTATATGCATATTTTCATCCCCAAAATTGAAAACCGTGGCACGGTTGATTTCAAACTCAGGCCATTTTTTCTTGGCTTTATCCCGAAAGTCATTGATAGAAAAATCAGAACTGAGCGGAGTACCAGCCGCTTCAAATTTGGGTGGATTGAATCCAAAATCATCATACGCTTTCTCCTGATCCCCGTTATAGACATATGAAATAATCGCAGGGGACATGATAGTCAAACCTATAATAATGTAAACACCCGTGAGCGCAAACATAAACTGATAGGGCAAACCCAATATCCCCAGTGCCGTGTGGGCATCCGTCCACAGGTTTTTGATGCTGTTGTTTGGACGGAAAATGTAGAAGTTGCTGATGATCTTTTTCCAATGGACAATTACCCCAGTGATCACCGCAAACAGAAAAAAGAAGGCAACCAAACCTGCCAGCAAATAGCCGGATCGCCCAAAGAAATTCAACTGGGCAAAAAAATGGAGTCTATACAAAAACTCACCTAGTGAATAAGAGCTTTGGTAGTCGTAAGTTTTATAACTCTGGGAATTAATGTAAACGAAATTACCCCGCCGGCCTCTCCGCGTACTTTCCTTAGCTTCAGAATCTACAGGTGGTGTCACCGTGGCTGAAAGGCGCTGCTCATCGTAATGCTGATTGAACGAAACAGTACTTCCTAGAAGTGGCTTATCATTTCCCAATGTATCCAAGACCCGGTCGAAATCCATCTCCCCAAGCTTCCAACCTTCTGCTAGGGGTTCATTTCGCTCCCAGCTGACAATTTCATCCCGGAAAAACGAAAAAGACCCCGCAAAGAAAATGACATACAATGCCACGCTGATAATGATCCCCGAAATCGTATGGGTGTGGAAAAGAATATTATAAATCCTGTTGCTCATAGTCTTATTTTATAGCGAAGGTGAAGGTTGATTGAGGTACACAATGGTGGCAAAGAACAGGAACAGCAAGAGATAAATCCCCCAGATTTTCCATCCACTTTTGGCGATGAACGCAATGATCATCAGACTTACCCACAGTAAAAACCCTCCAAAAACCAACGTAAAAAGCACAGATACTTTATCGAAGTAAAATGAAAGAGACAGAAAGAAAGACACAGTGACTAGATATCCTCCGACAAATCCGGCAGTAATTCTGGAAAATCTGTAAAAGAATCTAGGAGTCAGGTATTTTTTATTCGCAGGCATAGTCAGAGAATTTCAAGTATGAAAAGCGTGATCATTCCGCCCATAACCCATGTTACTTTCACTTTACCAAGAGGCGCTATCAGCACCACCAAACTTCCCGTAAACATAAGCATGCACACAAATGCGAAGACCCCAGAACCAATTCCTAAGTGAAGGACGGAGAGACCCAAAGCGATTGATAAAAGAACTGTTCCGCAGACTTTTGCAAGTATCTCATTCGCACCAAACCATCTGGCAATCTTTTCGGAACGGCGTAATTCGGCTTTTTTGGAAGTTTGATAGAAAAACTCAAAACCTATCAAAGTAAAGAGTATGCTTAAAGTGATCATGGTGTTGGATTAATTGATAGATTATTGCCCACTGTCCGAAATACCATCGTGAGTATTGTATAATTGTGTAGTATGCTTCATAAGGTTGTCAACTGATTTTGATATGGGTTCAAAAAGAGGCATCAAAGAAACCTGCAAGGCGGTCTCTTTGATGCGAAAAAACGAGAGTTAGAAAAGAAAAGCTCATAGTTCAAAAAGCAGCTATAAAAGTTACCCACTCAATTATCATTTAATCAATTTCTATCGCCTGGGTAGCACATCTCCAAATGGCTTTCAGTCCAGAAGGATCATTTTCAGAAAGCTTTTCTGTATGTGTGGCCTCCACGAAGTAGGTTCCTTTTGCCTCCAAAGAGGCTTTGACTTTCCCTTTTTTCCCGGTCTTCAGCTCCTGAGTTTCTGCATCCGGTCCCAGTACAGCAAGTTCACCCTCAGGCAATACCCTTCCTTTGTACAAAACTTGCAATTCATCAGACTTAGCTCTTCTTACCAAAGCCAAATCTGAGTATTGAGGTGACGGGGCTTTGCCTTTCCCAACCCATATCTGTGCGTAGGCATTGAACTGGTAGGCAGTTTTGCCAGTTCCGGGGTCTGCCGTGTGGGAAATCTGCATTCTGTATTCACCTGATTCCTCTGGGATGAAGCTTCCCTCAAAATACTCCTCCGTGGCAGTAGGCTCAAGCTTGGTTTTCTTTCCCGAAGGGCTGACCAGCCAGAGTTCAAACTCCTTCACATCGGAGTACCATTTTGCGACTGGCTCAATGGCATTTTCCTGGTAGTCTGCATAATAAATGCGATATGGATGCTCCTTCCCAATTTCACTTTTGGAGGAAGTATGAATCCAAAGCGCATGTGCCTGTGCTCCGATGACTAGCATAAAAAGCATCATCGTTAAATAAGCTGATTTTAATTGTTGTGCATTCATTTTTTTTGTTGTTTAAACCACTGGGTCCGCAGGGGATTACACAGAGGCCACATTGTTTTATTGTTGATTTTGGTTGTCCTGCTTCTCCAGAAGCTGGACTTTTTCCAAATAAATCCCACTAGCCCTCTTGTCAAGGGGGAATAGCATCCGCTTAGTGTTAATCCTTATTGCATATTAGTAGAGCTTCCCAGATGCCGGACTGAACTTCCGTCTCCTGCCTGTCAGCCGTGGAGGGGCTTCCTTAATTACATCTTTCGAATCATCTCTATCAGCTGCAAATGGGCGTTTGCCTCAAGCACATTCGCTTTCAACCGATAAAATTCCTCTTCAAGCAGCGTGAACTGCACGTCCGGATGATAGGTCTCGATTACTACTCTGTCCAATCCATCGAAGAAGGGGTACTTTTCATATTCAAACTCCATCCGCTCCATATACCTGCAAAAAGCATTAAAATTGAGCTCATCAAAGCTGATCATAGCCTGCTTGTACATGAGGCCCATCCGGTCACAATCGGTGCATTTTGTAAATACAAAATCCTCGTTTTGATAGATTATTTCTGTTCTGCATGCTGACATACGCGGAAGGTTTTAATTGACAAGAAATTGGTGCCTGGGATAAGAGCGTTTGTCGGTTTAGTTTCCAAAGGCAGCTAATTTCCCAGGACTTAGTTTTTTCAGGCTTTATTCTGTCACACCAAGTTTACTGATCGCTGTGATTCTCCCACCATCGACTTTCAGTCCCTGCTTTGCAGTCGCCGTGTTGGCATCAAATTCATACACCCAGCTTCCTGTATCGGTAGTAATCCCGACATAGGCAAGGCCGTTTTTCTCAGAATAATTGTTTGTTGTCACCTGGACAATAGCTGCTTCAGCTGGAGCACCAGCGACCCAAGTGAAAGTCTTATTATAGACATCAGCCACAGCAAAGCGATTACCGGTGGTGTATGCACCTTTCTCCTTATTCATAGTCAGGATGAATTTGCCATTTCCGGCGTAAGTCTTCGCGGTGATGTAATAGTCATCCGCAAGTTCCTCCACATTGAAATAATAGGACTGGTCGAATTCCAATTCCCCCTTTTTGATTCGGGTGAACCCGGAAGGAAGTGATGAAACCATTGCTCCGTTGGAAGTGGCTACTGAAGCGGAAAAAGCATAGGTGTCCCCCATCTCATCCACCTCAAGTCCAGAAAGGAAATATCTTCCGATAAAGCTGGTCCGGTCATCTTTGATCACCTTATTCAACTCCATACTAGGATAATCAAACACCGCAATCCATGCACTATCCGGATAGCTGGTTCCAAAGCTGTCATTGCAGCATGCCTTCATACTGAAGTAAGGGGCAAAAAGCTTATCACCCACCTGGGTCACCCATGTGAAAAATGCCTGCTCCCCATTATCAGCAATATTCTTCTGATCCCACTTTCCATCAGCTACGATCTGTAACTGATCTGCATCCAATCTATACCAAGAGGATACCGGGTCTGCAGAATTTCTTGAAATTTTAACCATGACTATATCATCATTCATGGGGCCAAAAGCCTGGACAGTTTCCGATTGGAAGTCGGATAATTTCTGTAATGCTCCTGCAGAATTCAATTCGTAAGTCGTCACGGCACCAGGATTTCCCTGCCCATACAGCATGCTGAAAAACTTGTTTTTGTGGGTCACATAGTAGCGATAAGTCCCATCCTGCTCGATGCCATTTCCTACAGTGCTTACAGATCCTTCCGTCAGGCTTTCCGCAGTCAACAGGTAGTCTGCCACTCCATCAGAGGCCAGTGGTGTAGAAGCAATGATATATCTACTTTCTCCAGCAGGTGCCACTGGCCCAGGTTTGGGGTCATCAGAGTCACAGCTGGAAAATCCTATGGTTATAGCTGCCGCAAATGCATAGAAATAGTTAAAGTTGGTTTTCATAAATAGTATGTAAGGATTGTAAAAGAATTAATAAATAAAGTATCTGATTTTGCCAGAGAAGTTGCGTCCAGGCTTCTGAAGGCTGAAGTTGTCATAGAGCTTACTGTCGAGAATATTTCTACATTCAGCGATGAGTTGAAGTCTTCCTTTTTGCCCTGTGGTATAAGTCACATTCATATCATGGGAAAGCTGCTCAGGAACGTCAAATTTATCGCTTCCCAGGCTTGGCCAATAGAGATAAAAGGCATGGACATATAAGAGGTTATAGCCTATGGATATATCCTTTCCCTTGCCAAAAGCATCCTGCATCATCAGGCTGGCATCGGCATTTCCAAAGAGGTAAGGCATATTTGGCACACGATCTCTATACACCACGCTCGGGATAGTCTGCCCTTCTTCAAACTCAGTATTGTTGCGAAGATTTTGGTAGGTAATGTTTGCGCCAGCCGAGAGAACACTCTTATAAGTCCAGCGCACCTCCCCTTCTACACCTATATTGGTGACACTGTAGAGATTGTCCATCACCTGCATCGCCTGATTATTGTTCAGTCTGGTGCGAATGAAGTCTTTTGCGTCCCGGTAAAAACCATTGGTGGAAAAATCAATGCGGTGATCCGCATTGAGCTGCTTCCAGATACTCAAGCCCACATTATAATTGTAGCTTGTTTCAGGCTTAAGATCCAGATTTCCCTGTAGGTTTACCATATCACCGAAGAGCTCCTCCGGCTCGGGAAGTCTATAGCTTTTTTCAAAAGAAGCTTTTGCCTGAACATTACCTGTGACAAAATAAGAGCCTGTCAGCCCAAATCCCGGATAGGTGAAATTCTCCTGCTCGTTGCGGTAAGCCACATCACCATAGTTACCCGTCGGGTTGTATGACATGGTGAAATAATTGGTTTGATTGTAAATTTTAGTAAATGCGGAGACACTGGCTTTATCTTCCCAACTCAGCTGATAACTCAGACCAGTGATATTTTTCTGGCTTTTTCGTGGTTCTTCATAGCGGTCATTATCGGGATTAAGTGCATCGCTCCCGATTCGGTTGAAACTATTGAACACATTGCTCACTGCGAGGGTATGAATCTTGCCAAAGTTGTAGTGCGCATTTGCCGTCAGTACGGCATTGTTATTATTGAATTTGTAAAGTGTGTAGGATCTTTCCCCGCCTGGCACCTCGTATTCCTTGTACTGCCGAAACCAGTTATAGCGACGATTGACCGTATCGATATTCTGCTCTGAGCCAAAATTGTAATTGGCATTTACGTTCACATCCAGTCCCTGGACGAACAAGTCTTTTTTCTGGTATTTAAATGTGGGCATCAGGATAGTACCCTTGCGGTGCCACTGCCCAAAAACAGTGACCAAGCGGGCACCTGTCTGGATTTCCGAGTAATTTTTCCCAGCTGTCAGCCCCACCAAGAGCTTATCAGCGTAAGGTTTACCCTGCACACCAAGTTGGGCGATCACGGTCTCGTTATGGTAGGTATCATGAAACCTACGCACACGTTGGTCAGGATAATACTTCCCGGTTTGTATATCCGCCACATCTACATCTACCCAATAATTATTGTCAGAATAATTTTGGAAGGCATTCACTTGGACAGTGAAGCCTGATTCAGCGACATAAGCCGTGTTGATGACCGTACGATGCGTATTGAACGAACCGTAAGAATAACTTGCATCTACATAGTTTTTCTGTACGTTTTTGGTGACGATATTCACTGCACCTCCAAGCGCATCGGCGCCAAGACCAATCGGCACCACACCTTTATAGACTTCGATTCGTTCTGCTAGATTGATAGGGATATTGTTCAGCTGAAAGGAGGATCCAAAATCATCCATCGGAATGCCGTCAATGAAGAACTTGATTTGCTTCCCAGAGAAGCCGTTAAGTGAAAAATTCATCCTCGAACCTACTCCTCCACTTTCACGGACTCGCACCCCGGAAACCCGATCCAAGGCATGGCCCAAATCCAAATTGGTATGGTGAAGTTTGCGGGCATCTACGACTTCCACATTGAAAGCCCGTTCTCTGATTTCCTTCAGTTCTGATTTACCCAAAACGGTAAATTCCTCCAGATCATTGACATTCTCCTTAAGTGTGATTTCGATGGTTTGAGCACCTGATCCAAGGCTGATATCCTCAGTATGATCAGCAAATCCCATAAAAGAGAACCCCAACGTAAAGGTTTTGCCGGAAAGAAGGTCAACGGAAAATTTGCCATTGGCATCAGTGACTAATCCTTTGGAAACCAGGGATATTTTGATCAGCACCCCGGGGATAGGATTGCCGTTTTGGTCAACTACAAGGCCATTGAGATTGGTATTTTGCTGTGCCCATGCCGGGAAGGCAAAAAAACCGCACAAAAATACAATGGACAATATTTTGCTATATTGCATCGCTTTTTAATTGGAGAATTAGAAAGTTTAGTACCCGAAGCCATACGGTTGCCGCCGTGTGGCTTCATCTTTTTTATATACTGTAACCTTTTTTTTATCTTTATTTAGATTGATTTTAAATTAAAACAAATCTAAGGCATGAGCACCAGTCTGACAAAGAATTGAACAGTTTTTTTGAGGTTTTTTGAAGAAAAAATAAAATGATTAGGGGCCATGATGCCTATAGTAGTATTCTCTTTGATTTTAAAGAGGGAAAACCGGAAACTGGTGACAGAAGTAATCTAAATTCAGGGTTTCACATATTATACTCCCATTCTATTAAATGCAGAAAGGCTGCAAAACCTTACAACCTTCCCACACTTAACTCTAAAACTTAAAGAATCTTAAACTTCCGTCAATACCATCTTCTCTTTCATCTGAGCCACAGGCTCTTTTTTAGCCTTATTCCTTCTCCCCCACCAGATCAAAAATCCAGTAACCGGCAATGAGGCAATAATTGCGCTTAGGAAAAAAGCCAATATTTTACCAGGCAATCCGGCAATTGCACCCACGTGTACATCGTAGTTCATGCGCATGATTTTCTGAGCTACTGTTGCTTCTTCATACCGATTGTAAAAGTGTTCTACAGGAAGCTCTTCCAGTGTATTCTGATCAAAATACCTATAATCCGTTTTCCAGTAAGTGGATGCGTCGGGATTGGCATTGGCAGCTATTGCAGCCCCTTCGAACTCCGGCGGATGTACTTCTATCCATTCCGCATCAGGATATTCAGTATTCATTTTGATCCACACTGCATCCAACGCCGGGATCTCACCCTGATAAGATTCCGTGGAATCAGAAACCGGATCATAATACTCTACAAATTTTTCTCCCCCGGAAGCCACAAAATACAAACCATCTCTGAACCACATGAAGCCCCAAACCAATCCTGTAATAGCAAAAACCAAGGCAAAGGTCATCACATAAAAGCCCATCACTTGATGTAGGTCGTAATTCTTTCTTCTCCATCTCGCGGACCATTTGATCTTTAGGCTTTGTTTTAGATTCTTCTTTTTCTTTGGCCACCAGAGGATCAGGCCAGATATCACCATAAACAGAAAAACCAAGGTAAAGCTCGCCACAACCGGCTGGCCGATTTCAGGGGGCAACCATAAGTAAAAATGCCCGTCGAGAATGAATCGGAAAAAATCCGCGTACTCGTCTCTTAGCTCCAGCACCTCACCTGAGTAAGGATTGATATAGGCTATTTGATAATGGTCGTTACCTTCTCCGTAGCTAAAGAAAATCGCTTGTGCAGATTTTTCCTTTGTAGGATAAAGCACCGCATGCAAGTGACCTTCTGGGAATGCTTCCTGTGCGATTTCACTGATCTCACTTGGCGGTAAGACTGCTTTCTCCTGAGGCTCTACGAATAAAAACGGATACGTCAAATCCTTGATCTCTGCCTGAAAAGCGTAGATGCAGCCTGTCACTGCCACTATAAACACAACGAGCCCGGACGAAAGTCCGAGCCAGAGGTGTAATTTATTTATTGTTTTTTTAAGATTCATCAAAATCTATAATTAAGGCTAATGGAGGCATTACGAAGATTCTGCGGAGTCACCGTAGACCATCCTGAGTAGTATTTCTGGTCTGTCAGATTATTCACTTTCAAAGCCAGGAAATACTTGGAGCCTGTATAAGAAAGTGAGGCATTAAACACCTGATACGCAGGCAAGGCAAAACTCCCGATATTTGCTCTGTTCATGGTCAGATATTCACTGGCTGTATTACCACCAAACCCTAGTCCGAAGCCTTTGAGTGCTCCGGCAGAGAAGGAGTAGCTAGCCCAGAAGTTGAACAAATTCTCAGGCCCAGCTTCCTCTGGACGAAGGCCTAAGTAACCGCTTTCAGGATAATCCTTTGTCACCTCAGCATCATTCATGCTGTATCCGGCTACCAGATTCAGCCCTACCACTGGAGTAGCGATCACGCTAAATTCAAATCCTTTACTTACGACTTCTCCCCCTTGGATAGAGTTATTCACGTTATTTGGATCTATCATCACTCGATTGGATACTGTGATGTTATAATAGCTAGCGGTAGCCGAGATTTTGTTCTGATAAAGGTTTGTTTTCACCCCCACTTCCAGCTGGTTGGCTTTTTCCGGATCAAAAGTCACAAACCGTTGGTTAGTCCCATCTGCATCCGATACCGTGGCAGGCGCCACATTGGAAAAGCCATTCATATAGTTCCCGAAAATAGAGACTTTGTCCTTCACTGGCTGATAGACAATCCCGAATTTGGGGGATACAGCTGTCTGCGTATTTTCTTCAGAATTTGTTCCCCATGCTTCATTTTTGAAATTATCAATTCTCACACTAGCCATTGCAGAGAGTTGTGGCAGCAGTTCGATCACGTCAGATATATAAGCACTCATGATACGGGTACTTCCGATAGAATTCCCTTCGAAAGAACCCTTCAACAAATCATCAACCCCGGCTTGAGTCAACACCCCTGTATCCGCTCCATCAGAAAGTGTCACTACACCATTGGCTACCCATCCAGTGCTGCTATTCAAAATATCGGCATCGTAATAATCCAATCCTACGATCATCTTGTTTCTCATAGACCCCAAGTGGAAATCACCGATGAAGTTCTGCTGGATGTCGGTAGTCAACGTCTGTCCATTACGATCAGAAATAAACCGTGTAAACGAATCCCCGTCACTAGCATCAAATAGATAATGGTAATATCCGTCTGTCTGGGTGGAGCTCCTGGAAACTACAGTCTGAGATGTCCAGCTATTTGAGAGCTTGTAAAAAGCCTGAGCTTGAAGTGCATAAGATGAATTATTGATACTTAGCTCATTTCCTGTAAATGATCTTTCATAATTCCGCTCAAACAGATCGATGGATGAGAAGGTCAGTGGATTATTTCTGTTCAAGAAAATCATCGGAGCATTCACCGAATTGGAGTTTAAAAATTCAGTATTTATCAAGAATGTAAGTCTTTCGCTCGCTTCAAATTTGAATGATGGAGCGATGAAGAAAGAATTTCTGCCCCCGGCATCCTGGAATGTATTGTTGGATTGGTAAGCCGTATTCACACGCATAGATGCATTTTCATTTAGCGGCACATTCACATCACCGGTGATTCTGTTTAGCCCATAGTTCCCGGTGATAAATCCTACTTCCCCTTTGAAAGTACCGGTAGGTCGCTTCGTAGTAATGTTTATCAATCCCCCGTATGAAATCACGGCGCTCCCAAAAAGTGTCCCAGATGGGCCTTTGATCACATCTACAGTTTCCACATTAGCAGGATCCAATCCACCATTATTAAGGCTTGGCATGCCATTTACCATAGTCGGCTGCACAGAGAAGCCACGCATGGAATAATACTCCGCACCGTCGCCACCTCGCCCTGTAGATTCCCACAGCCGCGTGATACCAGTGGCGTTTTTCAATGCATCATTCATATTGGTCACTACCTGTTCTTTTAATAATTTGGAAGAAACAGAGTTGTAAACCTGGGGATTCTGAAGGTCAGTAAGCGGGAGTTTGGCAATGGTAAAATTGCTGTCCGAGTAGAACCTATTGGAAGACTGGTCTGTCACGATTACTTCTGACAGATCAGTGGAACTTTCTGTCAACACAAAGTTTACCGAGAGTGATTCTCCGGCGTTTAGCCGAATGCTTTTTTCCTGAGTTTCAATCCCAACAAAAGAAGCATAAACAGTATAGGTGCCCGGTGCAATATTTTTGATTTCAAAAAAACCGTTTCTGTCAGTAGCATTCCCTTTTGTGAGACCCTTGATGCCGACATTCACAAATTCCATCGGCTGTTCATCCGAGGTAGTCACATATCCTTTGATGCTCGCAGACTGGGCAATCGCGCCGAAAACACTAAGGAAAAGCAGGTTGGTGAGAAGTAGAATTCTACGATTCATTTTGGTTTGGTTTCAAATATTCTGCAAACCTATTACTTAGATTAATTCTAAACAAGAGTTATTTAGAATTAATCTAATAAAAATCAGTTATCCTGTTTTACTTTCTCTTTATCAGATATTTGGGATAAAAAACAAGCCAACTAATAGCAAGTCTTGGATCAAAAATGAATAAATTGAAGTAGAATATTTAGATCAGATTTCATGAAGAGGCCTTTTCTCCTTTTACTGATGAATAAATCCTTTTGCCCTTGCTTCCTTTTTTGGGGAGCTGGAATGACAAGATTAATTAGGACACTGGATGTTCATTCAGATCGAATACTGCCAACTAAGGTCGATTTAAAAATTACTTAACACAACTTTCAAAGATAACTGCACTTAAAGCGGCTTCTTTGCCTATTCATTCTCATAAAACCTCAATTTGATGCATCCCGCCTTTAAACTTGCTTTTGCCTCGCTATTATTTCTATTTTTCTCTATCAATCTCTTTGCGCAGCAATTTCTCCCTTCTGAATTTCCCGACCGCATAGTCCTTACCTGGTCGGATACTCCCCTTACCACACAATCCGTGACTTGGAGGACTTCGGCAGAAGTAACGAGTTCTAAAGCTCAGTTTATTTTAGCGCCTAATACGCCAATCTATCTGGACAGTGTAGATACTTTTGATGCGAAGACAGAATACCTGGAAACGGATAGTGTAGAGGCAAATTACCACTCCGTGACTTTCCGCGAATTAAAACCAGCCACTACCTATGCATACCGGGTAGGGAATGAAGGCTCTTGGTCTGAATGGTTTCAATTCACGACTGCTCCTGAAAAAGGCACTCCTTTCTCATTTATCTACTTCGGCGATGCCCAAAACAATTTAAAATCCCAGTGGTCCCGGATTATCCGCCAGGCCTACTCCAATTTACCAAAAGCTGCATTTATGCTACATGCCGGTGACTTGATCAACAGGACACATTCCGACAAAGAATGGGGCGAATGGAATCATGCGGGAGGTTTTATCAATGCGATGATTCCCAGCGTCAGTACTCCCGGCAATCATGAATACAACCGCAATGAGGATGGTACTTTGGTACTGGACTATCATTGGCAAAAACAATTCACCTTTCCTGAAAATGGCCCCAAAGAATTTAAAGAAACAGTTTATTACATCGATTATTCCGATTTGAGGATTATATCCCTGAATTCCCAGGAGATAGTCCTAGATGAAAAATCAATGGAAACCCAACGAGTTTGGTTAGAAAAAGTACTTGCCGAGAACACACAAAAATGGACTGTGATTACTTTTCACCATCCTATTTACTCTTCTGGCACTGGCCGGGACAACAAGGAATTTCGGGAAGCCTTCAAACCTATATTTGACAAATATAAGGTCGACTTAGTCCTGCAAGGACATGACCACTCCTACGGCCGTGGAAGAAACCTGCCTTCCGGCGTAGCAAACCAAGATCCTGCAGCCCAAGGCCCTGTATATGTGGTGTCCGTAAGTGGCCCAAAAATGTATAACCTGACATTTGACAAATGGATGGATCGCGCAGCCTCCAACACGCAGTTATATCAATTGATATCTATAGATGGCAATCAACTCAGCTATGGTGCATATACAGCCACTGGAGAATTGTACGATGCTTTTGACTTGATCAAGTCTGAAGACAAACCTAAAAAGTTCATTGACCGCGCTGACAAAGCTATTCAGGAAGCCATAGAGCTAACCCCAGGATCTGAGAAGAAAATGACACCCGAGGAAATGGCTGAATACATGAGGACCTATAAAAAAAGGGATTGACGAAAACCGTAATTCATATTCATCCTCCGTTGAGCTAAAAAAGTAATGGAATACTCCTGCTAAGCTGGCTTATTTATTGTCGCTTCCTTAGCTTAGTGACTAGTACATTTACTGCCATTATTTAAACGCTCAAGTCTATTAAACGCTTTTTCAAAAAACTTTTAAAGATTCTGGGGATCATTATCGCCGTAATTCTGGTGATTTTAGGTGCTCTGATTCTATTTATCCGAAGCCCTTGGGGTCAGGGGATTGTCGTGGAAAAAGCGACCAGTTTTGTATCTAATAAAACAGGCACAGAAATATCCATAAAGAGGCTTTTCATCACTTTTTCGGGCAACATATATCTGGAAGATCTGTATTTGGAAGACAGTGCTGGAGACACGTTAGTTTATTCAAAAAACCTAGAAGCAGGAGTAGCCTTTGCCCCACTAATCGCCAACGGAAATATCAGTGTAACCAAACTAGACTGGGAAGGGCTAGTAGCCAGGGTGAGTAGAAGCGCGGAGACAGAAAAGTTTAATTTTGATTTCTTGATTGAGGCTTTCGTTACCCAACCTGCGGATACTACCCAAGTCGCTGCGGACACCACCGCTTCGGAACCTTTGCAAATCAAACTTTCCCCCATCTCTCTCCGGGACTTTGACATAACTTATGTGGACGAGATGATGGGTATTGATGCTGCCGTCCTACTTGGCGAATTGGCAGTCACTATTCCAGGTTTGGATTTAGAAAAATATGAATTTGACATCAAGAAAGTCTCCCTTCAAAACAGCTCAATAAAATACCATCAATCTAAGCCTTTTCCTTCTTCAGAAGAATACTCCGAAGAATCACCCCTTCCCATCCTGAACCTGGACGAACTGACACTTACCAATATCGTAGCGGATTACGTCAGCGAGCCAGACAATCAGAAAGCACAGGTTCATATTGGAAACTTATTGGTGGAGCTACCAAAGGCAGATTTGCGATCTCAGGACATCGAACTTAGGAATATTATATTAGAAAAATCATCCATCCTCTATCATGATTTTTCAGTCGCTTCACAAAATGATCCAGTAGAGCCCACCGATTCTGGTCCCTTCGAGTGGCCGACTTGGATAGTAGAAGCTAAGCAAATCTCTATAGACTCCACGGACATAGAATACAAATCCGCAGATGTGGCAATTAGAAAAGGGAGGTTTAACCCAGAAGCTATTGCTATCTCCAATCTCAGCTTTGACGCAGAAGACCTATACTTAAAGGATGAAACAGTCGGAGCAACTTTGCATGGATTTCACTTCCAGGAAGGCAGTGGTTTTGAATTGAAGGAATTTCAGTTTGAGTTGGAGGCAGGAAATGAATCTACCGAGGTGGACAACCTATTACTAGTTACCAATCGGAGCAACCTGGACGCAACCATAGTACTCAAGTACCCCTCTATTCAAGCACTTATTGACGATTACGAAAGTCTTAGCTTTGATCTGGTAGTCAACAAATCCAAACTGGATGTCCGCGACAGCTACTTTTTTGAGCCCTCACTAGCCCAAGACACCCTGATTCGTGAACTGGCCAAAGCCCCTATTTCAGTGGATTTAATCACACGTGGAGATTTGAAAGCCCTGACCATTTCCCGCCTCAACTTGCACTGGGGATCCAGTGGTTTCAGCGCAAATGGATCAATCCAAAACCCGATGGATGTGGACAAGCTTTCCTTTGACTTCCCTGAAATCAATCTTGTCACAAATCGGGAAACGCTTTTAAAATTTGTAAAGGAAGAAGATTATGGAGTGAAATTCCCAGAGCAAATAGACCTGCAGGCCAGCGTCAGTGGGATGGTGGACGATCTTCTCGCAGACTTGGATCTGGAGACAGACATGGGCAATATCCTACTTACCGGATCCTATAAAAATGATGGACATTTAACCTTCGACGCCGACCTCAAAGTAGATCAGCTTCAACTCGGAAATCTACTCAAGCAGCCGGAATTAGACACCTTGACATTCGCTATTCAGGCAAAAGGGGCTGGCTCAAATCTGAACAACCTGAATGCGGAGTTAACTTCCTCTTTTGAGCGTCTTCTCCTGTATGGATCGGATTATTCAGGATTGAAACTGGAAGGTAAATTAGTTGATGGTGCAGGAGATTTGGAAGCTGGATTAAAATCAGAGTTTCTGGATTTCTCTTTGTTGACCAAACTAGATCTTGATTCTAATAATTCTATCATCAATCTCAACCTGAACCTAGAAGGAGCGGATTTCTATGCACTTGGCCTTACTGCAATTAACTCCCGAGCCAAACTAAAACTAGATGCGGATTTCGAAGGAAATCCAGCCGAATTCGATCTAAAAGCTCTACTCCATGGGGGGACGATTCTCTACGACAACCGCAATTACCCACTGGGAAGAATTTCCTTGGATGCCAGCATAAGAGAAGATTCCACAAGCGTGAATATTGCCAGCAAACTGCTCAATGGATATGTACATACCAATACAAATCCCGCAGACTTAAGCGAAGCATTGGCGGCACATTTCCGGCATTACCTAGACGAATTGGATTCCTCTACACAAATTGGAACCGGAAATATAGTCATGAATATGGATCTGAAGATTTCAGATGACCCCTTACTTACTGAGGTACTCTTACAGGGATTGGAGGACTTTGACTCAGCAAGTGTGAAAGCCGATTATTTCCAAAACGTAGATTCACTTACTGCCACCATAGACTTCCCTTATATTAATTATGCAGGTACGGAAGTGGATAGTCTTGGGCTCAGAATCCGCTCAAATGAGAAGGAACTCCGTCTCTATTTTGGCTTTCAAGATTTGACTTCTGGGCCTCTGAGCATGGGTAAGACCTTCATCACTGGTCAACTTGCAGACTCAAGACTATACTTTGACTTTCATTCCTATGAAGAGGATGAGCGTACTTATCATATAGCCTCTGATATAGGTATAAAAGGGGACACGCTGAGCTATCATGTCTCCTCTATTGACCTGGTTCTGAAAGGTGAACAATGGAATGTACCTGAAGAAAATTCCGTGAAATATTCTGGCGATAATCTGGAGTTTAAAGACTTCAAATTCACCAAGGCCAACCAAGAACTCTCCATGCTAAATAATGCTGAAGGCTTCAGTGATGAAAATATAGCATTAATCTTCAAAGGCTTTAGACTCTCCACTATTACCAGTCTTCTGAATCCTGATGAAATTATTGCAGGTGGCAAGATGGAGGGGAAACTTGTCATTGAAAACCCATTTGGTGCCACGGGACTTATGGGCGATTTACAGGTGGATAGTCTAAAAGTCTTAGATGTGCCACTAGGAAACATGAGTCTGGAGGCAACTGCCAAGAGTCTGGGAAACTACCTTCTTTCCTTGAGTCTGAAAGACGATGGTGTGGACTTTGATCTGAACGGAGAATTCATCGCAGATGAGGCTGGGGGGAATTTTGATCTGAAAATGGATCTGAACAGGATAGAAATGCAAAAAATCGCAGGGCTATCACAGGATCAGATTCTCGATGGATCAGGCTATTTATCTGGAACCATCACTGCGAACGGTACTACTACTGACCCGAAGTATGAGGGCGAGTTCCAATTCCACGAAGCTTCCTTTGTCCCTGCTCAGCTCAGTACAAAATATCTGCTATCCAATGAATCTATCAGGATTGATAATGCGGGAGTGTATTTGGATAATTTCACTATTAGGGATACCGAAAACAACACCTTCTCCATTGAAGGCACAGTTTTCACTGAAAGTTACATCAATCCATCATTCGACCTGAAACTGACAGCTAAGAACTTTATGGCGGTGAATTCCACAGATCGAGAGAATGATCTCATTTATGGTAAAGCAAGCCTGGATGCGAATGTCACCATTCGGGGAGACCTGGTGCTTCCAGTAGTCCGTGCCGAACTGGGAATAAAAAACAATACTGACTTAACGGTAATTATACCTGAATCACAGCTAGACTTAGTAGAAAGAGAGGGGGTGGTTCTTTTTGTCAATAAGGAAAACCCAGACGATATCCTCACAAGACAGATCGAAGAGACTACCAATGCCTTCTCAGGATTCGATATTCGAGCTCTTTTGAAGACCGATCCAAATGCACTCTTCACCATAGTCATAGATCCCGCCACTGGTGACAATCTACAGATATCCGGAGATTCTGACCTGCAAATGGATATTAATCCCAATGGGCGGATCACGCTAAGCGGGAATTATGAAATTACAGGAGGACATTATGAAATGTCACTTTATAACCTGGTAAGTAGAAAGTTCGAAATCAATCCGGGTAGTCGCATCACTTGGAACGGGGATCCTATGGATGCCTCCATGGAAATCCAAGCAATTTATAAGGTAGAAACGGCAGCGTCCGCATTGATGTCTGCCCAGCTTACAGGGAGTAATAATCAAACCCAGTCACAATATCAACAGCAGCTTCCATTCCTAGTCTATCTGAATATCAATGGAGAATTACTAAAACCGGAAATCTCCTTTACCCTCGATATGCCGGAAAACCAGCGAGGTGCTTTTGGAGGAAATGTTTACTCCAGAGTATTACAGATCAACGAACAGGAAGACGAGCTCAACAAACAGGTTTTCTCACTTTTGGTGCTCAATAGATTCTTCCCTTCTTCTGGAAGTGATGGCTCTGGAGGAGGTGCAGAAGCAATAGCCAGAAACAGTGTCAGTCAGGTTCTTTCAGATCAGATGAATGCGCTTTCCAATAAACTGTTTGGAGACAGCGGCTTCCAGGTAGGTTTCGATGTGGATAGTTACCAGGATTATCAATCGGGTAGTGCACAAAACAGGACTGACCTGAATATTAATGCACAGCAATCACTATTTGATGACAGGCTCATAGTACAAGTGGGCAGTCAGGTGGATTTGGAGGGAAGTTCCCAGAGTTCAGAACAGGCAAATACTGTATTGGCAAATATTAGTTTCGAATATATGCTTACCGAGGATGGTAGATGGAGGATACGGGCCTTCCGAAAAAACCAATTCGAAAGCATCATCGACGGGCAACTTATCCTTACCGGCGGTGGCTTGATATTCAACCGGGAGTTTAACGAATTCCCTGAACTTTGGAGAACTCCCAATACTGAAGATGAAGAAAAAACCAATCCAATAGATGAGCTGGAGGAGAAAAACAAGAAGGTAAAGAAAGCTGACAAAAGGAAACAAAAAAAGGAAGCGGAAGAAAATGAAGACTAACTCATTAATATTGGCTTTGATTCTGCTTGCAGGGCTTATCAGCTGCAATGTGAAAAAGTATATCCCTGAGGGAGAATTTCTTTACAAAGGCGCTGAATTGGAGATTAATAATGAGTCTGACATCAAAGGGCTGGACAAAGTAGAAGAAGAATTAGAAGGTTTATTACGGCCAGAACCCAACAGCAAATTTCTCGGGATGTATGTAGGACTGTGGGCACATTACAAAGGGACTCAAGAAAAACCTGGGTTCATCAATCGCTTTCTGAACAAGAAAATAGGTGAAGAACCTGTTTATTTCAGTAAAGTAGAACCGTCTCGAACAGAAGAACTAATATTAAATAGGCTCGAAAACCGTGGTTTCTTCTATAGCACAGCAAACTCAGAGGTCATCCGCAAAGGTAAATTTGCCAAGGTGGATTATGTGGCAAATATCTCCACTCCATATACCCTGACAGAAGTAATAATAGAGCGGGACAGTATGGAAATCGACAGGGAGATCATCGCTTTAATGAAAGAGACTAAACTGGATTCAGGCAGCAGGTTTGATCTAAATACCCTGAATGCCGAAAGGACTAGGATAGATTCCACACTGAAAGAAAAAGGATATTACAACTTCAATTCCGACTACCTGATATTTGAGGCAGACACCAATATTTCTGACAGCTTGCGTTTATTTAAGTTGTACTTGAGACTGAAAAAAAACGTCCCATCAAATGGTATAATTCCATATCAAATCGACACCATCAACGTGTTTCCAAATTATTCCATCGATGAGGATGGAGAAAAGCTAGATACTACGAGGCTGGACAATAAAAATTTTATTCAGGGAAATCTGGTATTCAAACCAAGATTATTAAATGAATACATACTCATTGAGGAGGAGCAACGCTACAATCCTATCCTTTCCAGACTTTCCAGTAATCGTCTCAGTACTATCGGTAATTACAAATTTGTAAATCTTCGCTATGAAGAATTGTCTACCAACGATTCTTTGGGGCATCTGAAAGCTAGCTTTTACTTATCCCCAATGACCAAACGCTCAGTGAGGGCAGAATTACTGGCCGTTTCCAAATCCAACAACTTTGCAGGCCCGGCATTGAACCTTGTTTATAGAAACCGCAATCTCTTCAAAGGCGGCGAAACATTAAACCTGACAGGAAGTATTGGGTATGAATTTCAGGTAGCCGGTGGGTCAGACAGAAAAGGATTAAGATCTCTAGAACTTGGACTAAAAGCCGATCTCATCTTCCCAAGAGTCATCTTCTTTGTACCGATCAGGGAAAAATTCAGTTTATCCGTCCCAAAAACAAAAATGGGCGTAGGGGTAGAATACCAAAGCAGAGGCGGACTTTATAACCTGAATTCCGTATCGGCAAACTATGGTTATTTCTGGAACGCAAATAAATATGCTTACCATGAGATCAACCCAATTAGCCTGAGTGTGGTAAATCTCAGCAAAACTTCTCCTGAATTTGACCAGATCCTGGATGACAACCCTTTCTTAAGACGAAGCTTTGAACAGAATTTTATCGCCGGGATCAATTATACCTTCAACTATAACAAATTGAATGACAGATTCCGAACTCATGGATATTTTCTGGGACTGGGACTGGACTTTGCCGGCAACACGTTGAGTCTAGTCGATCAAGCTTTTGGGCGGGATGACGGAAAATTCCTAGGTTTAGAATATGCACAATATGGCAAAGCAGATGTGGACTTGAGATACCATTGGAATCTAACTAAAAACCAAACCATAGCTACCCGGCTATTCGGAGGAGTCGGTGTTCCTTTCGGCAATTCTTCCTCTCTTCCTTATGTGAAGCAGTACTTTTCAGGAGGGCCAAACAGTGTGCGGGCCTTCCGGATCAGATCCATTGGCCCTGGTACTTACAGACCGGAAAGTTTTGACGTAAACTCCTTCTTTGACCAATCCGGTGACATACGTATAGAGGGAAATATAGAATACCGGTTCCCTATAGTGTCTCTGCTGAAAGGCGCACTCTTCATGGATGCTGGAAACATCTGGCTGATGAATGACAATGAGGCTTTGCCTGGCGGTAAATTCACCAAGTCTTGGTGGAATGAACTTGCGATAGGTACAGGAGTAGGCCTGCGGATAGACATCCAGTTTTTTGTAATACGTTTCGACCTGGCTACACCTGTGCGTGTCCCTTATCTGGAAGAAGGGGAGCGATGGGGCAACACCTTTGACATAGGAAGCAAAACATGGAGAAGGGAGAACCTGATCTTCAATTTTGCTATCGGATATCCGTTCTAAAAATTCATTCAACATTCGTTTATAACGAATGTAATTTTCAAGAAACTAACTCATAATTGTCACATTGAGCGAAGTCGAAATTGGCTTAATTAGCGCAACAAAGGCTTCGACTTCGCTCAGTCTGACAAGAAAACTTACTTATGAGACAGCCTCTATCTTTGTTTGATTACATTTTCCAACCTAATTAATTCTGATGAAATTCCCATCAATCACCCAGCTACAGCAAGATGGAACACATGCTGCATTACGCTTCCCTCTGAGTTTGTTTTTCGGCTTTCTGGCTGCGGGCTTGGGATGTTGGATGATAGAGTTAAACTCTTCACACGACCTGAGGTTTCTCAACTTATTACTGACTTTTGGTCTAGGAATCCCGCTATTTTTCTGTATCGACGTATTTGCAGAAAAGAAGAGATTCTCCCTCTTTCAGCGTAGTATTTCATGGATTATCGGTCTTGTCTTTTTAGGATTAATCTACATGAGTTTCCATTCAGAGGACGTGTATACCAATACCCGCATCCCCTATATACGATACACTATTTACAATTTGGCCATTCACTTGATGGTATCCTTCCTTCCCTATGTTGGGAGCGATAATCAGGAAGGGTTTTGGAATTACAACAAGAATTTATTCATCCGGTTAGTGACGGGAATCTACTATTCATCGGTGATTTTTATAGGAATATCTCTTGCCTTACTGGCAATAAATGCCCTTTTCGAAGTTACCATTCAAGAAGAAACCTATGCCCAGCTATTTGTCGTTACTTACGCCATATTCAACACCTGGTTTTTCTTAGCCGGTATTCCGAATACTTTTGACAGTGAGCTGACTCAAGGGGATTACCCTAAAGCGCTAAAGATTTTCACACAGTTTATCCTGATACCACTCCTATTGGTCTATCTCTGTATTCTGTATTTTTATGGAGGGAAAATCATTTTCACAGGAGACTGGCCGAAAGGAATAGTGAGTTATATGATCATAGCTATTTCGGTGTTGGGGATCTTCACCAATCTGCTACTGTATCCCTACCATCAATGGAAAGAAAGCGGTTGGATCAAGAAGTTTCATCGAGGATATTATGTGTTTCTCATTCCCCTGATCATTCTGCTTTTCTTGGCTATAGGTATTCGAATCCAAGATTATGGTCTTACTGTAAACCGATACATTATCACCTTGATGGGAATCTGGCTGGGATTCATTTCAATATACTATTCACTGGGCAAGCGAAATATCAAAATCATTCCACTCTCTCTGGCGGTGGTCATGCTCTTCTCCTCTTTTGGCCCATGGGGGATGTTTGGTCTTAGTGAGTTGATGCAAAGAAACCGTCTGGTGAAGATTTTGACAGAACACAGTATCTTGGTTCAGGACAAAATCCAAAATGAAGTGCAATGGAAGATCGGAAATGACGGAAAACCAAAGCCTATTAAGGAATTGCACACTAATTCCCTTCCGACTGAAAAACTCTACGAAGTAAGCTCTATACTTGAATACCTTGAAGATTATCATGGTATGGAGAATCTTTATTCGTGGTTTGAGCAGGACATGGATAGTCTTGTAAGGAAATTCAATAAGGGCAGGTTCGATATGACAACCGTCGCACCAAGCAAATTATTTATAGAAACTATGGGTTTGCCTTATGTCCCACCCTACCAAAGGAGGATAAGAGATGAAGGGTCAAAAACCTTAAGTCTCCAAGCAAGTGGTAAGTTCGAGCTGGACATCTCGGAATATGAGTACCTGAGCCTTATTGAGCTAAGTGAATGGGATTCTTCAACAGAAATATCCGACGACAAAAAGTACAGACTGGATATTGATCAGGATATCCAATCCAATTTGATATTAAAATGGGAGGATCAGCAGATAGAAATAAATATTCCCCACTATTTAAACGACCTTCTCACCAGATACGAAAGTGGATATCACATTCTGGAGGAAGATGAAATGGTCATTTCCAAGACTGAAAAAAATGTCAAAATACGTATTCAAATCCAATCCCTGACTTTACGGCAATCGGAGGAAAACGTGATTATACTGAGCCTAACAGGCATTTTATTGATCAATGAAAATAAGCAGGAATAATCGGCTGCTTTTCTGTTTTAGCATCATTCTCAGTATATTGATTGGAAGAAAGTCACATTTGATTTTCTACTTACATTTTTCTAATCCTAAGTAAATTCCGATCTGAACTATGGCATTTATAGATTACTACAGCGTCCTAGGAATTGACAAAAGTGCCAGTGAGGCTGACATTAAGAAAGCTTATCGCAAACTCGCACGAAAATATCACCCGGACGTCAATCCTGACGATAAGGAAGCTGAACTCAAATTCAAAGAAGTAAACGAAGCAAATGAAGTACTTAGTGATCCTGAAAAGCGTAAAAAATACGATAAGTATGGCCAGGATTGGAAGCATGCCGATCAATTTGAACAGGCAGGTGCTCAAGGTGCAGGGCAGCGAAGAAGCCAAGGATATGGAGAATCAGGATTTGGGGGACAAGCAGGATTTGAAGACCGGGATTATTCGGACTTCTTTGAGTCTATGTTTGGCAGTGCCGGTGGAGGCTTTCGCCAAGGAGGGCGTACTGCCAAATTCAAAGGCCAAGACTATCATGCCGAACTGCAACTCAGCATCCTGGACGCTTATAAAACACACAAGCAGGTACTCACCGTCAATGGGGAAAATATTCGCCTGACCATAGCTGCGGGAATTGCCGATGGACAGACGATCAAGATAAAAGGGAAAGGAGCTCCTGGTATCAATGGAGGACCAAATGGAGATTTATATATCAAATTCAACATCAAGAACAACACGAAATTCCAACGGGAAGGGGATAATCTTTACGCAAATGTCGAAGTGGATCTCTATACCGCTATGCTGGGGGGAGAACTTGTTGCGGATACTTTTGATAGTAAAGTTAAACTAAAAGTTACTCCGGAAAGCCAGAACGGAACAAAAGTCCGTCTGAAAGGAAAGGGGTTTCCCGTTTATAAGAAAGAAGGAGAATTTGGGGATCTCATCCTCACCTACTCTATTAAAAACCCAACGAATCTGAGCGCAGAAGAAAAGAGGTTGTTTGAAGAACTAAAAAAACTACGATAAGATGGCACAGCAAGAATTGATAGTAATCGAGACGATTTGCACCCATTACGAGATCGAAGTCTCCTTTGTGGATGCCTTGTCCAATCTTGGTCTAATTGAAATCCACACCATCGAACAAACCCGGTGTATAGCTGAGGAAAAAATAGCTGACCTGGAAAAAATGATCAGAATCCATCAGGATCTCCAAGTCAACCCAGAGGGCATAGATGTGATATTCAATCTACTCAGTAAAGTGGACTCACTCCAAAATGAACTGGCAGAAACTAAAAGCCGACTGAGACGATACAAACTCGAAAACCAATAACAACCCTAGTTACACTTAACTATAAACCATGAATAACGACTTCCATATCTGGGAAAACAACCGAAACATTCTTCTTAAATTCCTCATTCACAATTCACTTGAACAACTAAACAAGATTCCTGAAGGATTCAACAATAACCTGCTTTGGAATATTGGTCATGTCATTGTCGTACAACAACGCTTGGTCTATGGACTGGCAAATGTGCCTTTAAACATTACTGATGATCTTTTCCAAAAATATAAACCTGGAACAAAACCTGACATCCCTGAACCACAAGACACAGTCGAGCTTTTCAAAGAGCTTTTGATTACGCCCATCGAACAGACTAAAAAAGACTTCAATTCTGGGAAATTGGATAATTATATGCCTTACACCACCTCCAAGGGATTTCATCTTGCCAATGCTGCAGATGCGATTACATTTAATAATTACCACGAAGGAATGCATTTGGGTACGATGATAAGCTTGCTGAAATTTCTCAACTAATCACTTCACCATGAACAGGTTTACTACGCTCATCATAGCCATTTCAATTTCATTTAGTCTTGGCTTATTTGTACGTTCTTTTTTTGCTCCGGCAGAGAATCAAAAGCCAGAACTTAAACCAAAGGAAAACATGAAACTTGGAGCATTTTCGGTCAGTCTTAGCGTAGAAAACCTGGAAGAATCAAAGGCATTTTATGAAACCATGGGCTTTGAAGTATTTGGGGGAGCTATGGAAAGCAATTACCTGATCATGAAAAATGAAAATGCGCTCATTGGCTTATTCCAGGGAATGTTTCAAGGAAATATTTTGACATTTAATCCAGGATGGGACGAGAACGCAAAGGAGATCCCCACATTCGATGATATCCGAACAATACAGCAAAAGCTAAAATCCCGTGAAATAGAAATCCTCAATCCTGCTGACGAAACCACTTCAGGTCCTGCCAGCTTTATGCTAAAAGATCCTGATGGCAATATGATCTTATTCGATCAGCACCGATAGTTATTAGCGGAATCAAATGACAAATATTAGCCCAATCCAAAATCGTCTGGTGTCCCTTGATGTTTATCGGGGACTCACCATGTGCCTGCTGATAGCTGAGGCTGCATGGATTTATGAATCATTTTTGGAAGCTAGTCCACAAGGAAGTTTAGCGCATTGGTTTTTCACACAGTTTACACACCATCCCTGGCATGGGCTGAGGTTTTGGGATTTGATCCAGCCCTTTTTTATGTTTATCGTGGGCGTAGCGATGCCATTTTCCTTAAACAAAAGAATGGCAGATTCCGGAGATAGAAAGAAGGTCACACAGCATATCTTAAAGAGATGTTTACTGCTTTTCCTGTTCGGCACAGGTCTCCACTGTGTATATGCGGGTGAGTTGGTTTTTGAACTTTGGAATGTACTGACGCAACTTTCCTTTACTATTCTTGTCACTTTCCTATTGATCAGACAGTCATGGAAAGTACAATTGGGAGTTTCAATGGGTTTATTGCTTTTGACCGAAATCATGTATAGGTGGTACAACCCTGAAACACCCTATGAGCATGGCAGTAACTTTGGGAATTATATCGATATGCTCTTAATGGGCAAAATAAACAACGGTGGATGGGTAGCGATCAATTGCATACCTACTGCAGCGCATACCATCTGGGGAGCCATGTGCGGTAATCTGCTGCTTTCTTCGAAAACAGATGCTGTAAAAATCAAAGCGTTACTAATTGTGGGAAGCATCTGTTTAGCGATAGGCTATGGGCTGGATTTCACAGGAATCACCCCTATTATTAAGCGCATAGCAACAACAGCTTTCAGCTTTGCATCAGGAGGTTGGGCAATTTTAGCTCTGGCATTCTTTTATTGGTTGGTGGATGTAAAGAAAAGCCAAGTCTGGGTTTTTCCAATCACCGTCGTTGGCATGAATTCCATTTTCATTTACCTTTTTGCTGAAGTTTTGGCACATCGCTGGCTCTTCGGCTTTGTGGAGATTTTCAGTTCAGGAATATTTACTCCCATTGGTTTTGGAGCGCATGCCGTGAAAGCAATAACGGCTTTGTTGACTTGGGGAGCGATGTGGTATTTATGCTATTTTCTCTACAGGAAAAGAATATTTTTCAGGATTTAGACCTGATCCATATACTGCCACTTTAGGCGGGCTGACCTTTGGGATAGACTACTTTATCAATAGAAACTGAAGAATGAAAAAAGGTGATCCGGAAACCGGATCACCTATGAACTTTAAAGTGCCCCAACTACACGTTTAAAGTTCCTTCAATGGAATCATCCATTGTTTTTCCTGCAATGGCGCTGATCAACACCTTGATACCCGCCACAGCATTTCCATGCTTATTATCCCAATAATATCCACTGTCCGGAATAAATTGGATCACGGATATTCTTGGGTCATCTTTTCCTTCTGTAAACCATGCTTTGACAGTAGGACCCCAAAGTTCTTCGATTTTTCCCCTATCATACGAGATCACAGCATGACCATTGAGCTCCAGAAAGTCTGAATGAGATGAGCCTTGGAAATATAAGGTCACATCAGTGTCCGCTACGATTTCCATGTTTTTCATGCTGTCTTTAGCACTGAGAAACCAGATGTTTCCAGCATCATCAGTTTTCTGAACTGACATGGGCCGGGATTTATGGGAATTATTCAGACTGGTGGATGTCACAAAAAAGCATGAGCCAGACTTATCGATCAGACTACGGATTTTTTCCACAGCTTCTGATCCTCTTAAATCTTCCCTGTTAAATTCTTCTTGGTTTTTATTGATAGAATTCATGGCAATAGTTGGTTTAGGCATTCAAATTTAAACCTGTCAACCAGGTTCAAATAAATTAGTGCAAACCAGCTGCCTAAGTAAACTGTAGGCCAACAAAATGGGTTAATACCCGGCGAATCAAGGATTAAGTATTATATAGAGGCTTTAAAAAAAATCGCCAGCTTTGAAAATCCGCCAAGCCTCAATCCATTGTATTGCATTTCTACCTCAATCAGGGCAAATCATTCCTAGGGCGATTTAACCAAATAGATCAGAACTTAAATACCTGTCCCCCCTGTCGCAGGTAATGCATACAATCACTCCTTCCTTCAGGGTTTTGGAAAGCTCGATCGCAGCATGCAGTGCTCCTCCACTACTCATACCGGCTAGTATCCCCTCCTCTCTGGCCATTCTTCTGGTCATTTCTGTAGCCTGATCCTGACTCACATCTATCACCTGATCCACACGGCTAGGATCAAAAATCTTCGGTAAAAATTCCTTTGACCATCTTCTGATTCCAGGAATACTGGATCCGTCTGTGGGTTGTGTTCCTACTATTTGAATATCAGGATTTCTCTCTTTTAGGTATTTGGAAACCCCCATGATGGTACCTGTAGTCCCCATAGCAGATACAAAATGAGTGATTTTCCCATCGGTATCTTCCCATATTTCCGGCCCAGTAGTTTTATAGTGAGCCAGGTAATTATCCGGATTGCCAAACTGATCCAGCATAAAATAACCTTCCTTGTTCATCTGTTCAGCAAGGGTCCTTGAATATTCAATGGTGTCGGCAGCAGGAGTCAAAATTACCTTAGCGCCATAGGCTTCCATTGAGATTACCCGCTCTTTCGTGGAGTTATCAGGCATGATCAAGGTCATCTCCAAGCCCAGAACTTTCGCTACCATCGCCAAAGCAATCCCCGTGTTTCCGCTGGTCGCTTCTACCAGTTTGTCACCGGATTTGATTTCGCCACGGCCCATAGCGCTTCTGAGCATATTGTAAGCTGCCCTATCTTTTACACTTCCACCTGGATTCTGGCCTTCCAGTTTACAAAAAATCTTAACTGCTGGGTTTACGGTAATATGATCCAACTCCACCAGCGGTGTATTTCCTATAAGTTCAAATAGCTTCATGTGTTCAAGATTAATTATCGGAAAGCCCCTAAAAACATCTTTTCACCAGTAGAATTAATTTTCCCGGGTAAAAACCACATTCTAATGACTCAGTTCGTCTTGGTCGTTTTTGAATACATACATATCAGTCACAGCTGAATCCGCATGGTACATTTGCGTTTGGTAATAGACTTTACTTTTAGGCCCCACACTTTTGGTCAACCATACGTTCCCTCCTATCACACTTCCTCTTCCTATTACTGTACTACCTCCCAAAATAGTAGCTCCAGAGTAGATCACCACATTATCCTCAATAGTCGGGTGCCTTTTACTATCCGCATCAGCTTTGTCCACACTCAGAGCCCCTAATGTCACCCCTTGATATATCTTCACATGGGCTCCTATGGTAGTAGTCTCCCCGATCACTACCCCAGTCCCGTGGTCTATGCAGAAGTACTGACCGATAGTTGCGGCTGGATGAATATCTATTCCTGTCCGACTATGGGCAAATTCAGTGATCATTCTCGGGATCAGTTTCACTCCCAACATATGGAGAGAATGAGCAATTCTATAAGCCGAAATCGCATAAAACCCAGGGTAACTTCGGAGGATTTCTGTTCTGGACTTGGCTGCAGGGTCCCCTTCAAACATCGCGTCCACATCCTGATGAATCCAATCAAAAACCTGTTCAAGGTTTTGGAAAAAAACATGTGCCAACTTTGATCCCATTCCGCTATGAAGGTGTGGGTTCCGTTCCAGAATAGAAGAAAGATCATCCTCCAATCGTATTAGACTAGCCTCAATTTGTGACTTATCCCATATTTTCTCTACGGTATGTTCCGGGAACAATAAACCCAACACATCTTCGAAAAATTGCTGGACGATCTTAGGTGAAGGGCATTCCGAGCAATCCTGATGTGCCTTGTATAGTTTTGAAATAAAAGATTCCATGAAAAACGTTAAATGTATCTACAGCACAAAACCCACACGGATCACATAAGGTTCACCATAGGGTGAACGTAAGTTGTCATGTAGAACATTGTAGAGAAAAGTGAAGTTAACCCCTCCTCTAGAACCAAATGGAGCAAAATATCCTCCACCGAGGAAGAGCGCATTAGACCAGATTCTTTCAAACTGTTCCGTTCGAAGATTATAATTATCAAAATTAATTGACTCGTATTCTACATGGGCGAAAATATTGGGGAATATATTATATCGACTAAACAGCCTGCCACCATAGGAGGAGGTTTGTCCTCCGATATATCTTTTATCGTTAAAATACTGATAAGTAATCCCTACCCCAGAAGAGAACTTAGGAGTGATCATCACCCCTACTAAAGGCGAGAAATCAATGAACGTAACTGTACCAAACTGCATCCCAAAATTCCCTCCATAGTATAATCGCTCCTTTAAAGGAATAGAATCACCGTCATAAATTTCGCGTTGCGCAAATAATGACGTTTGAAACAATACAAAAGCAAGAAAAAATAAGAGAAGATATTTACTTTTTAACGATGACATACAGGTCTTCAGTGTTTTTTTTCATTAAGTACTTTTCACGGGCAAACTTCTCCAAGAGTTCTGGATTACTCATCAATTCTTCCCTTTCAGTCTTGATTTTTTCTTTTCTATCCAGATAAAACTCCTTTTGATCCTCCAGTTGTCCCAGTTTATTACTCAATTTTACCTGGTTTACCACATTATTAGAATCGATAAAAATCATCCACGCCAGAAAGAAAACAATTCCAAGAAAGTAAAAGCTTTTTGTGTACTTAAAATATTTGCTCATAGTGAAGGGGACTTAATAGAGGTCAAGTTACAAAAATGATGCAAAAAAAAGACAGCCCACTAGGTGAACTGTCTTTATAACATATCTTTTTAAGGATTCTTCTTAGAGTTTGCCGTTAAACACAGCAGAGTCTCCTAACTGTTCCTCAATTCTAAGCAATTGATTGTATTTAGCCATACGGTCAGATCTTGAAGCAGAACCAGTTTTGATCTGCCCGCAATTCAATGCTACCGCTAGATCGGCGATGGTAGAATCTTCAGTTTCACCTGATCTATGTGACATTACTGCTGTAAAGCCAGCTTTGTGGGCTAGATTCACTGCATTTATAGTCTCAGTCAAGGTACCGATTTGGTTTACTTTGATCAGGATTGAGTTGGCAGATTTTTCTTCTATACCTCTCTGTAGAAACTTTACATTGGTCACGAAAAGGTCATCACCTACCAACTGGACTTTATCTCCAATTTTGGCAGTAAGCATAGCCCATCCTTCCCAATCTTCTTCAGCACAGCCGTCTTCGATAGAGTCAATAGGATATTTCTCAGTAAGCTCAGCCAGATAAGCGACTTGCTCTTCTCTGCTTCTGGCCACGCCTGTAGAACCTTCAAATTTAGTATAGTCATATTTACCATCAACAAAGAACTCAGAAGCCGCACAATCCAATGCGATAGTCACGTCATCACCGGCTTTGTACCCAGCTTTTTCAATAGCATCCAAGATACTTCCAAGAGCTTCTTCGGTTCCGCCAGAGAAATTAGGTGCAAATCCACCCTCATCACCTACTGCGGTACTAAGACCTTTATCATGAAGGATTTTTTTCAGATTATGGAATATTTCAGTCCCCATTCTCATAGCTTCAGAGAACGTAGGTGCTCCTACTGGGCGGATCATAAACTCCTGGAACGCGATAGGCGCATCTGAATGAGATCCTCCGTTGATAATATTCATCATTGGAACCGGAAGGGTATTCGCATTCACCCCACCTATGTATCTATAGAGTGGCTGATTTGACTCCATCGCAGCAGCTTTGGCTACCGCCAAAGAAACACCAAGGATTGCGTTCGCACCTAATTTCCCTTTGTTTGGTGTTCCATCCAGGTCTATCATGATCTGATCAATCATGTTTTGCTCAAACACATCGAAGCCTACAAGTTCAGAAGCGATAATGTCATTTACATTGGCAACAGCCTTCATGACTCCCTTGCCCATGTAAGCGCCTTTATCACCATCACGAAGCTCCACTGCTTCGTTGATACCTGTAGATGCGCCACTTGGTACAGCAGCACGTCCAAAAGCGCCATTTTCGGTGTAAACATCTACTTCGATTGTAGGATTACCTCTAGAGTCGAGGATTTGTCTTGCATGAATTGATTGGATCAACGTCATAGTTTCAAAAGGTTTTAGAGAATTAATTTTTATTGATTAAAGAAATAAAATCATCAAACAGGTAGCGGGAATCATGCGGCCCTGGTGATGATTCTGGGTGATATTGTACCGAGAAAGCCGGCTTGTTTTTGAGTCGGATACCTGCGACTGTATTATCATTCAAGTGTACGTGAGTGATTTCTACCTCAGGATTTTGCTCGCTGTCTTCACGGGTGATATTAAAACCGTGATTTTGCGAAGTAATTTCACTTTTACCGGTAAGCAGGTTTTTGATAGGATGATTTAGGCCACGGTGTCCATGGTGCATTTTGTAGGTAGAGATACCACAGGCTTCAGCTAACAGCTGGTGTCCCAGGCAGATCCCGAAAACTGGTTTCCCCGTATCCAGGATGTCTTTAGTCGTTTTTACAGCGTAATCCATCACAGCAGGATCTCCAGGGCCATTTGATAAAAAATAGGCATTTGGAGCCCATTCCTCCATCTCGGCAAGAGAAGTCTTGGCAGGGAAAACTTTACAGTAAACGCCTCTATCGGATAGGTTTCTCAGAATGTTCTTCTTAATCCCAAAATCCATGCACGCCACTTTAATCGAAGAGCTTTCATCCCCTACAAAGTACGGCTCTTGGGTACAGACCGTAGAAGAAAGTTCTAATCCAGCCATATCAGGCACTTTATCCAACTCAGCCTGTAAGCCTTCCAGATCACCTTCATATTCTGAGCTGATAATAGCATTCATGGCACCTTTTGAGCGAAGGTGTCTTACCAGCTGGCGGGTATCTACATCGGCTATTCCCGTGATTTTATTAGACACCAAATAGTCTTGTAGCGAGCCTGAAGCATCTAGCCGGGAGTACACATCTGAAAACGTATTCACTACTATCCCGCCTATAGTCGGATGATCAGATTCTACTTCCTCATCTATCACCCCATAGTTACCTATGTGAGAAGTAGTGGTTACGATAATCTGCCCTGTGTAGGATGGATCTGTGTAGATTTCCTGATAGCCAGTCATTCCGGTGTTGAAGCAAATCTCACCGCCGTTTGTACCAGGATTACCGATTAAAGAGCCGTGAAAGACCGTCCCATCGGCCAGGAGTAATGTTGCTTTTTGTTTGATCATTTTGCTAGATAATTGCCCAAAGTTAAATATTTATTGGGAAGGAAGATAAATGAAAAGGGTATAAAAAAAGGATTGAACAAATGTCCAATCCTTTCACTATTGCTATTCCACCGGCCAACTTATTTGTTGTCAGTTTCTTCTTCAGCAGAATCAGCAGAAGCTTCCGGTGCCTTAGGCTCCTCAGTATCCTTTGCAGGTACCTCTTCAGCTACTGCAGCAGTAGAAGCCGGGGCTTCAGTGGAAGCTGCAGCTTTAGAAGCTCCTCCTCTACGGGATCTTCTAGTGGTTTTCTTAGCTGGCTGAGCGTCTTTCAACATCAATTCGTTGAAGTCCACCAATTCGATGATACACATTTCCGCGTTGTCACCTAATCTGAATCCAGTTTTGATAATTCTGGTATATCCTCCTGGACGAGTAGCTACTTTGGAGATTACCTCACCGAAAAGTTCGATGATAGCTTCCTTATTCTTCAAATAAGCAAAAGCCATACGTCTATTATGCGTAGTATCTTCCTTAGCTCTTGTCACCAGTGGCTCCAAATACTTCTTCAATTCTTTTGCCTTGGCAAGCGTTGTTGAGATACGCTTGTGAAGAATCAGCGAAGTTGCCATATTAGAAAGCATTGCTTTTCTATGAGCGGCCTTTCTTCCAAGGTGGTTAAATTTCTTACCGTGTCTCATTATTATTTATTCTTCATCAAGTTTATACTTAGAAATATCCATCCCGAAGGTCAGGCTTTTTTCTTGGATAAGTTGCTCCAGTTCTGCCAGGGATTTCTTACCGAAGTTTCTGAATTTCATCATATCAGAAATTTCAAGTTTGGCAAGGTCACCCAAAGTTTTCACGTCTGCAGCTTTAAGACAATTGAAAGCTCTTACCGAAAGGTCAAGATCAGCCAATGAAGTCTTAAGAAGCTTTCTCATGTGCAAGAATTCTTCGTCAATTGGCTCCGGCTCCGCCACTCCAGTAGAATCAAGGACCATAGTCTGGTCAGAGAACAACATAAAGTGCTGGATAAGGATTCTGGCGGATTCCTGAAGAGCTTTCTCCGGGTGGATAGAGCCATCAGTGGAAACTTCCATGATCAACTTTTCGAAGTCAGTTTTCTGTTCTACACGCGTATTTTCCACGCTGTATTTCACATTCTTAATAGGAGTGAATATAGCGTCAATAGCGATAGTACCGAAAATCTGCTCTTTTGGTTTGGATTCTTCAGCTGGTAGATACCCTCTTCCTTTTTCCATCGTCAGTTCAATCTCGAAGTTTTTGCTCTCGTCTATATGACAGATCACCAACTCAGGATTGAGGATTTCGAAAGAAGAAGTGAACTTAGCAATGTCCCCTGCAGTGAATACAGATTGATTTTTAATCTCAACAGTGATTTTTCCGTCAAATGCTTCATGCACTTTTTTGAATCTCACCTGCTTTAAGTTCAAAATAATATCTGTAACGTCTTCAACCACACCTTCGATGGTCGAAAACTCATGCACTACACCAGGTATTTTGATGGCAGTGATGGCATAACCTTCCAAGGAAGAAAGCAAAATTCTTCTCAGGGCGTTACCGATTGTAACTCCATAGCCTTTTTCGAGTGGTTTGAAAGTGAATAAGCCATGAAAATCATCGGCTTTTTCCATCACCACTTTCTCGGGCATTTGAAATGCTAGTATGGACATATATCTCGTTCTTTTTTAAAAGCTGAAAATAGTAAAATATTACTTAGAGTAAAGTTCGACAATGAGTTGCTCCTTGACATTCTCAGGAATATCATCTCTACCTGGAACACTGACGAATTTGCCGGTCAATGAAGCGCCATCCCACTCTAACCAGGAATATTTATTAGCACCTCTACCAGCTAAGCTACTGGTGATCGCTTCTAGAGACTTTGATCTTTCTCTTACAGAAACTACATCACCCGGCTTAAGTGTAAACGAAGGAATATTTACCACCTCACCGTTTACAAGCACATGCTTGTGAGAAACCAATTGTCTGGCACCTCTTCTGGTAGGGGATATTCCCAATCTATATACCGTGTTGTCCAATCTAGCTTCTAGAAGCTGAAGAAGGTTCTCCCCGGTGATTCCAGTTTTTCTGGAAGCAATATCAAACATCTTCGCGAATTGTCTCTCCAATACTCCGTAGATGTATTTTGCTTTTTGCTTCTCAGCAAGCTGGATTGCATATTCCGACTGCTTTTTTCTTCTACCTCTACCATGCATGCCTGGAGGATAGTTTTTCTTTGCAAGTGCTTTGCTATGTCCCTCAATAGCTTCGCCAAATTTTCTGGCAATCTTTGATTTAGGACCTGTATATCTAGCCATTGTATTACAATTTTATGATTAAACTCTTCTACGCTTAGGAGGACGACAGCCATTGTGTGGCATTGGAGTCACATCGATGATCGTAGTCACGTCCAATCCTACATTTTGCAATGTTCTGATCGCTGATTCACGACCAGATCCCGGACCTTTTACAAATACTTCGATTTTTCTCAAACCTAAGTCGTATGCTACCTGTCCACAATTCTGTGCGGCCATCTGCGCTGCGTAAGGAGTATTTTTCTTTGAACCTCTGAAACCCATTTTACCGGCAGAAGCCCAAGATATTACTTGACCTGCATTGTTGGTAAGAGAGATAATGATGTTGTTGAAGGACGCTCTGATATGTGCTTGCCCTACAGCCTCAACCTTTACTACTCTTTTTTTACCCTTTGCTTTATCGTTTCTTTTCTGAGCCATAATCTAAATCAGGTTTTATTTAGTCGCCTTCTTCTTGTTAGCAACTGTTTTTCTCTTACCCTTCCTTGTTCTGGCGTTGTTCTTGGTATGTTGACCACGAACCGGAAGTCCTTTTCTGTGTCTCAAACCTCTATAGCAACCGATATCCTGTAGTCGCTTGATGTTCAATTGGATCTCTGACTTTAATACACCTTCGGTTCTGAACTCTTCAGCAATAATGTTACGGATAGCAGTTGACTCATCGTCGTCCCACTCACCTGCTTTTTTATCGAAAGAGATACCGACCTTGGTCAGGATAGCTTTGGCAGCAGAGTTTCCTATTCCGAAGATATAGGTAAGTCCGATTACGCCACGCTTATTGTCTGGTATATCTACACCTGCAATTCTAGCCATAATTTAACCTTGTCTTTGTTTAAACTTAGGATTCTTCTTATTGATGACATACAAAACCCCTTTTCTACGGATTAGCTTGCAGTCAGCACTTCTTTTTTTGATGGATGTTTTTACTTTCATCTCAGTCTTATTTATATCGATATACAATTCTGCCTTTACTTAGATCATAGGGAGACAGTTCCAGTTTTACTCGATCACCAGGAAGGATCTTTATGTAATTCATCCTCATCTTACCGGATATATGGGCTATCAGTTGATGTCCATTCTCCAGTTCCACTTTGAACATCGCATTAGACAATGCTTCCTTGATGGTACCGTCTTGCTCTATTGATGTTTGCTTGGCCATATTAGAATTTAAAATTCTCTTCTATGTATTTATGAGAGGTTAACACCTCTGTTCTATCTTCAAATATCGCTACTGTGTGCTCATAATGTGCCGAGGCCTTCCTATCCGCTGTGCGAATAGTCCATCCATCACGCTCTTGGACTATATTTCTTGTGCCAAGATTAATCATGGGCTCTATAGCGATCACCATTCCTTCTTTGAGTAAAGGACCACTTCCCTTTTTTCCATAATTGGGAACCTCAGGGCCTTCATGCAGACTTTTCCCCAATCCATGTCCAACTAGCTCTCTGACTACTGTATAGCCCTTCGCCTCGACAAACTTCTGGATGGCATTACCCACATCACCGATGCGTTTCCCAAAAACAGCTTGCTCAATTCCAATGTATAATGAATCTTTGGTGGCCTTTAACAATGCACGAACAGCAGGAGTAACCTCACCAATAGGGTATGTATAAGCGGAATCGCTATGAAAACCTTGGTGAAAGACTCCACAATCTATTGAGATTATATCGCCATCTTTCAATTCATATTCACTGGGAAAACCATGTACTACTACCTCATTGACAGAAATACACAGTGAAGCAGGAAATCCATTGTAGCCCTTAAATGAAGGCACTCCATTGTGATCCCTGATAAACTCCTCAGCAACTTTATCCAGGAAAGAGGTCTTTACCCCTTCCTTGACATATTTGGCCACTTCCCCATGGGCTTTGGCTAGTATGTCGGCACTTTCTTTTATTAACTTAACTTCCTCAGAAGTCTTGTAATGAATCATCTTAGGCAACTTGGTAATTAGAAGGATTATTCTTCACATTACCACTTTTCATCATGCCTTCGTAGTGTCTCATCAATAAGTAACTTTCTATCTGTCTCAAAGTATCCATGATCACACCCACCATAATCAATAAGGAGGTACCTCCATAGAACTGGGCAAATTCACCACCAACTCCTGATATGATCGCAAGGGCAGGAAGTATAGCTACCGCGGCTAGAAGTATGGATCCCGGAAGCGTGATCTTAGAAATAATCCCATCGATGAACTCTGAAGTAGGAGCTCCTGGCTTAATACCCGGAACAAAGCCTCCGTTTCTTTTCATATCTTCTGCAATCTGCTCAGGGTTCACCGTGATAGCAGTGTAGAAGAAGGTGAATAGAATAATCATCAATGCAAACAGCAAATTGTACTGCCATGATGTGAAATCACTGAATGTAGCACCAATGTAATTGGCAATGTCATTTTCAGATGCCCAGATCTGCGCTATAAGTGCAGGGACAAACATCAACGACTGGGCAAAGATAATAGGCATAACACCAGAAGCATTGACCTTGATTGGTATGTACTGCCTCTGTCCGCCATATACTTTACCACCTACTACCTGCTTGGCATATTGTACCGGGATCTTCCTGGTGGCTTCTGTCAAGGCAATCACCCCGACAACCACAAAGAACAATACAGCGGCTTCAATAAGCAGAAGCAACATTCCTGAAGTCCCTTTCTCAAGCCCTTCGGCTATAAGAGCTCCAGGGAATCTGGAAATAATACCAATCATGATCAGCATTGAGATACCGTTACCTATGCCTTTTTCAGTGATCTTCTCTCCCAGCCACATGCAGAACATGGTACCTGCTGAAAGTAACACCAGGGAACTAAACATAAATAAGGTAGAGCTTACCATCACTGCACCAGTAGGTAGAATAGTAGCGGATACATATCCGATACCTTGGGCTATTGTGATCAGGATAGTCAAAACCCGGGTGATCTGGTTGATTCTCTTTCTTCCAGACTCACCCTCTTTTTGCATCTTCTGAAAATATGGTACTCCGACAGTCAATAGCTGCAACACAATGGATGCAGATATATATGGCATAATGCCAAGACCGAAGATAGACGCGTTACTGAACGCTCCACCAAGGAAAGTATCGATCAATCCAAAGATTCCTTCCGGGGCATCTCCTAGCAGAGAAGGATCCACGCCTGGCAGAACTATGAACGACCCCAATCTGAATATGATCAGAAAACCGATCGTATTCATGATTCTAACTCTAAGGTCTTCGATAGAGAAAATGTTCTTAACTGTCGAAATAAACTTTTTCATTAAATTAAATTGTGTTTACCGTTCCGCCGGCCTTTTCGATAGCTGCCGAAGCAGTTGCCGAAAATTTATGGGCAGTTACGTCTAATTTGGACTTCAATTCACCTCCACCGAGGATTTTGATTTTGTCATTCTTAGAAGCGATACCATGAGAAACCATAGTCTCCATGTTTACAGCCTCTAGGTTGTATTGCTCGGCAAGACTTTGCAATGTATCCAAATTTACTGGTTTGAACTCAACTCTGTTCAAGCTTTTGAATCCAAATTTAGGAACTCTTCTCTGAAGTGGCATCTGACCACCTTCAAAACCTAACTTAGATTTATAACCTGATCTTGATTTAGCTCCTTTGTGACCTCTAGTAGAAGTACCACCTCTACCTGAACCTGTACCTCTACCGATTCTCTTACGATTCTTGGTAGATCCTTCAGCTGGTGTTAATGTATGCAGTTTCATAATTAAGCCTCCTCCACTTTTACAAGGTGATTAACTTTATTTACCATACCTGCAATCTGAGGCGTATTCTCTACGATCACAGACTTGCTGATACGACCAAGACCCAATGCAGTGATAGTTGCTTTTTGATCCTTTGGTCTATCAATGGTACTTCTGGTTTGCGTGATTTTGATTTTAGCCATGATGATTATCCGTTAAATACTTTAGACATTTTAACGCCTCTCTGCTGTGACACAGCGATAGCATCTCTTAGCTGAACCAAGGCCTCAATAGTAGCCTTTACCACGTTGTGCGGGTTAGACGATCCTTTGGATTTAGCCAATACGTCTGTGACGCCGGCACTCTCCAATACCGCACGCATCGCACCACCGGCAATAACCCCGGTACCTGCTGCTGCTGGCTTGATCAAAACAAAACCTCCACCGTATTTACCAATCTGCTCGTGAGGGATGGTTCCCTTCAAAACCGGCACTTTAACCAAATTCTTCTTTGCGTCTTCGATACCTTTAGTGATCGCATCGGTTACTTCATTGGCTTTACCCAATCCATACCCTACAACACCTTGGCCATCTCCAACTACAACGATTGCTGAAAAAGAGAATCTTCTACCACCTTTTACCACTTTGGCTACTCGGTTGATCGCAACTACTTTTTCCTTTAGATCTGTATCTGTAGCCCTGATAGGCTTTCTTCTTAATTGAGACATAGCTGATTAAAATTTAAGGCCACCTTCTCTTGCACCATCTGCCAAAGCTTTCACTTTACCATGGTACAAGTAGCCATTTCTGTCAAATACTACGGATTCTATTCCGTTTGCAACAGCTCTTTCAGCAAGTTTTTTACCTACTTCTTTGGACACTGATACATTGGTGTTTTCCTTTGCTCCCAACTCTTTGGAAGAAGCCTGAGCCAAGGTCTGACCTTTAAGGTCATCGATAAGCTGAGCGTACATGCCAGTATTGCTTTTGAAAACTGACAAACGAGGTCTGGAATCGGTACCGGAAATCTTTCTTCTGATACCCTGCTTGATTCTAAGTCTTCTGGAATTCCTATTAAATGCCATAACCTATTATTTTTTAGCGGCAGTTTTACCAGCCTTACGTCTAACTTGTTCACCAACGAAGCGCACACCTTTTCCTTTGTAAGGCTCTACCTTACGAAGCGATCTGATCTTTGCAGCAACTTGTCCAATCAATTCTTTATCTATAGATTCCAAGCTAACGATTGGATTCTTACCTTTTGCAGTTTCAGCTTTCACGCTCACCTCTTCTGGGAGAGACATAAAGATGCTGTGAGAGTAACCAAGGTTCAATTCAAGAACCTGACCTTGATTAGCCGCTTTAAAACCTACACCCACTAGCTCCAAATCTCTCTTGTACCCCTCAGATACACCTATCACCATATTGTTGATAAGCGATCTGTAAAGACCGTGAATAGACTTGTGTCTCTTGGAATCAGTAGGCCTAGTGACAACGATCTCGCTGCCTTCTACTTTCACTGTGATATCAGGATTAACTTCCTGAACCAGTGTACCCTTTGGACCTTTAACAGTTACAGTTCCATGAGCTGTAACGTCTACAGTAACACCGCCAGGTATATTTATTGGTTTTTTACCTATTCTAGACATGATAGTAAATTAGTAAACGTAGCAAAGAACTTCTCCACCTACACCCTCAGTACGGGCTTCTTTATCAGTCATCACACCTTTGGAGGTGGATACGATTGCTATCCCAAGACCATTGATTACTCTTGGAAGCTCCGTATGTTTCACATATTTTCTCAAACCTGGCGTACTAACTCTCTTCAAGCTTACAATCGCATTTTGCTTGGTGACAGGATTGAACTTCAGGGCAATTTTGATAGATCCCTGAGGACCGTTCTCTTCAAACTTGTAATTCTGAATATATCCTTTGTCGTGCAATACTTTTGTAATCTCTTTCTTGATGTTAGAAGCAGGGATTTCAACGATTCGGTGAGAAGCCTTGATGGCGTTTCTCAACCTAGTCAGGTAATCAGCTATTGGATCAGTCATTGTATTTTATAGTCTAGCTACACCCATTTTGGGGGTGCAAAGTTACGAATTGATTTTTATAATAAAAACTACTGTCGTTATTTTACCAGCTGGACTTTGTCACTCCAGGGATCTTGCCTGCTGAGGCCATTTCTCTGAAGGTTACCCTGTTGATACCGAACTTTCTCATGTAGCCTTTAGGGCGACCAGTAAGCTTACATCTGTTGTGAAGTCTTACCGGAGATGCGTTCTTTGGCAACTTATCAAGTGCTTCGTAATCACCGGCTGCTTTCAGCGCGGCTCTTTTGTCAGCATACTTGGCTACCAGACGCTCTCTTTTTCTCTCACGAGCTTTGATTGACTCTTTTGCCATAACTATTCTTCTTTAGTTTTTTTAACGAAAGGCATTCCGAAAGCCTTAAACAATTCCAAGCTTTCCTCATCTGTTTTGGCAGAAGTAACGAAAGTGATGTCCATACCGGAGATTCTATTGACTTTCTCGATGCTGATTTCAGGGAAAATGATCTGCTCCTGTACACCTAGGGTATAGTTGCCTCTTCCGTCGAAACCTTTATCAGAAATGCCTTTGAAATCTCTCACACGTGGAAGTGCGATAGTAACCAGACGATCAAGGAACTCATACATAGTCTGACCTCTCAAAGTAACCTTGGCTCCGATAGGCATTCCTTCTCTCAACTTAAAGTTGGACACAGAAGTCTTAGCGATAGTGGAAACAGCTCTCTGACCAGTGATCAAAGAAAGTTCTTCAACACCTTGGTCAACCAATTTCTTATCTGCTACAGCAGCGCCTATACCTTTGTTGATTACTATTTTCTCCAACTTAGGCACTTGCATTACTGAAGAGTATTGGAATTTCTCTTTCAAAGCAGGGACGATTTCGTCCACGTATTTTTGCTTTATTCTTGGATTAGCCATTGATCACCTCCCCAGTTTTCTTAGAGTATCTTACTAATTTACCGTTTTCGCCTTCCTTGCGCCCAGTTCTGGTGGCTTCACCAGTTTTAGGATCTACAAGTTTAAGGTTACTGATATGGATAGAAGCTTCTTTCTTTTCGATGCCTCCCTGAGGCTTAGCTGCTGTGGGCTTCACGTGTTTGGTGATCATATTAAGACCCTCAACGATCGCTCTGCTCTTAAGCTTATCTACGGAAAGTACTTTTCCTGTTTTGCCTTTGTCATCACCTGCGATCACTTTCACAGTGTCTCCGGTTTTGATATGAAGCTTTGTTTGCTTGTTCATTTTTCTTTCCATGATTACAATACTTCAGGAGCCAATGAAACGATTTTCATAAACTGCTTCTCTCTCAACTCTCTGGCTACTGGGCCGAAGATACGAGTGCCTCTTGGCTCATCGTTGTTGTTCAATAGCACAGCTGCGTTATCCTCGAAACGGATATAAGAACCGTCTTTTCTTCTTATTTCTTTACGGGTACGCACGATTACCGCTCTTGACACGGTACCTTTTTTCATGTTGCTGGAAGAAAGCGCCGATTTTACTGTCACCACGACTTTATCGCCGATAGAAGCATATCGCTTTTTTGTTCCTCCCAATACGCGGATTACCAATACCTCTTTGGCACCTGAGTTGTCCGCTACGCTTAGTCTTGATTCTTGTTGGATCATAATTACTTAGCCCTTTCAATAATTTCAACTACTCTCCAACGCTTGTTTTTACTCAGCGGACGAGTTTCGCTTATTTTCACGAGGTCACCTGGGTTACACTCGTTGTTCTCGTCATGAGCCATAAATTTGGTAGTTTTAGCAACAAACTTACCGTAGATAGCGTGCTTTACGCGACGTTCTACCGCTACAGTAATGGACTTGTCCATCTTGTTACTTACCACTTTACCAACTCTTTCTTTTCGAAGATTTCTCTCTATCGTAGCCATATTCTTTTAGTTAGCTAGTTATTTGGCAGCCAATGCAGTCTTTAATCTTGCGATAAAGCGCTTGGTCTCGCGGATTCTGTTAGGATTCTCTATAGGAGATATCGAATGCGCAAACCTAAGTTTGGTTAGATTCTCCTGCTCAGCGACAAGTCGCTCGGCGATTTCACTTACTGAAAGTGAGTTGATTTCTGTATTTTTCATAGTGCTTATAATTCAGCGTAATCTCTACGAACAACAAATCTGGTACTTACAGGCAGCTTCTGCTGTGCAAGTCTCAACGCCTCCTTAGCTGTCTCCAGGCTCACGCCTGTAGCTTCGAAAAGGATCGTTCCAGGCTTGATAACGGCCACCCAATACTCAGGAGCACCTTTACCTTTACCCATACGAACCTCTGCGGGCTTTTTAGTGATAGGCTTATCAGGGAAAATTCTGATCCAAACCTGTCCTTCTCTTTTCATTGCTCTCGTCATAGCGATACGAGCTGCCTCGATCTGACGGGATGTGATCCATCCTGGCTCCAGGGACTTGATGCCAAAGTTGCCGAAAGAAAGCGTATGCCCTCTTTGTGCAATGCCTTTGACACGGCCCTTTTGCATTTTCCTATATTTAGTTCTTTTTGGCTGTAACATGAGTTCTCACTTATGGGTGAAAATTAGTTATTTCTTTTTCTTCGTCTTGGACCATCATTTCTCTTAGGGCCGGCATTACGAGCACCTTTAGGCTCATTGGCGGCTCCCTGATTAGGAGAAAGATCTCTTTTACCGTACACTTCACCTTTGAAGATCCAAACCTTGATTCCGATAAGGCCATAAACCGTAAGGGCTTCTGACAATGCGTAATCAATATCTGCTCTCAACGTGTGAAGAGGAATTCTTCCTTCTTTGTACATTTCAGAACGGGCCATTTCGGCTCCGCCTAGACGTCCAGAAAGTTTAACTTTGATTCCTTCCGCTCCCACTCTCATGGATGCTGCGATAGCTTGCTTCATAGCTCTTCTAAAAGAAATTCTTGCTTGAAGCTGCTGAGCGATCGATTCACCTACCAATTTCGCATCTAACTCAGGACGCTTGATCTCGAAGATATTAATCTGAATATCCTTGTTGGTGATATTCTTTAATTCTTCTTTCAGTTTATCTACTTCGGCTCCACCTTTACCAATTACAACACCTGGACGGGCAGTATGGATCGTAAGAGTGATTCTCTTAAGCGTACGCTCGATAATCACTTTAGAAATACCTCCCTTAGGAATTCTGGCAAGGACGTACTTACGGATCTTCTGATCTTCATGCAGTTTTTCAGCGAAGTCTTTCCCACCATACCAGTTGGAATCCCAGCCTTTGACTACACCAAGTCTAAATCCTATTGGGTTGATCTTTTGTCCCATAGTCTGTTCTTAATTTGCCTTTTCGTTTGTTTCTACTACATCAGCGGTAACTTCCTCGTCGTTGAATGAATCAACTACCAGGGTTACATGATTTGATCTCTTGCGGATTCTGTGGCCTCTGCCTTGAGGAGCCGGTCTCAATCTCTTAAGAGATCTTCCTTCATCTACCATGATGGTTTTGATGAATAGGTCGGCTTCTTCCAGTTTGGCATCAGGATTTTTCGCCTGCCAGTTGGCTACAGCGGAAAGCAGCAACTTCTCAAGTCGAATCGCTCCATGGTTAGGAGTGAACTTCAATATGCTAAGTGCCAATCCTACTCTCTTGCCTCTGACAAGGTCAGCCACAAGGCGCATCTTACGCGGAGATGTAGGGACATTATTTAATTTTGCTAATGCTTCCATGATTATCTCTTTCCTTTATCTTTTTTGGCAATGTGGCCTCTGAAATTTCTGGTAGGAGCAAATTCACCTAGCTTATGACCTACCATGTTGTCTGTTACAAATACCGGAATGAATTTATTTCCATTATGCACAGCGAAGGTATGTCCTACGAAATCCGGAGAAATCATTGATTTTCTTGACCAAGTCTTGATTACCGATTTCTTTCCTGATTCGTTCTGAGCATCCACTTTCTTCACAAGATGGTGCTCGATATAAGGACCTTTTTTTAATGAACGTGCCATAATTATTTAGATCTTTTGCTTACGATGAACTTGTTTGAATACTTCTTAGGAGATCTTGTTTTCTTGCCTTTAGACAATAGACCTTTTCTAGATCTAGGATGTCCTCCAGAAGAACGACCTTCACCACCACCCATCGGGTGATCTACCGGGTTCATAGCAACACCTCTTACACGTGGTCTTGATCCGAGCCATCTCTTACGACCGGCTTTACCCAATACTACGTTCATGTGATCACCATTGGAAACAGTCCCGATAGTGGCCATACATGTGTTCAGTACAAGTCTCATCTCACCAGATGGAAGTTTTACGGTCACGTATTTCCCGTCACGGGCTACGATCTGCGCATAACCTCCAGCACTTCTTACCATTGCGGCGCCTTTTCCTGGCTTCAATTCCACACAGTGTACAATTGTACCCATAGGGATGTTCACCACTGGCATCGCATTGCCCACTTCTGGAGCAACTTGCTCACCGGAAATCACTGTCTGTCCTACTGACAGACCTTCCGGGGCGATAATGTAGGCCTTAGCACCATCTGCATAATATAGTAGGGCGAGACGTGCCGTTCTGTTTGGATCGTATTCGATAGCTTTCACTACCGCAGGTACACCAAACTTGTTTCTTTTGAAGTCCACGATACGTAGTCTTCTCTTATGACCGCCACCGATATTGCGGACAGTCATTTTGCCTTCATTATTTCGTCCACCTGACTTCTTGATAGGAGCAAGAAGAGATTTTTCCGGCTTTGACGCTGTGATTTCGTCAAATGCTGGAGCTACTCTGAATCTTGTTCCTGGAGTTACAGGCTTCAACTTTTTAATTGCCATGATATAGATTCAATTAAATTTCTCCGTAAAAATCAATCACTTCACCATCGGCTACTTGCACGATCGCTTTCTTAAAAGCATTGGTAAAGCCTGAAACCACTTTAGCTTTGGTGTATCTGGATTTATGCTTTGCCGCATACCTGATGGTTCTGATAGAAACCACTTTCACACCAAACTTTTTTTCTACAGCGTTTTTGATTTCCGGCTTCTTCGCGGTTTTTTCCACGATGAACCCATAAACGCCTCTTTCGTTCATGGCAGAAATCTTCTCTGTAATCAAAGGCTGCTTTAGAATATCCATTGTCTTATTTCGATAAAATGGTTTCCAACTTACTGATAGAACCTTCACAGATCACTAGGTGATCAGCATTTAGTACTTGGTAAGTATTTACATCATTTACAGTCACAACTTTTGCTTTTGGCAGGTTTCTGCTGGAAAGGAACACGTTGGTGTTTTCCTCAGGAAGTACCAATAACGTTTTCTTATCTCCTAGAGACAATCCGTCTAGCAATGCCATGTAGCTTTTGGTCTTTGGAGAGTCAAATGAAATGCTTTCCAAAACTGACAGGCTATTGTCTTTCACTTTATAAGTAAGTGCGGACTTTCTGGCTAGTTGTTTTACCTTTTTATTCAATTTGAAAGAATAGTCTCTCGGCTTAGGGCCGAATACTCTTCCTCCTCCTCGGAATAGTGGCGACTTGATAGATCCCGCACGTGCACTACCAGTGCCCTTTTGCTTCTTGATCTTACGAGTAGAGCCAGCTATCTCATTTCGCTCTTTTGACTTGTGCGTACCCTGTCTTTGGTTAGCCAAGTACTGCTTCACATCAAGGTAGATCGCGTGATCGTTTGGTTCGATTGCGAAGATCTCATCAGACAAGCTGATTTTTCTACCTGTGTCTTCTCCTTTTTGATTAATTACTGCTAATTCCATGGCTTACTTCTCTAGAATAACGAAAGAATTTTTAGGACCAGGTACAGATCCAGAAACCAATAGTAGGTTTTTGTCAGCATAGATCTTCAACACTTTAAGGTTGACTACCTTTACTCTGTCTCCGCCCGTTCTACCAGCCATTCTCATTCCTTTGAATACTCTGGATGGCCAAGAACATGCACCAATTGAACCTGGGTGCCTGCCTCTGTTGTGCTGACCGTGGGTTTGTCCACCCACACCCGCAAAACCGTGACGTTTTACTACACCCTGGAATCCTTTACCTTTTGAAGTTCCGATAGCATCTACGAAGTCACCCTCGATAAATACTTCACCAGCCTTCACAGTAGCTCCTAGATTTACCTGGCCTTCAAACTCGACCCGGAAATCTCTGAACTCAACAACTTTGTGCTTCGGTGTGGTACCGGCCTTTTTAAAATGACCGATCAATGGTTTTGGCGTATTTTTCTCTTTACGCTCACCATAAGCCAACTGCACTGCGTTGTACCCGTCTGTCTCAACGTTTTTTACTTGCGTCACTACACAAGGACCAGCTTCTATTAGCGTGCATGCGACGTTACGTCCATCGGCACTGAAAATGCTAGTCATTCCTACTTTTCTACCTATTATACCAGACATCTTTTATAAGATAATATAATAACCCACAAGCATTTACCTGCCGGGGCTCCTTTTAAAGGACTGCAAAGTTACTGAAATAAAATTCTGCAACAAATCCCAAATCCTAAATTTTCAATGTATTACGAAATATTTCACTTGTGTCTCAGGCGTTTATACCGAGCTGAGGACACTATTACGGTGAAGGCGCAAAAAAAACCTGCTCCGAAAAGCAGGTTTTTTGTATATTAATCCAGTCCGATCAAACTTTGATCTCTACATCAACTCCACTAGGAAGCTCGATTTTCATCAACGCATCCACAGTCTTGGAAGAGTTAGAGTAGATATCCACCAATCTCTTGTACGTACAAAGTTGGTACTGATCCCTGGCTTTCTTACTTACGTGTGGAGATTTCAACACGGTGAATTTCTCCTTCTTGGTAGGCAATGGAATTGGCCCTACTACTACTGCGCCAGTGGCTTTCACTGCCTTCACGATCTTCTCTGATGACTTATCCACCAGGCTGTGATCGTATGATTTTAGTTTTATTCTGATTTTCTGATTCATCGCAAATATTATTTAGTCCTTCTGACCTTTTACTGTAGCAATTACACCTTCGGCAATGTTGTTAGGCACTGACTCATAGTGAGAGAATGTCAATGAAGCTGTCGCTCTACCAGAGGTGATCGTTCTAAGGTCAGTGATGTAACCAAACAACTCAGACAATGGTACAGAAGCCTTGATTACAGAAGAAGTACCTTTGGTATCCATTCCTTTCATCAAGCCTCTTCTTCTGTTCAAGTCACCGGTGATTGGCCCAGTGTACTCATCAGGAGTCACTACATCTACTGCCATGATCGGCTCCAATAGCTGAGGCTTACATTTCTTAGCGGCTTCTTTGAAACCTAATCTAGCTGCCAGTTCGAAAGAAAGGGCATCTGAATCGACGTCGTGGAATGATCCGTGGAACAACCTCACTTTCATAGACTCAATCGGATATCCTGCCAAAGGACCATTTTTCATGGACTCGGCAAAACCTTTCTGGATAGAAGGAATGAATTCTTTAGGAATCACACCACCTACGATAGCGTTTACAAAGTCAAGTCCTGGCTTGATCTCACCAGTTTCAGGATCAGGGTCTCTTGGGCTTAGCTCAAATGAGATATCCGCAAATTTACCTTTACCACCTGTCTGTTTCTTGTAAACCTCTTTATGTTCTACAGAACCAAATAATGCTTCTTTGTAAGCAACCTGAGGAGCACCTTGGTTGATCTCAACCTTGAACTCTCTCTTCAGACGGTCAATAATAATATCCAGGTGAAGCTCACCCATACCTCTCAAGATAGTCTGACCAGTTTCGTGATCTGTGTTTACCTGAAGTGTAGGATCTTCCTCTACCAGTTTGGCGATAGCCATACCCAGTTTATCCACATCCGCCTGAGTCTTAGGCTCGATAGCGTATCCGATCACCGGTTCTGGGAACACCATGGATTCAAGGATAACTTTACGCTTTTCGTCGCAAAGGGTATCTCCTGTCTTGATATCTTTAAATCCAACCACAGCTCCAATATCACCAGCTCTTAGGGAATCGATTTGGTTTTGCTTGTTGGCATGCATCTGGAATACACGTGAGATACGCTCTTTATTTCCAGAACGGCTATTGAATACATAAGAACCAGAATTCAAAATTCCGGAATAAGCTCTTACGAAACAAAGGCGACCTACAAATGGATCGGTAGCGATTTTGAAAGCAAGTCCAGCAAAAGGCTCTGTTTCGTCAGGAGAAATCCTAACATCTTTGTCCTCATCTTCAAGATCGTGAGCAATGATATCGTCCTTGTCCATTGGAGAAGGAAGCAATTCCATTACTAGATCAAGCATAGTCTGAACTCCTTTGTTCTTGAATGAAGATCCGCACACCATAGGCACAATCTTCATGTCAATAACAGCTTTTCTCAAAGCTGAAAGGATTTCCTGCTCAGTGATGGAATCAGAATCCTCGAAGAATTTCTCCATCAATGACTCATCATAATCCGCAACAGCTTCCAGTAAATACTCTCTGTATTCCGCAACTTCATCAAGCATATCCTCAGGAATCGGAACTTCTTCGAAAGTCATTCCGAAATCTTCTTCATTCCATACGATTGCTCGGTTGTTGATCAAATCAACTACACCGCGGAATCTATCTTCTGCACCGATAGGAAGCTGCAAAGGTACAGCGTGGCTGCCCAGCATTTCCTTCACCTGCTTACAAACCTCAAGGAAGTTTGCACCGGCACGGTCCATTTTGTTTACGAATCCAATACGGGCAACTTTATAGTTATCCGCAAGTCTCCAGTTGGTCTCGGACTGTGGCTCAACGCCATCTACAGCACTGAAAAGGAATACCAATCCATCGAGAACACGAAGTGATCTGTTTACTTCAACAGTAAAATCAACGTGACCGGGAGTATCGATGATGTTGATCTGGTATTTTTTCTCTCTGTAATTCCAAAAAACGGTAGTCGCAGCGGAAGTAATGGTAATACCTCTCTCCTGCTCCTGAGCCATCCAGTCCATGGTAGCTGCACCGTCGTGAACCTCACCTATTTTGTGAGATACGCCCGAATAAAAAAGAATCCGTTCTGTCGTAGTCGTTTTACCTGCATCAATATGCGCGGCAATACCAATATTTCTGGTAAGTGTTAAATCTCTTTTAGCCATATTGATTAAAATCTAAAGTGTGAGAATGCTTTGTTGGCTTCTGCCATTCTGTGCGTATCATCTTTCTTCTTCACTCCGGCACCTTCGCCTTTGGAAGCAGCGATAATTTCGCCAGCAAGTCTGTCCATCATTGTTTTCTCACCTCTTCTTCTGGCGTAGCTGATCATCCATTTCATTCCAAGGGCAATCTTTCTGTCAGGTCTGACCTCCATTGGAACCTGGAATGTAGCACCACCAACTCTACGACTCTTCACCTCTACGGATGGAGAAATATTGTTTAGCGCTTTTTTCCAAACTTCAAGACCATTCTCACCTACTTTTTCTTCAACTTTTTCTACTGCATCGTAGAAAATTCTGTAAGCAATACTCTTCTTCCCATCTACCATTAGGTTGTTCACGAATCTAGTCACTAGCGTATCGTTGAACTTTGGATCAGGAAGAATATATCTCTTCTTTGGTTTCGCTTTTCTCATTTTTTCTAAATGTTATAAAGTATTATTTCTTCGCCGGAGCGCCTTTTCCAGCCTTCGGTCTTTTAGCACCATACTTAGAGCGACCTTGCTTACGGTCTTTTACTCCTGCGGTATCCAGTGCACCTCGGATGATGTGATATCTCACACCCGGCAGATCTTTCACACGACCACCTCTGATCAAGACGATCGAGTGCTCTTGTAGATTGTGACCTTCTCCAGGAATGTAAGCATTCACTTCTTTTCCATTTGTCAATCTCACCCTGGCCACTTTTCTCATTGCAGAGTTTGGCTTCTTAGGGGTTGTAGTATATACTCTGGTACAAACTCCTCTTCGCTGTGGACATGCGTCCAAAGCTCTTGATTTTGATTTGGTCTCCAGTGTAGTTCTACCTTTTCGTACTAACTGTTGAATAGTAGGCATTAACTGATAAAATTTAGTTTTCCCGTAAACTGTTAAATTTTGGACTGCAAAGGTAAACAAAGTAATAAGAGTAACAAAGCTAAGCAGTTATATTTTTGCTAGTCCTCAACATCGCTTTGTGACTATCCAGAATGCCTGTCAAACTAATGCGTAAATGAAATAATAAAAGGCAATCCCAATAGGAGGCTGTCTCATAATTCATAATTGCCACATTGAGCGCCCGCCTCCTGGAGGGCAGGAAGTCGAAATGGGCTTAATTAGCACATTAAAGGCTTCTACTTCGCTACCAATGACGTATTTAAATGTTGTGTCACCCTGAGCGGAGTCGAGGACCCTTTGACTCCGCTCAGGGTGACCTAATGTTGTTCCTAAATCCCTTTCCGTCATTATTCTTTTGTAAATTCTAAATTTTCCTTACTCAGCCTGACAAGAAAATCTACTTATGAGACAGCCTCAATTACCAGATTTGGACTTCAAGCATTAATTCAACGTTCATACGTTCAGTAAAGCGAATACACATAAAAATTATTTCCTTAAATTAGGATGTAAACAGCTAAACTTCAAATGAATAGTTCAAATAATTTAATTTTACTCCTAGCAGGATTTGCTTGTGACATAAATGAAGCTGAGAAACCAATAGTGGATGAGGTGATTGACGAAAACAACCCTAAGGCTTTGCTTCAGTCAGGACTTTTGACGCCCCCGGAACAATTAAAATCATTGGATTTTTTCCAGTTTGAATTTGAAAGGCACATTTCACGAACTGATCTTTATTATGATGACGAAGGAAACAATGTTCTTTCAATTGGTATTAATATGACCGACCCTACTGAAGGCCAAAATTCAGCCAAATTTGACACCACAGGAGCGACTGTTTACATCTATAAATTGGGGCGGCTTGTAGAGGAGCGTTATTATGCGTTCGGGAACGGTGATTTTTCGGTTTATGGACTCAAAACTTATTCCTTTGATGATTTGGGCAGACGGCATCAAGAGTTTGATCAAAATGAACAACTTCTCGCAACCTATTTCTATAATGATTCCGGACAATTGGAATCCAAAAAATATGGTAAAAATCAGGAAATGGAATGGGATCAATTCATCTATGATGATCAAGGTAAACTGTCAAGACAGTTGTATTGGGGATCAGGAGATGCTCCGTTAATAGAATATCATCTCAGGTATAATACTTATGACAAGTTAGAGGCAAAAGAGACCTGGGAACTGGGAGCAGATTCTAGAAAAGACGCTGTCCAATTTTTTTATAATGAACAAAATCAATTAGTGGAAGAAATCGAATATGATCCTAATTTTGATTTTACTCAATTGATGAAAATGAAATACACCTATTTTCCTAACAATGAAGCCAATTAATACATCAGATAAGCTGGATAGAATCTTACTAGAAAAATAAAGGTCTGTACGGACACAGACCTTGGCGGGGGAATCTGCCCTCCGGAATATCTTCATCGAAATAATATTTTAGCCCAACCGGATTGAAAATGTCCATTTTCCGTGAGTGAGACACTCACGGAGGCGATAGAAAACTCAGTAAAGTAAATTGACCTCATATAAAAAATTGTGAGCCAGCTCAGAAAACCTAACCGATAGAAATAATCTGAATCTTAGTTTCTATATTTGGAAACATTATTTATCTTGGGGACGTTAAACAGGACAATATTGGATGAAATATTTTGAGACTATATTTTTAGACGAGGCCGATAAATTCATTGCTGGACTTGACTCAAAGACCGTCAAAAAAATCTTTTACAATATTGACCTTGCTGAACAGACAAATGCCCCAAAACTTTTAAAGAAACTTCAAAATGATATTTGGGAGTTCCGAACAAAATACGCTGGACTTCAAATCAGACTTCTTGCATTTTGGGACAAAACAGATAACAAAGAAACTTTGGTAGTTGCGACCCACGGTTTCATAAAAAAGGTTGACAAAGTTCCAAAAAACGAAATTGACCGTGCAGTGAGACTAAAAAACAACTACTTCAATAACAAACTGAAAAAATAATATTATGGCAACCAAAGAAATCAAAACTTATTCGCTTGCCGAAATGAAGGATAAGTATATCGGCAAAGTTGGAACAGCTGACCGAGACGAATACGAATATGAACTCCGTATGGACGTTTTGGGCAAAATGATAAAATCCGCAAGACAAGAACGACGTTTGACACAAGAAGAACTTGGAAAACTTGTTGGCGTGCAGAAAGCTCAAATTTCCAAACTTGAAAGCAGTGCCAATAGTGCAACAATTGACACTATTTTGAAAGTATTTAAAGCATTAAAAGCAGAAATAAACTTTAACGTAAAACTTGAAGATAACTTTGTTAAGCTCGCCTGACAAAAAATACTAAGGAACGAGAAACCCTACTAGGAAAATAAAGGTCTGTACGGACACAGACCTTGGCGGGAGAATCTGCCCTCCTGAATATCTTCATCGAAATAATATTTTAGCCCAACCGGATTGAAAATATCCATTTTCCGTGAGTGAGACATTCACGAAACTGATAGTAATAAGATCAACAACGCTAAAAATATCACTAAAAGAGCAGCTTTTTTTTCATACTGTATTTTTATTATCCTCTCACCTCAAAATCAATCTTAAACTTTCGATGAAAGGGATTATATAAGGCAAAGGTGATCCCCTGTTCGAATTCCACAAAGTATTTCCCAGGTGTGAGGCTTTCCCTTTCATGGTAATAAATAGACCAATTATCGAACATGTATGTGTTTTCTCTGTTTCCTTTCCAAGACATCAGGATACGCATTTCTCCATTGGCAGGGATAATTCTTCCTGTCCTTGTATCAATTTGCAAAACAGGGGTTTGCGGAGTGCCGATTTTAACCACATCGCCACCTGGTCTCCCTGGCCCAGGTTCCTCAACTTTATACACAGTAAACATGTTGTGGTAACTAAACGCACTGTCAAAATACCATGTGACTGTTTCGTCTATCAGGTTGACTATACTGTAATCAAAAAGAATATCTTCCCCCTCCTGAAATATGGTAGTGGCTTTGCCCTCGGCATCTGTCAGATGGAACCCCACTTTTACAGGGGGGTTGGGCGCTTCGCTTTCCTGACAGGATGAAACCATCACCCCTGTGATTAACACCAATAATGTGAATAGTGCCTTCATAAGATCTAAGAATTAGGATACCTATAGAGAGGACGATAAAAGTGGACTAAACGCTTCAACAAATTATAAAAAAGGATAAAAAACCAAACACAACCATCTGATTTACAACTAAACACAAAAAAAAACGGGGAGAAAAGAGACCATCTGGAGGAGTAAAGGTCTGTGCGGACACAGACCTTGGCGAAGGAAGCCCTACTGGAAAAATAAATATCTGCGAGGATGCTGACCTTGGCGGGAAATCTGCCCTCTAAGACATCTTCAGGTGAATAGTTCTTCAAATTAGCCTGATCCAAATTTCCGTGAGTGAGACACTCACGGGGACGATAGGACTGAATTACAACTGAATACGAAAACCCCTTGGGGAAAAGAGACCCGCTGGAAGAATAGAGGCCTGTGCGAACACAGACCTTTGCGGAGAAATTTACCGTCCAGAATATCTTCAGGTGAATAGTACTTTACCTCAACCTGGTTCAAATTATCCATTTTCCGTGATTGAGATGCTTACAGAGGCGATAAAAGTAAAATAGCCTATTCCAGTTTCAGGAGAAGCAGAACAACCGAAATCAGGCTGTGCTCTCTGTGAAAAACCCTGCGTCCACTGCGTCGAAAAAAACCTAGGCTCTTAGCTTGACCTAGGTCTTATACTATCTATCAGAAAACAATCCGATGCTAAGCCTCGCCCGGTGTTCCGAAACTAATCGGAAATTGAGGTGCTCCGCCCGATTGGTTAATCTTACCAAAAGCGGCCTCGTATTTTTCGATATTATCCTTCAATGCAGCAAGCAATCGCTTGGCATGATCCGGAGTGACGATGATCCTAGACTTCACTTTTGCCTTGGGTACACCCGGCATCAGGCGGATAAAGTCAATCACAAATTCCGAATTGGAATGTGCGATCATCGCCAGATTGGAATAAACACCTTCAGCAACTTCCTCTGAAAGCTCTACATTGATCTGCTGATCTACTTTTTTGTTGTCGTCTTGCATGGTTGATATTAGTTTATTTGATTATAGGCGATGATGCCAGTAGCCTTATGTTCCTTGGCTAATCGGCTGGAAGACCGAAGACCGAAGTGGCCTCAATTCCATTGTTGACCAAATCCTATAATGCTTTAGTCTCTTTACTGGTGCCAAAGAGGATAAGCCTACTAAATTATCCATAATGATTTCACCAGAATATAATGATAGAGAAATTCTCTGCTCTATCTTCTGATGGCCACATGCTCTGCGTTCTCTGCGTAAAACTCTGTGCCCTCCGTGGTTACTCAAGATATTCATAAAAAAGGCCTGTCGCGAAACAGGCCTTTTGAATTAATTTATTAAACTTTTACAGGATTGCTTCACTAGATCTTTTGCTAGATGTGCGCTCCATGTTTTCCGAAAGCTTATCATACTCTTCCTGAGAACCCACAATAATCGGCTGCAATCTTCGCTGACCGGTACCGGCAGGAATCAAGTGACCTACAATCACGTTCTCTTTCAGACCTTTCAGTTCATCACGCTTACCTCTGATAGCTGCCTCAGAAAGCACCTTAGTGGTCTCCTGGAAGGATGCTGCAGAGATAAATGACTCAGTACCCAAAGATGCGGCAGTGATACCCTGTAGCGTAGGCTTAGAGACCGCAGTCTCAGCGTCACGTACCTGTACCAGCTTAAGATCCTTACGTTTCAGGCTGGAATTCTCATCTCTCAATCTTCTTGCAGAGATAATCATACCAGGCTTCAAGGTAGAAGAATCACCTGCATCCATGACCACTTTGCGGTCAAGAATATTGTCATTCTCTTCTCTGAAAGCCCACTTGTCCACTACTTGGTTTTGCAGGAATCCAGTATCACCAGCATCAAGGATTTCAACTTTCTGCATCATCTGGCTCACAATCACCTCGATGTGCTTATCGTTGATTTTCACGCCCTGAAGTCGGTAAACCTCCTGGATCTCATTCACCAAGTACTCTTGAACAGCTGTTGGGCCTTTGATCGCAAGAATATCATTAGGAGTGATCGCCCCATCAGAAAGTGGTTCACCAGCTCTGATAAAGTCATTCTCCTGCACAAGGATATGCTTAGACAGGGATACCATGTACTTTTTGATCACACCATCCTTAGACTCGATGATGATCTCTCTGTTACCACGCTTGATGCCTCCGTAAGTTACTACTCCATCGATTTCAGAAACTACAGCCGGATTGGATGGATTTCTTGCTTCGAACAGCTCGGTAACTCTAGGAAGACCACCGGTAATATCCCTGGTCTTACCTACGGATCTTGGGATTTTCACCAGCACCTGACCGGATCTTACTTTATCACCAGCGTCAATAGCCAAGTGAGCACCTACCGGGATATTGTATGCTTTGGATTCCTCACCATAGTTTACAATAATGGCCGGGTTCTTAGTTCTATCTTTAGAATCGATGATTACTTTCTCACGGAAACCAGTCTGATCATCGGAAACTTCTTTATAGGTAACACCTTCAGAAATTGCTTCAAATTCAATAGTACCGTCAAACTCAGAAAGGATAACGGCATTATATGGATCCCACTTACAAAGTGTCTGTCCTTTGGTGATTTTCTCACCATCTTTCACATCCACTATAGCACCGTAAGGAGCGTGGTTTGACACAAGTGTCTTACCAGTCTTAGGATCATTGATCTTGATTTCACCGGATCTACCCATGACCACCGTTACCGGCTCGCCATCTTTGTTGGTAGTCTCGATCAATCTCAGTTCCTCATCGAATTCCACAACACCGTCGAACTTAGCGATCACACTGGCTTCTACAGCCATGTTGGATGCTGTACCCCCCACGTGGAAAGTTCTCAATGTAAGCTGTGTACCTGGTTCACCGATAGATTGTGCCGCAATAACACCCACAGATTCACCGGTTTGAACCATATGTCCAGAGGATGTTAGATTTCTTCCGTAACATTTGCTACAAACTCCTCTACGGGTTTCGCAAGTCAACACTGATCTTATCTCCACCTCATCGATGCCAGATTCGTCGATCAGCTGGGCTACTTCATCGCTGATCATTACTCCTGACTCAATGATCAACTCATCAGTCAGAGGATGATAGATATCATGAACAGAAACCCTACCTACTACTCGTTCAGAAAGTGGCTCCACGATGTCGTCGTTATCTTTAAGCGGCTGTACGAGTAATCCTCTTAAGCTACCACAGTCCTCTTCAGTGACAATCATATCCTGAGCCACATCTACCAGACGTCTGGTCAGATAACCGGCATCGGCAGTTTTCAATGCAGTATCGGCGAGACCTTTACGAGCACCGTGTGTAGAGATAAAGTACTCCAATACATCCAGACCTTCTTTGAAGTTGGAAAGGATAGGGTTTTCGATGATCTCACCCACAGAGCCTTGAAGGTTTTTCTGCGGCTTAGCCATCAAGCCTCTCATACCACCCAACTGACGGATCTGCTCTCTGGAACCACGGGCTCCTGAGTGCATCATCATATAGATGGCATTGAATCCTTGCTTATCCTCTTCCATCTGCTTCATCAGGTTATTAGTCAGATGAGAGTTGGTACGGGTCCAGATATCAATTACCTGATTATATCGCTCGTTGTCGGTGATCAGACCCATAAGGTAGTTGTTCCATACCTGGTCAACTTCTTCCTTGGCCTTATTGATCATCGGCTCTTTTTCTTCCGGGATGATTACATCATTCAATCCCATGGACAGACCGCCTTTGTAAGCCATCTGGAAACCAAGGTTCTTGATATCATCAAGGAAGTGAGCTGTACGTGCCATTCCACATACTTTAACCACTTTAGCGATAATCTGCTGAAGTTTCTTTTTGGTCAAAAGCTCATTCACATAACCTACTTCTTTTGGTACGAATTGGTTGAAAATCAAACGACCGGCTACAGTCTCAATGATTTCATCCTTGTATCCTCCATCTTCGGTTCTTACCTGCACTTTACATTTGATATTCGCATGCTTGGAGATTTTCTCCTCATTCAATGCGATAATCACTTCCTCAGTGCTGTAGAATGTCATTCCTTCCCCTGCAACTATCTCCTCTGGAGTAGATTTCTTACCCTTGGTCACATAGTATAGACCCAACACCATATCCTGGGAAGGTACAGTAATAGGGGCACCGTTAGCCGGGTTAAGGATGTTGTGTGAGGAAAGCATCAACGTAGAAGCTTCCAAAATCGCCTCATGTCCAAGAGGAACGTGAACTGCCATCTGATCACCGTCAAAATCGGCGTTGAATGCAGTACATACCAATGGGTGAAGCTGGATTGCTTTTCCTTCAATCAATTTTGGCTGGAATGCCTGAATACCTAGTCTGTGAAGCGTAGGAGCACGGTTGAGGAGCACCGGGTGCCCTTTCAATACGTTTTCCAGAATATCCCAAACCACAGGATCTTTACGATCCACGATTTTCTTAGCAGACTTTACGGTCTTCACAATCCCTCTTTCGATCAGTTTTCTGATGATAAAAGGCTTGAAAAGCTCAGCCGCCATATTCTTAGGAAGACCACACTCGTGAAGCTTCAACTCAGGACCTACCACGATCACAGAACGACCGGAGTAATCCACACGCTTACCGAGCAAGTTTTGACGGAATCGGCCTTGCTTACCTTTCAACATATCAGAAAGGGACTTCAAAGCACGGTTTCCATCGGATCTTACCGCATTTACTTTTCTGGAGTTATCGAACAGGGAATCCACAGCTTCCTGAAGCATTCTCTTTTCGTTTCTCAAAATCACCTCTGGAGCCTTGATATCGATCAATCGCTTCAGACGGTTGTTTCTGATAATAACTCTTCTATACAGGTCATTCAGATCGGAAGTCGCAAAACGACCACCATCCAAAGGAACCAATGGACGCAATTCCGGTGGAATCACAGGAACCATACGAACAACCATCCACTCAGGTCGGTTTTCGATTCTGGTTCTCGCATCACGGAATGCTTCTACTACTTTCAGTCTTTTCAGCGCTTCTGCTTTTCTCTGCTGAGAAGTATCAGTAGCAGCCTGGTGACGTAGTGAGTAAGAAAGGTCATCCAGATCAATTCTTGCCAATAGCATCTCCAACGCTTCAGCACCCATTTTGGCGATGAATTTGTTAGGATCCTCATCGTCAAGCATATGGTTTTCCTTAGGAAGCTTGTCCATGATATCCAGGTATTCGTCTTCAGTCAGGAAGTCTAGGTACTGAACTCCCTCTTCTGCTTTGATACCTGGCTGAACTACCGCATAACGCTCGTAATAGACAATCTGATCAAGTTTCTTAGTCGGAAGACCAAGAAGATAACCGATTTTATTAGGAAGAGATTTAAAATACCAAATGTGAGCTACCGGTACTACCAGTTCGATGTGCCCCATTCGCTCTCTTCTCACTTTCTTCTCAGTGACCTCTACACCGCAGCGGTCACAGATAATACCTTTATACCTGATGCGCTTATACTTGCCACAATGACACTCCCAGTCTTTGACCGGCCCAAAGATCCGCTCACAGAACAATCCGCCCATTTCAGGCTTATACGTTCTGTAGTTGATAGTCTCTGGCTGGGTCACCTCACCGTTTGAGCTATCCAGAATAGATTCTGGGGAAGCCAAACTGATGGTGACTCTGGAAAAATCATTGTTGAGTTTTTTATTTTTTCTGAACGCCATAGTTTTTTGAAAGATATGTAAAGGGCTCTTGCGAGCCCATTCGCTTTATTAATCCAGGGTAATTTCAAGAGCCAAACCTCTCAATTCATGAACCAATACATTGAAAGATTCAGGAATATTAGGCTTAGGAAGGTTTTCTCCCTTCACAATCGCTTCATAAGCTTTTGCTCTACCGATTACGTCATCAGACTTCACTGTCAGGATCTCCTGAAGTACGTGTGATGCACCGAATGCTTCCAGTGCCCAAACTTCCATCTCTCCGAAACGCTGACCACCAAACTGGGCTTTACCACCCAATGGCTGCTGCGTGATCAATGAGTATGGTCCGATGGAACGGGCGTGCATCTTATCATCTACCAAGTGACCAAGTTTCAGCATGTATGCTATACCTACTGTAATCGGCTGATCGAATTTCACACCGGAAAGACCATCGTATAGGTAGGTACGTCCGTAAGCCGGAAGGCCTGCCAACTCCAATTCATGGGATACTTCTTCCATAGAAGCACCGTCAAAGATCGGTGTAGCGTACTTCTTGTCCAGCTTCTGTCCAGCCCAAGCCAATACTGTCTCGAAGATCTGTCCGATGTTCATTCGGGAAGGTACACCTAGTGGATTCAATACGATATCCATCGGGGTTCCATCCTCTAGGAATGGCATGTCTTCGTCTCTTACGATTCGGGCTACGATACCTTTGTTACCGTGACGACCAGCCATCTTATCACCTACTTTCAGCTTACGCTTCTTGGCAATGTAAACTTTGGCTAGTTGAACGATACCCGCAGGAAGTTCATCCCCTACTTCAAGGGTAAATCTCTCTCTCTTGAAGGTACCGGAAATCTCATTTCTTGAGTTCGTGTAGTTCTTCACTAAATGGACGATCAGCTCATTGGTATGAGGATCATTAGTCCAGTCGTCAAGTACGATATCCGAGATCAGGTTTGCTTCCTCAGGCACATTGTAGTTGCTCTCATCTCTGTAAGGATTCTTAGCAGGGAAAAGGTTGTTTTCAATGTTTTTCGCATTGAACTTCTGTCCTTTGGTGATGATCTCATCTCCGAATTTATGTCTCACACCTTGCGATGTTTTGCCATCCAGGATAGTCACCATTTTGTTGATCATTCGGGCTCTGATACCCAAGAGATCCTTAGAATATCTGGACTTAAGCTTTTCAACTTCGGCTTTCGCCTTGGCCCTGACATCTTTGTCCTTCTTAGGTCTAGCAAATAGCTTGGTCTCGATCACTACACCATTCAGGGAAGGCGAAGCTTTCAAAGAAGCATCTTTTACATCACCTGCTTTATCTCCGAAGATCGCTCTAAGCAACTTCTCTTCCGGAGTTGGGTCAGTTTCCCCTTTTGGCGTGATTTTACCGATGATGATATCACCTTCTTTGACCTCAGCCCCGATAGCGATGATACCATGCTCATTAAGGTTTTTAACCGCTTCCTCAGATACGTTAGGGATTTCAGAAGTCAATTCTTCCTCACCTCTTTTTGTATCACGGACTTCCAACTGGAATTCTTCCACGTGAATGGAAGTGAAGATATCTTCCCTTACCACACGCTCAGAGATCACGATCGCATCCTCGAAGTTGTATCCTTGCCAAGGCATGTACGCCACTTTAAGGTTTTTACCTAGAGCTAGCTCACCATTGTTAGTAGAGTACCCCTCTACTAGTACCTGACCTTTTTTCACCTTCTGGCCTTTCAGCACCAAAGGAGTCAAGTTGATGGTAGTATCCTGGTTAGTTCTTCTGAACTTGATCAGGTCATAGGTTTTGTATTCGTCAGTGAAATTCACCAAAAGTTCATCTTCCGTCAAATCGTATTTGATGGTGATTCTCTTGGCATCCACATAATCCACGACCCCGCTTGCTTCCGCAATGATCAATGATCTTGAATCTACAGCTGCTTTAGCCTCAAGACCGGTACCTACGATAGGTGCTTCTGCCTTCAGCAAAGGAACTGCCTGACGCTGCATGTTTGATCCCATCAAGGCACGGTTGGCATCATCATGCTCCAAGAATGGAATCAATGATGCCGCTACAGAGACAATCTGGTTAGGAGCAACGTCCATATAGGTGATTTCTGAAGGCTCCAATACAGGGAAGTCACCTTCGAATCTAGCTTTTACTTTTTCATTGATAAACTTGCCAGTCTCGTCCAATGGAGCATTTGCCTGGGCAATGTTATGATCATCTTCTTCTTCAGCCGTAAGGAACAAAACATCCTCTGCTTTCATACTAGCTTTGCCGTCCTTCACCTTACGGTAAGGAGTCTCAAGGAAGCCCATTGAGTTCACTTTGGCGTGAACACAAAGAGAAGAAATCAAACCAATATTTGGTCCTTCAGGAGTTTCGATAGTACACAGACGACCGTAGTGCGTATAGTGAACATCACGAACCTCAAAACCAGCTCTTTCTCTGGATAGTCCACCTGGTCCCAATGCAGAAAGCCTTCTCTTATGGGTCAACTCCGCCAGCGGATTGGTTTGATCCATAAACTGGGAAAGCTGGTTGGTCCCGAAGAAGGAATTGATCACGGAAGAAAGCGTACGTGCGTTGATCAAATCGACTGGTTTAAAGTCCTCATTGTCACGAACGTTCATTCGCTCACGGATCGTTCTGGCCATTCTGGCCAAACCTACACCGAACTGGCTGTACAGCTGTTCGCCCACAGTTCTTACTCTTCTATTGCTCAGGTGATCAATATCATCGACCACAGCTTTGGAGTTGATCAGTCCGATCAGGTATTTTACGATATTGATGATATCTTCCTTGGTAAGGACGATTTTCTCAGAATCGATGTCAAGACCCAGTTTTTTGTTGATTCTATAACGTCCAACTTCACCTAGGTCATAACGCTTGTCAGAGAAGAACAAACTATGAATCACCTCACGAGCCGTGGACTCATCAGGAGCTTCAGTATTTCTCAACTGACGGTAGATAACCTCTACAGCCTCTTTTTCAGAGTTGGAGCTATCTTTCTGTAATGTATTATAGATGATAGAGTAATCAGCCACGTTTACATCTTCCCTGTGCAGGATGATGCTTTTCGAGCCTGAGTCCAAGATCATTTCAATGTCTTCGTCAGTCAGTACGGTATCACGCTCAAGCAATACCTCATTTCGGTCGATGGAGACTACTTCACCGGTATCTTCATCTACGAAATCTTCTACCCATGTTCTAAGAACCCTCGCGGCAAGTTTTCTGCCTGCCACTTTTTTCATCGCTGATTTAGTAGCACTTACTTCCTCAGAAAGTCCAAACAGGTCAAGAATATCCTTATCAGAACCATAACCTATGGATCTTAACAAGGTGGTGACAGGGAACTTCTTCTTACGGTCGATATAGGCATACATGACATTGTTGATATCAGTAGCAAATTCGATCCATGATCCTTTGAAAGGGATGATTCTGGCAGAGTAAAGTTTCGTGCCGTTGGTGTGCTTGCTTTGTGCGAAGAACACGCCTGGCGAACGGTGAAGTTGGGAAACAATAACTCTTTCTGCACCATTAATTACAAATGACCCCTTCTCGGTCATATACGGAAGATTACCTAAGAATACTTCTTGCTCAATCGTTTCGAAATCCTCATTATCCTCATCATGGCAAAGTAGTCTCAACTTTGCTTTCAACGGTACAGAGTAGGTCAAGCCACGGTCAATGCATTCGCCCACAGAATATTTGGGTGGATCTACTGCATAATCAATGAATTCAAGAGTGAAATTCTCTCTGGAATCACTGATTGGGAAGTTTTCTGCGAATACTTTGAATAACCCGTCTGCCCGGCGCTTTTCTGCAGGAGTATCCAGTTGGAAGAAATCTTTGAAAGACTGCAACTGAATATCTAGAAAATCCGGATAGCTTTTGACCACCTTAATGGAGGAGAAACTTTTCCTTTCGGTTTGATTCTTGATAGCCAAGGTAGTGTATGTTTATGGTGAAATATTAATAGCGATAAAATACAATTTCCGCTTAGAATAATGCATTTTTGAACCTGTGCATAAACAGGAAAAGACCTGACTAGAATAGTCAGGTCTTAGGTGTGAACCCCAACCTAATAGCTGCGGTTCAGCAAATTACTTGATCTCTACTTCAGCACCAGCTTCTTCCAAAGACTTCTTCAAGCCTTCAGCTTCGTCTTTAGCTACGCCTTCTTTCAATGCCTTAGGAGCTCCGTCAACTAGTTCTTTAGCCTCTTTAAGGCCAAGACCAGTCAATTCTTTTACAAGCTTAACAACTGCCAGTTTTGATCCACCAGCGGCTTTCAAGATCACGTCAAAGGTTGACTTCTCTTCTTCGGCTGCAGCTTCACCAGCACCAGCACCACCTGCCACTACTACTGCACCTGCAGCAGCTGGCTCGATGCCATACTGATCCTTAAGGATATCTGTCAATTCTTTAACCTCTTTTACAGTCAAGTTTACCAACTGATCTGCAAGTTGTGTAAGATCTGCCATTGTATTTGAAATTTAATATTTGTTTGAATGATTTTTTTTAACTTATTTTTCTTCTTTCTCAGCAAGCGTTTTAAGCACACCAGAGATATTGTTCTGGCCACTTTGCAATGCTGATAGAAGGTTCATTGCCGGAGACTGTAGCAAACCGATAAGGTCGCCGATCAATTCCTGCTTTGATTTCAACTTAGAAAGCATTTCCAGGTTCTCTTCACCTACGAATATATCCGCATCGATAGAAGCTCCTTTGAAGGCCGGCTTAGTTGCTTTTTTTCCTAATTTTTTTCTAAAATCCAGCAATACATTTGCCGGAAGATTGCTCGTCTCGCTTGAGAAGATAATTCCAGAGAATCCTTTCAACGCTTTATCAGACAACTCAGAATAGTCGCCGTCCAAATTTTCCAGTGCCTTGCTGATCAAGGTGTTTTTGTACACTTTGTACTCAACTCCCTTATCGAAACAAGCTCTTCTGAATGCATTAACCTGAGCTACGGAAAAACCGGAGGCATCAGTGATATAGAAGAAAGGGTTTTCTTTAAATTTCTCAGTAAGACCGTCGATTATTACTTTCTTTTCGTCTCTAGTCATGATTAAATTCCTTGAATGCTACCCTTGTCCACTGCAATTCCAGGAGACATTGTACTGGATAAATGAATACTCTTGAAATATGTTCCTTTGGAAGAGGAAGGCTTTAGCTTGGAAATGGTAAGGATAAGTTCTTTCACATTCTCTTCAATCTGCGCTGCAGTGAAGGATGCCTTACCGATACCTGCGTGTATGATTCCAAATTTATCTACTTTGAAATCAATTTTACCCGCTTTAACTTCTCTTACTGCCTTAGCTACATCCAGAGTAACAGTTCCTGATTTAGGATTTGGCATAAGACCTCTTGGGCCTAATACTCTACCTAATCTACCTACTTTTGCCATTACGTTAGGCATAGTGATGATGACATCAATGTCAGTCCATCCGCCTTCGATTTTAGCTATATAGTCATCCAAGCCTGCGTAATCTGCACCTGCTTCGGTCGCTTCTGCTACTTTGTCAGGAGTACAAAGCACCAATACTTTGATGTCTTTGCCTGTACCATGAGGAAGCGCAACAACGCCTCTTACCATTTGATCAGCTTTACGTGGATCCACACCCAGACGGATGTCAAGATCTACAGAAGCGTCAAACTTCGTCATAGTAATATCCTTCACGATAGTAGAAGCTGCCTCCAGGGAGTACACTTGGCTTGGGTCGTACTTAGAAAGAGCTTCTTTTTGCTTTTTTGTTAACTTAGCCATTGTTTTTTATTTATACTTCCCAAGGGGCTTTACCAGATACTGTGATTCCCATGCTTCTTGCTGTACCAGCTACCATTTTCATAGCAGACTCCACTTTGAAAGCATTAAGGTCAGGCATTTTTACCGCCGCTATCTCCTTAACCTGATCCCAGGTCACTGATCCCACCTTCTTACGGTTAGGCTCAGCAGATCCGCTTTTGACTTTCGCAGCCTCAAGCAACATGTTTGCCGCAGGAGGGGTTTTTACTACGAAATCAAACGACTTATCTGAGTAGATCGTAATCAATACAGGAAGCACCTGACCCATTTTATCCTGGGTACGCGCATTGTACTGCTTACAAAACTCCATGATGTTCAGACCCTTGGAACCAAGAGCCGGACCTACTGGAGGCGACGGGTTTGCCTGGCCACCTTTCACTTGTAGTTTTAAATAACCAGTGATTTCCTTAGCCATTGCTTAGTCTTGTTTTTCTACTTGTATAAAGTTTAATTCGACAGGAGTATTTCGGCCGAAGATCTTAACCATAACATTAAGTTTCTTCTTATCCTCAAATATCTCCTCTATTGTTCCGGTAAATCCACTGAAAGGACCGTCCATCACTTTGACAGTCTCTCCGACTATAAATGGTGTATCCAGTTTCTCTGCGAACTCATCAATCTCCTCAACCTTACCTAAAATACGGTTGATTTCCGACTGACGAAGTGGCTCAGGGGTTTTGGAAGCCCCACCTGAGTTGGATCCTAAGAAACCGATTACTCCCGGAATACTTGTAATTACGTGATTGGCCTCACCATTGGAGAGATCCGCATTGACCAAAACGTATCCAGGAAAGAAATTTCTCTCCCTGACGCGCTTTTTGCCATTTCGCATCTCATATACTTTCTCGGAGGGTATCAAGACCTCAGGAATAAAATCGCCAATATCCTGTCTGGTAATCTCATTATCCAGATAGGTTTTAGTTTTTTTCTCCTGTCCCGCTACTACTCTGAGTACGTACCATTTATGTTCAGCCATTCTGTAATGTCAATTCAATTAGAATAAATCATAAAACCATGTCATGATGTTCTCAAACCCAAGATCTACCACGCCTATAAACAAGGCAAAGATCAAAGATGCTACCAACACCAGTACTGCACTATTCTGAAGAAATGAAAATTTCGGCCAAGTGACCTTATTCACCATCTCATCATAAGATTCAAGGACAAAGTTTTTTAGATTCATAGTGTACTTAACTTACTGGCACGGGCAGAGAGATTCGAACTCCCATCAACGGTTTTGGAGACCGCTATTCTGCCGTTGAACTATGCCCGTGTAAATGAACGCCCCGCTAAATGGGAACGCAAAATTAGGTATTGATTCATTAAGAAACAAATGCGATCCCAAAATATTTGGGATCGCATTGTATTATTAATCAATCAGTGATTGATGATTAGTCAAGGATTTCAGTAACCTGACCAGCTCCTACAGTTCTACCACCCTCACGGATCGCAAAACGAAGACCTTTCTCAAGAGCAACCGCATTAAGCAAAGTCACCTCGATAGTCACGTTATCACCTGGCATTACCATCTCAACGTTCTCTGGAAGTTTGATCTCTCCAGTTACGTCGGTAGTTCTAAGGTAGAACTGAGGACGGTATTTGTTGAAGAATGGAGTGTGACGTCCACCTTCTTCTTTTGAAAGAACGTAAACTTCAGCGTTGAAGTGGGCGTGAGGCTTCACAGATCCTGGCTTACAGATAATCATACCACGTTTGATTTGTGATTTTTCAATACCTCTTAGCAATAGACCTACGTTGTCACCAGCTTCACCTCTGTCAAGGATCTTACGGAACATCTCAACACCAGTAACTGTGGACTTAAGTCCTTCAGCACCCATACCGATGATATCCACAGGCTCACCAGAGTTGATTACGCCTCTTTCGATTCTACCAGTAGCTACAGTACCACGGCCAGTGATAGAGAATACATCCTCTACAGGCATCAAGAAGTCTTTGTCAACTGCTCTTTCAGGAAGAGGGATATAAGAATCGACAGCACTCATCAATTCCATTACAGTTTCAACCCACTTTTCTTCACCGTTCAATGCACCAAGTGCAGAACCAGCGATTACAGGGATGTTGTCACCGTCAAATTCATAGAAAGAAAGTAGTTCTCTGATTTCCATTTCCACAAGCTCAAGAAGCTCTGGATCGTCCACCATATCCACTTTGTTCATAAATACCACTAGCTGAGGTACACCTACCTGGCGAGCCAAAAGGATGTGCTCTCTAGTTTGAGGCATAGGGCCGTCAGTAGCTGCTACTACTAGGATAGCGCCGTCCATTTGGGCAGCACCCGTTACCATGTTCTTAACGTAATCAGCGTGACCTGGACAATCTACGTGAGCGTAGTGTCTGTTTTCAGTCTGATATTCTACGTGAGAGGTGTTAATGGTGATACCTCTTTCTTTTTCTTCCGGAGCGTTATCGATAGAAGAAAAGTCTCTTAATTCAGATAGACCCTTACTAGCCAGTACGGTAGTGATGGCAGCAGTCAAAGTGGTCTTTCCATGATCTACGTGACCAATCGTACCGATATTAACGTGCGGCTTGGAACGGTCGAATTGTGCTTTTGCCATGCGTGAAAATCCTCAGTTTAAGTTTAAAGATATGTTTAATTTTTTCTCAATTAAGCCGAATGAGCCAACGAGGGGATTTGAACCCCTGACCCCTTCCTTACCAAGGAAGTACTCTACCCCTGAGCTACGTCGGCTTAGACTCTTATGCCTCCCCGGGGAAATCCCCGGAAAAACATAGAGCGGGAGACGAGGCTCGAACCCGCGACCTGCAGCTTGGAAGGCTGCCGCTCTACCAACTGAGCTACTCCCGCTTGTAATCTTTGTGACACTCTGCCCTTAGTATTACTAATTTGGTACAATACTATGGAGAGTTACTTCCATTTACCCGATCTATCTCGGATTTTTTTCGCCCAGCAAAATTAGAAAAAAATTTCGCATTTCGGCAATGGTGTGGGGGAAACAGGATTCGAACCTGTGAAGACATAAGTCAACGGATTTACAGTCCGTCCCAGTTGGCCGCTTTGGTATTCCCCCAACTAGCGCTACGTTTGAAGCCTTTTTCTCGGGCTTTTCTATCGTAACGGATGGCAAAATTATAGGCTTTTATTAAAGATTCAAAACATGTATTTCAAATTTGATGAAATTTTGACACTTTTAATTCCAACCATTTCTAAATCAATAGATTAATTTTCATCTTCCAGGGATTCTAAAAAGTAATTGTAGTAAACTGACAGCTCTTTGTCCTTTTCCAAACCGGCCACAACACTTATTTCCTTCAAGGTCTCCGCATTGTCTGAAAAACCCAACAGAGCCTGAAAAGCCCCCAGTCTCAGGAAGCTTTTGCTATCATTCTGCATTATTTTCAACAAATATTTCACCGCTTCTTCCTCCCCCTCTTCTGGATAACGGCTAAAATATTCCCCAAAATAACCTAAAAAATAATACAGGCCTTCTCCGTACATGGCTTCCGCTTTGTCCATAAACCAGCTTCCCTTGCCCGCCACCGAATCAGAAAGGTAATAATCGGCAACCGGTATCACCATACGAAAATTGCTTTCTCCAGCATAACTTTCTATTGCTTCAGATTTTTCTACCGGGGAGGTGCTATTCACCAAGCCCATAAGGGCTGATCCGGCAACTAAGTAGGAAGAGTCATTTGCCAGCTGTTTAAATAGGGGGAAATGCTCATCCGGGGAATAGACCGAAAGCACGTCTATTGCTCCCGCCCTGACTGAATTCCTTTCATCATGAGTCGCCATCATGACTACTTTTTCTGATAATTCAGGGCTTTCCTCCAGCCAATCCGGGGATCCCTGTAAAATAGTCAATGCAGATTCCCTGATTGCCCAAAACCCATCTTCCAAGGCCTCTGAAAGGATCGTCATTAATTCTTCCTTAGCTCCCCAAGCCGCAAGGCTATCCAGTGCCTCATACCTGGCGATGCCTGATTCTGAGGATCTGAACTGCTGTAGCATTTGCCCTGCGTCCATCTTTATAGACTTTTTGGCTAGTAGGTTTTTCTCTTCATCTATCAAAATCAGGGAAATAGGCGTATCACTGCTCAACACAAACTCCTGGGATGCCTTAGTGATCATAAACTCTTTGCTTTTCCTTTGCTTCCCTTCATACCAACTGACCTGAAGAGGAAGCTGATAAAGTGGGGTTTCTGTCAAATCCTGGTGCTGCGATACGGAAATAAGGAGGTTATTTGGATCCGAATAATCTACCCCGAAATTAAGCTCCGGATGCCCTTTATCCAGAAACCACTGATTGAAAAACCAGTTTAAATCCTGGCCGCTTACCCGCTCGAAAGCCAAGCGGAGATCATGTACTTCAACGGTTGAAAAAGCGTGTGTCTGTAAGTATTCTTGCAAAGCTGCGTAAAACGCCTCCTTTCCCAAATATTCCCTAAGCATATGCAGGATCGCACCCCCCTTGGAATAGCTGTGCGAATCAAACATGTCCTCGGCGTCCTCATAGTCAAAGCGGATCAGATCCTCTTTCTTTGTCTCCGCCTCCGAAAAATAAGTTTCCATTTCAGCAACAAGCTTCAGCTTGGCTTCATCTTCCCCATACTTATACTCATTCCATAGAAATTCACTGTAATTTGCAAATGCTTCATTCAAAGTAAGGTTTGCCCAGGATTCTGTGGTCACATAGTCCCCAAACCACTGATGGAAAAGCTCATGTGCTATGATGTAATCCCATTCCGAATCGATTGCATCCCGCTCGCTGAGGCGCAGCTCCTCCATGAAAATAGAAACTGTGGTATTTTCCATCGCTCCGGACACAAAGTCCCTGACCACTACCTGATCATACTTTGCCCATGGGTACCTCACGCCTAGTAACTCAGAAAAGAAACCGATCATTTCAGGAGTATTTTTAAATACTTTCTCCGCTCCTTTTTCATATCCCTTTTCCACATAGTAGCCTAACGGCACATCTTCCCAGCTCTCCTCCACTTTCCCAAAATCCCCAATGGCAAATGCAGCCAAGTATGCTGAATGCGGCAGCTTCATCTCCCAATAATCCTTCCGCATCCCATCTTCAAGTTTTTCCTGTCTGACCAATTCCCCATTGCTGATAGACACCAAGGTATCTGGCAGCGTCAACTTAATCAGCTGGGTGAATTTCTCATTTGGAGAGTCTATGGTGGGAAACCATTTGGAATTGTGCGCGGTCTCTCCCTGAGTCCAGATCATCCGTGGTTTTCCGGTCACAGTATCTAGGGGATCTATAAAATAAAGCCCTTTTGTATCTGAAATAGCCTCACTCCCACCTCCTGCATTTCGCTCTGGAAAGGCTATGTAATCAAGGCTAATTTGGAATGTGTCCTTTCTAGTCAGCAACCTGGGAAGCTGAAGCCTGAGCTGCTGCCCGTCATAGGTATAGGTTATGGGTTCCTGCGATCCATTCTGGTTGAAAAATATCCCATTAAACTCAAAATCCTGGGCATCCAGTACCAGTACATCTGCAGGATAGAAATATGGTGTAATAGTCAACTCCGCTTTACCTATCACCTCCTGGCGATCGTAATCAAAGGACAGGTCCAGTTCTGTGTGCAGCACATCAAAATCCCGCTTGGCAGCAGGCTTGTAATTTTCAATCGCAGCTTCCTTTAGGGAAATTATCTCATGGTAATCAACACTATCTATTAGCGCGGTTTTTAGAGGCTCCGCAGGTACCGGTATTTCAATTTGCTCCTGATGCTGAACCTGCCCTGACTTACATGCAGCTGCAGATATAATTAAAAAAAGAGCTTGAATTGCAATATAGCACTTCTTGATAATTAGCTTTTTTGCTGGCGATTGATTCATAGTAAATACAAATGAAAAAGAATTGGTTTTATTTGAAATTGTATATTGGGCATCAAATTAACACGAATGTTTACAGTTACCATTCAAGACAAAACCTATTCGGTAGAAAAAACCGATGACACCATCCAAGTGGACAGCAAACCAATCAACTGGGACCTTCAATGGATTTCAGATCGAAAAGTCCATCTTATCCATGAAAATAAATCTCTGGAGGCAGAACTGGTATCTATTGATAAAGAAACAAAAACGCTTCAAATAAGGCTGGGCCATAAAACTACAACCTTGCAAATCAAGGATAGGTTTGATCTGCTTCTCGAACAAATGGGGATGAACAATCTGGCTTCACAAGCCTTGAAGGAAATAAAAGCACCAATGCCGGGGTTGATCCTGGATCTGAAGGTAAAGCCCGGAGATAAAGTCAACAAAGGGGATGTGGTGCTGGTGCTGGAAGCAATGAAGATGGAAAACATCATAAAATCCCCGGGAGATGGGGAAGTGAAAGCTGTCAAAGTATCACTTCACCAAAGTGTGGAAAAAAACCAAGTCCTTATTCAATTTTAACATTTAAGCCTAGCATAATGGATTGAAGAAATTATATTTGTCGGATTATTTTGCGCAAATCGAGCTCCGCCCGAACATACGTCAGTCAATATACCAGTGTTTTGTGAACAACAAGCTGGCAGTAAGCATCTCAAATAATCGTAGTTAGGTAAAAAGAACCTCTGAAAAATAATTATAAACAACAGATGAAATCGAGCATGGCTCAAAAGTAACACGGAGGAATGATTATCTGTGGTGCGAGATTTCCTGTCCGACGACAGGCGGGCATGTGACCGATAAAATCAAAATATAAATACATGAAATACAAGAGAATACTGCTTAAGCTCAGTGGAGAAGCCTTAATGGGAGACAAGAATTACGGGATTGACCCTGTTAGACTTCAGCAATACACTCAGGAGATCAAGAAAGTCCATGACATGGGTGTGGAAGTAGCGATCGTGATCGGCGGAGGCAATATTTTCAGAGGAGTACAAGCCGAGAAATCCGGCATAGACCGGGTACAAGGTGACTATATGGGGATGCTGGCCACTTTGATCAATGCCATGGCATTGCAAAGTGCTCTGGAGCAAGGTGGTATGTACACGCGACTGATGTCAGGAATTAAAATCGAAAGTGTCTGTGAGCCATTTATCCGCAGAAGGGCTATCCGACATTTGGAAAAGGGCCGCATAGTCATCTTTGGAGCCGGGATCGGCAACCCTTATTTCACTACAGATTCCACTGCTGCCCTGAGAGCTATTGAAGTAGAATCTGATATAGTATTGAAAGGTACCCGCGTAGATGGCGTCTATACTGCCGATCCTGAAAAAGACCCAACAGCCACCAAATACAAAACTATTTCGTTCCAGGAAGTGTATGAAAAAAACCTCAACGTCATGGACATGACGGCCTTTACACTTTGCCAGGAAAACAACCTCCCGATCGTCGTTTTTGATATGAACGTAGCAGGGAATCTCAGCGAATTGGTCAAAGGCGAAGAAATTGGTACTTTAATCAACTCTTTTTAAGTTTAACAATCATGGAAGAAATCGAACTATACTTAGACGAAGCAAAAGAATTGATGCAGAAAGCGGTGGATCATACCGCTTCTGAACTTTTGAAAATCCGTGCAGGCAAGGCCATGCCTAATCTACTGGATGGTATCATGGTTCCCTATTATGGAGCCAATACCCCTTTGAACCAGGTATCCTCCGTGAATACTCCAGATGCACGAACACTATCCATCAAACCCTTTGAGCGTACAATGATCTCCGAGATCGAGAAGGCTATTATCAATTCCGACCTTGGACTCGCTCCTCAAAACAATGGAGAAGTGATCATTCTTACCATTCCGGCACTTACTGAAGAGCGACGTATCTCTCTTGTGAAGCAGGCGAAGCACGAGTGTGAGGGAGGCAAAATCTCTCTACGTACAGTGCGCAAAGACATCAATGATGAATTGAAAAAACTTCAAAAAGAAGGCGCTGCAGAAGATGAAATAAAGAGAGCTGAAGATGTGGTTCAAAAACTGACAGATCAATTCTCAGCCAAAATAGATGAGCTACTTGCAAAAAAAGAAACAGACATCATGAAGGTCTAAAAAAATTTGTGGTACTCCTCACCGTTGACAGTAACCATACATCCTTTGCTTTACTGGGCTTAAGGCCGACACTTCGACTTCGCTCAGTACAAGTGAGTGACGGATGACCAAAGTTGCTTTCGTTGGTTTTTCCCATATCCTTTGATGCTATTATCCCTTACTGATAGAAAAGTGGATAATACTGATAAAATCAAAACCCGGTTTCAAGCCGGGTTTTTTGGTGTTATTAACGCTATCTCATAACTCTTTAATGTCAAGCGCATTTTGCCTAAGTTGGGAATTTCTGACAACTCTCGCATATGGCTTTTCTTTTTCAGTCTATCGCCCTTCAGAATCTAACATTCAACTCAAGCCGTCCTCCAAAACCAAGTTCAATGATTTTTTGAAGTGTAGAAATACGTGCTTCTTTTATGTTATTCTCAATTTTTGAAATGTAAGATTTGGTTGTCCCAACTTTTGCAGCAAGTTGCTCCTGCGTCATCCCCATTTCAACACGAGTGTCGTGTATCAAAGCTCCTATTTTGAAGACTTCATAGCCTGCTTCAAGTTCTTCACGCTCTTTTGTACCCCGTTTTCCAAAGTTCCTTTCTTTGAACTCTTCAAGTGTAATCAGGTTTTTATTTTTCGCTTTCATATTCTGCTTTAATTTTAAGTGCCATTTTTATATCTTTCTTTGGTGTCTTTTGAGTTTTCTTCTGAAATCCGTTTGCTACAACAATCAATTGACCTTGGTCAAAAAAACAGAAAATTCTAAAAATATTGCTTCCTTGTTGAACTCGGATTTCATAAAGGCCATCTGTATTCTCAATGTGTTTAAGATATGTTTCTGGAACTCTTTTTTGACCTTCAACCAGTTCAAAAGTCCAAACAATTTTTGCTTTGACTTTTTTATTTTGCTTGGAAAAGAAGTCTTGAAAGTAGTTTTTATAAAACGTTATCTTTCTAAGTTGTTTCTTGTTTTCAGCCATTATACAAAGATATACATGTTTCCCTTAAGTGAAACTCTATCAGCTAATTTTCCCAATTGATTTATTTTCCAGTTCTTTAAAATCGTAAATACCCTGTCAAGGATTCATTTCTGACCTTCCAAAAAGACCCTCTCCTTCGACTAGTTCTCAAAACTCACATTGATAAAGGTAGCTATTCCAAAACGCACTCCTCCACGGAGAAATTCCGAATTTTCGAAGCCGGCTCCCATTTCCACGCGGAAAATCCTGAACAGGTTATCCAATGAATAGCCTACTTCCCAATAGTGGGGCGAGTTATCTGTTTTCAGATAATTGAAAAAGATATTCTCTCTCACGCCCGAGAACCGGAGCATAGGCAACTGGGTAAAAATAAACTTTCTGAACTGGTAATGCACGATCCCTGAGAAGTACTTGGAGTTGGTGCTGTATTTATAATAATCCATAAAACGGTAATTCGATGCCGGTCCGAAGTTGGAGAAAATAGTCCTGTTCCCTCCGAAATGCTGGAAATCCGGAAAGTAAACCTGGTCATTCGTGAGGAATGCCCCTGCAGTGAGATTAAAGTCCAGTTTGCCGCTTACCCCAAAGGTATAATTGTGCTGTATTCCCATCTCCAGCTGGTCAAAATCAGCTGCGCTACCATCCGAAGATATGCCACCAAAAGCTTTATTATAGCTCAATTTGATCAAAGGAGAACGATCCGATATTGGGTATTTTCTGCCATTTCTGATTCCGTATCTAATTCCCGGTCTCCACTCCAGCTCGGTATTGAATTTTAGAATATCATGATCGGCAAATGATCCTGGATCTATCTCTACATTTTCCGGAGCATTTGGGGTATATTCCCTCCCCTCCTTATTATAGAAACTGTAATTATTTGTGTTGAATAATTCCCTTCTATGTGCATAAGTCATATTGACCCTGTAGGTAATTCCACCATTGACACGGTGCGCCCAGTAAGCCTGCGCAAAATCCTGCTCGTATAGCTTCATATAATTTTGCCTGAAAAATAAAGAATACAAGGCATTCACCTGCTCATTGATGGGTTCTCCACCATTGAACTGATAAATATACCTCCCCCCTCTCAGGCCAAAGGTGGTTCCCGAAAGTGCCAAGGTATTGGACCATCTAAAATCCGTTTTCCCATAAAAGCGCTCACTGGAAAAACCGTACCGCAATTCCGGCTCTATATTGAAGCTTTTTCTAAGCACACTTACACTGTCTGCCAGCTTGGTTTCGGAATATTTCCGGTAGAACAATCCCATTCCCAGCTTGAAACCTTCCACTGTATTAAAGGAAATTTTGGTCCAGTTTTGCCTGAATCCAAGGGAAACACCTTTTCCCATGCTGTAAGATCCCCCATTCATAATATCGAGCGGCTTCAGTTTACGTTTTGCCTTCTTCGCCACAGAATCCACCTCACTCATTTTAGCAGCCTCTACTGTGGCAAGACTATCGTCGCGTTGATACCCCTGGATCTCGCTTTCTGTCAGCGGCACGGGGCGGATACTGTCCCAATAAGCCTGGTTATACTTCTTGGCCATGCTGTCCACCTCATAATAGCTCTCCTGTATCACCTCCGGCTCTTCCTGTTCTTTGATCGTTTCCTTCTCGTATTGGTTCAGAAGTTTGCGGTACTCTTTCCGGGTTTTTGGTTCTTCGGAGGCAAGCTGCTCCAGCGCTGAGACTGACTTATCAAATTTCACTGCCTCGTCCGGAATATCCTGTACCTTCTCATCGATTATCTCAGGCACCAGCTCTAGATCAGGATTCAGTTCTATTTCATACTCCCGGGTAGAGGCCAGATACTTGAAATTCCCCTCAAAGCCCAACATCTTCCCACCGAAATCATAAGTATGTGTAAGCGGCATCCATACATTCTCAGCCACGGGAGCATACTGCTGCTTGGCCAGAATCTTAAATCCCAACAAGGATGTCTGCAGGTTGAGACTGTGAATAGCCCACAAGTCATCGATGATGTAGATGTAGCCTTCAAAGACCTGTTCGCCCCTTGACCGTGGAGTCACCTTTATTTTATTTACAATTACGTTCTGGTCCAGGAAGCTACCTTCGTATTGAAATTTATAATATTGAAATGCGGAGCGGGAAAGTGGGGAAATGATCCCGTTGATTTTCTCCTGGTAGAAAGTAGTCTGTATGTATGGAGCAGGCGAGGTAGATTGATTATCCCCATTGGTACGTATAGAGATCACCTTTTCCTCCACCTTATTAGGCTGGGTAAATGTAATTCTGGATACAGATTCAGAAGTATAGGCTTCATTGAGTTTGAGGCCTTCCTTTTCTATGGTTTTCTTTAGGAAAAATGGTGCATCTGTCAACTTCCCCGTTCCTTTGAGATAGACAGTCATGCTGTATTTCTGGATCTGAAGCCTGTGATATTTGGCCTTGGCTATAGCTTTGCGCATGATCGTCAGCGCAGGATCTTCAGCCCCGGCCCTTACTTCCACTTCCTGCAAGGTATATTCCTGGGGCTGCAGCACAAAGTCCTTTGTAATCCATTCATCCCCCACTACGATGGTCTCCAGTTGGGATTTGTATCCCAGGAATTGGACCAGTACATCATACACTCCCTTTGGCAGTTTGTATTCATAATTGCCCTCTTCATTGGTAGGCACCCCATCCCCTAGGTTCCGGATATAAACTGAGGCATAAGCCAAGGGCTCTCCATCTGCAGTGCGTACTTTTCCTCGGACTCCTTGGGCTATTGAGTGGTTGCTAAAAAACATTCCTCCTAAAACAACAAAGAAGAAAAGGATTAACTGTATTGGTTTTCTCATAAAAGTCGGTTTGATCCTCAAGATAAACAGCTTTTCAAAAACGTGCTTTATGGCATTGTGGTTTTAAGATGATTTAGCAACAGGTTCCTATGTAGGAAGTTAGTGCTTGGAACCCGATGTTAGTAGTTTGCAGTAGTAAATTCCCATCAATACTAAGATAGAAGCAGGTAGTTATAGTTTTCAGTCGCAGGGCTCAGTCAGAGTGTGATGTCAGATGGCTGATACAAGTAGCCACTTCCGATCAGCTGGGATGGCTCAGGTTGCTTTTTTGATTCTTGGACTACATCCCTCATGGTTAAGCTTACTTACCAGAAATTTTTATAAATGTTTC
>CBFGUY010000002.1:0-79031 GCA_965651895.1 uncultured Algoriphagus sp. | reverse complement strand
ATAGATTTAGCATCCACATTGGAAACAGACATTCTGAATGAGCCATCTTCACCCAAACCCTTTGATACAGAAACTGTATTGGTAAAATTAGACCCGGTTCTGTAAAAATCAATGTATCTGTCGTTTGAGGGAGAGTAAGGATACTGGTTACCATCAAATCCAATAACCGGAGTCCCGTCCATTCGGCCACCCCAAGCTAATCTACCGGTTGTCTGGGCATCAGTTGCTGTCGTCGGCCTAACTCCACCAACACCTTGCCCATATACCTGCTGGAAATCGGTAAAATCCGCTGCGACATCAGCCATGTAGTTCATAGTATAGTTCAAAGACCAATCGCCTCCCTTTGCTCCTTTTTTGGTGGTGATCAAAATCACACCATTGGAAGCTCTGGTACCATAAAGCGCAGAAGCAGCCTGACCTTTCAATACAGTCATAGATTCAATATCATCAGGGCTAAGGTTACCAATACCATCGCCGCTATCAGCACCTCCCCATTGTCCTGCAGAGCCTCTTTGGGTATTGTCCATAGGGATACCATTGATCACATACAAAGGAGATCCTGTACCACTGATACTTGGAAGACCTCTCAAAGTAATTTTGGAAGTCCCTCCAGGGCCACTATTTGTTCCTTTTACTACCAGACCAGCGACACGTCCTGCTAAAGAGTTGGCAACGTTGTTCTCACGGGCCGTAGTGAGGGATTCACTCCCTACTTCAGTCAATGAATAACCCAAAGTAGCCTTATCTTTACTTATACCTAAAGCGGTCACAACCACTTCTGATAATTCACTGGCATCTTCATCTAATAGCACGTTCAGTTCAGACTGATTACCTACAGGAATTTCCTGCGACGCATAGCCGATAAACGAAAAAACCAATATAGAATTGGCACCTACAGAGATTGAGTACTCACCATCTACATTTGTGGTTGTACCTGTCTTTGTACTCTTATCAAGGATAGTGACCCCTGGCATTGGTGATCCATCTGATGCAGCAGTCACCACTCCTTTCAATATTCGCTGCTGGGCCTGTGCTAAGGCCGAAAGCCCCAACACCATAACCATAGCGAAAGCAATTGATAAAACTTTTTTCATAGTAGGTGATTTGAGATTTGCAATAATATAAACTTAACGCAAGGCGTCATTCTAAGATCCTTGCATGGAATCATAGGTAAAGGTTGCTTCATACTTGTGTGGATTAGGATTTACAATAAAAACTCAGGTGCTCAAACACTCCAGCAACATTCTCAATTGTCACTGTACAAGATGCTAAACATCACATAAAGCTAGAAAAAACATATTTCTATCAAAACCTGATAAAGTATTTTTTTTGAAAAATTTATGATCTTAATATATTTTTTTTATTAAGTAAAAATAATATTGAGTCGTTTTACGATATTTCACTTTAACCCATCTGTTTAAAAGATGATAGCGGCCAATCCCTAAAAGGAGAGCCGCAAGTATTGAGCGAGAAATCGACACCCGCTCCGCAGACTTTTACCACTTAGCCAATAGCCATACATAGTACATACCAAAAAAATCTTGCACTTGTACTTCACAATGGCAGGACAAAAAGTAATCACTAACCAAGGTTTCTCGCTGAGTAAATCACCCCAACCAAAGTTCGGACGCTTGTCTTAAAACCCACTTAAACAACCGCTCTTCAGTAAGTGAAACTCATGGCGGATTTCAAGGGTGTCATAAAAAAACCTCCCAACAAATGGGAGGCCTTTATTATTTACATAACCCAATCTATTACTAATTCATATCCCAGAAAATAGACGTTGTCAATTTATCCTGCGGCTGAACTACAGTGTAATTCTCCAAATTATATGTCTGCTCAGATCCCGGATACATCCATCTGGAAGGCGGAAGATTTTGCTGATTGGAATTATCCACCCAGAAATCAAACTCCAACTTGCCTAGTCTTCTCATCTCACTCCAGCTCTCATTAGACTGGACTACATTGAAGTGTAACCATTTTTGTTCTGCAATCAGCGTGAGTTTTTCATCCATTCCCGAAGCGGAATCCCATGAAACTTCATCCATACCTAAATATGCACTAATGGAAGCGCCTGTAGGGACTACTGGGTTTGGAGATTCGGTATTATTAGAAATGCTTCTCAAATACTGATAGAAACCTATAGATTGCTTAATGGATTCTTCATAGTGACTCTTTGCCATAGCATCCTGTCCTTCTCTTAAGTAGTATTCCGCAGCCATCATATGCACTTCAGCGGCCGTAATAAGGATACCTGGAAAGTATTGGTTTCTGCTGATGGTAGAGAAATTGTAAACACTTAGCGTTTGAGTCAATATTAATGCATTTTGATCAGTAGGGTTCATTAACGGATCAAGACCTAAATATTCTCCATCTGATTCGATTCCTGGCTGAAACACATAAGTCAATCTAGGATCTTCATTATCTACCATGTGATCCAAAATTGCCTTGCCAGCAATATTACCGTCCCAGTCTTCTAAACCGCTACGGAAATCATTTCCACTGATCACTGTCCCAACAGAGTAAATATCCCACATGATATTACTTTCATTATCTGCTACAATAGGAAATTGTGAAGGGTTAGACAAAATAGAGGCAATTTCAGATTTAGCTCTAGCGCTGAATTCAGGAGTACCACTTACCCTAGTCAGTATTCTTAATCTTAGCGAATTGATATACTTTGACCACATATCAATGTCCCCGTTATTAACCAAATCTTGGGTTTTGAATTCCGCCTCAGTCGCAGTATTTATGCTTAAAGAACCAATTTCATCTGCAAAGCTGGCCAAATCATCCAGCATTTTTGTATAGATAGCTTCTGCTTTATCATAACCCGCATAGGATTTAGAATAATCTCCACCATTAGTACTAAGCATACCTGCTTCAGACCAAGGAATATCACCATGTAAATCCACAATTTGCTGGGTATGATCATAAAAGTACGTAGCAGCGGCAATCATAAACACTCTTTTATCAGACCTGTCCTGATCGGAAAGCTGATCATAAACTTTCTGCAACTCTCTGTACTGAGCCATGAAACTGTAGTAATTATCCCATCTGTCACTTACTGCAGCAGAACCCGGAACATATTGGTTTTCAGTGTTTACCCATCCTACTGCCTGAGTATATCTGTTAGACGTGATTCTTCTGATCACAAAGAAATCCCAATAAGACGGTAATACAGATTGGCGATTAGCCATAATCATACCGGTAAACTGCTTTCCTATTGTAGTACTGGCGAGCTTGGATCGATCAGAATAATCATCCGCAAAGTCATCTACTGTACAGCTAGCTATGCCGCTGATCAATAGGGTGTATATAAATATTTTCTTAAAATTCATGTTCATATGTTTTTAACTTAACCAACAATTAGAATCTAGCCCTTAACATTACACCATACGTCCTGGTAGCTGGGTTTGTACCCGCACTAGTCAGTGTCTGAGTCCATCTTGATCCACCTGTTAATACTTCCGGATCTAGATCCTTTATATTTCTATACAGGAAAAACAAGTTTCTACCAAATACAGATAAATTAACATTGGATGCACCGATTTTAGAAGTGATGTGATTTGGTATTGTATATGCTAAAGACAATTCTCTCATTTTGATGTAATCATTGTCCTTGATATACAATTCATATCTCGATTGGCTATACTGTGGGCCACCCCAGTTGTAAGTATTCCAATAATAGTATGCTTGGGACACCACATTAGTATTGGTAGAGCCATCGGCCACTACCCCGTCCATCAACATCCCATCATGGTACACCGTTTCACCATTTGGCCCCTGACCAGTGGAGTGAGGCACCCCTATTCCTTGCCCGTTTTCATTGACATAATAGGCCAATCCTCCGCTAGCTTCATCCATATACTTTAAGCTTTCTTCGGTCAAGCCCCTACTGATCATCCAGTTGATACCTGTAGGCATTACGCTACCGCCAATCTGGAAGTCCATCACGGCTGATAAACTGAAGTTTTTGAATGAAACATTATTGATAATACCACCTACGGCATCAGGCATAGCATTTCCTACTTGCACCCAATTTTGGTCATCAATTTTGTACAGACCGTTAGGCTGCACAATTTTATTCCCATTGTCATCAAGTGCAATTGGTCGAGCATAGAAATCTCCCATAGGACGGCCTACTACAGATCTTAGCTGTGCCGCATTTCCGTCATAATCTTGATGCAGAAGTTCAGTTGCATTGTTTGCCAACTTCTCGACCTTGTTAATATTTCTAGCTAAGTTAATAACAGCATTCCACTGGAAGTTTGGTGTTGTAATGATATCACCAGTCAATTGAATTTCAATTCCCGTATTTCTTAGTGTACCAATGTTAGTTAATACAGATGTAGCTCCTGAAGAAGAAGGCAAAGTCAATGGCAAGATCTGATCTCTGATCTGAGCATTGTAATAAGAAATATCTAAACCGAATCGGTTATCGAAGAATCTGGTATCCAATCCAAATTCAAACTCATGTTTTTGCTCTGGTTTGATCAGATCGTTCCCAAAAGATGAAGGCATTGAAGTATAAAGCACATTGGCTCCACCTGTTTGCTGCACACCCAAAGTATTCTGAGTATAGGCAATATTTGCAAGATAGATATCAGGATAATTACCAACTATCCCCCAAGAACCTCTTAACTTTGAGAAAGTAATAAATCCAGGTAATGCAAATGCTTCTGAAATAGCAAGAGCTGTATTGACAGAAGGGTAGACAAATACATTATTGTCTGGATTCATGGTAGAGATCCTGTCCCTACGAATCGTACCCTCTACAAACCAAATGTTTTTATAGTCAAAATTAACAGTACCCATCAATGCATCTATCGTTCTGAACTGGCGACTGGAACTATTGTAAGGAAGGTCTGTCGAAGCGACGACATCAAAAAGGTTTTCAGTACTCAAACCTCCATTTGTGCTTCTTCCGATACTGCTTTGACTTTCCGTTCTTGCTGTATAGCCTGCCATAGCACCTATAGTAATCTCATCCGTAATTGCTTTGTTATAGTTAAGCATCAAATCACCGTATAGAATGCTAAACAATTCCGTTTCCATACCAAAAGATCCAGAGGGGCCAAAGGCCAGAGGTCTTTCTGTAGCATTTTTGGTTTCTGAATACCTGCTGGTGAAATCTGTAGATATACGTGCTCTCAAATTCAAATCGTTAGTGATCTGAAGGGTATTTGTCAAACTGCCAATTACACGATTACTAGTTTCTGAAGATTGATTTTTATTAACTCTCCACACATAATCAGCAATATCTCCTCTAAATCCATTTCCAGTAATATTTTCGTCAGGAGTCAGACTCTGACCATTGCCTGTCACAAATCTATACCCCCTACTTGTCTGATACTTATCAAGGTACCAAGCTCCATTATCAAAACGGGTCATCATACCGCTGAAATTATTGATCATACGATCAATTGAGTAAGGACGGTTTTTCGTGTTCTGATTGATATAGTTGATCATCAAATCTGTCTTCAACCTTTTATTTACCTGATAACTTGAATTTAGGTTTACTATATTTTTACTGTTTTTGGAATTCAAACTCAAGGCTTCATTGTCCTGGCGTGTCAAAGAAAGGCGGAAATTTGCCTTTTCTGTAGCGTTTGCTATGGATACGTTGATCTGAGAACTCACCGGATTGTTGAACAATGCAGCATAATTATCTTCCTGCGCTACGTAAGGTCTTGAAACACCATCCCATGCCAACATAGGCTGACCGTCAAACTTAGGGCCGAAGTTAATAGTAGCATTAGGAACTGTACGTATACCATCTGAGGTATAGTTAAAACCATCCTCAGCCTGCCCTAAATCAGCAATATGCGAATGTATGCCAGGCCCTCTTACATTTTGATATCGAGGCAAATACGCAATATTATCCACAGAAAAATTGGTATTGAAATCCACCTGCATTCCTTTTTTTCCTGCCGTCCCTTTTTTAGTAGTAATCAAAACCACACCATTCACCGCTTCCGAACCATATAGTGCAGCAGCGGAAGCTCCTTTTAAGATAGAGATATTGTCAATATCTGCCGGATTGATATCCAACAACCCATTACCTCTCAATCGCTGATCATTCCAATAGTCATTGTTTCTAACTTCTTCATTTCGAATCGGCACACCATCCAGCACAATCAATGGCTGGCTTTTACCCGTGATAGAATTAATACCACGAATTTGAATGTTTACCGCAGAAGTGGCACCACCGGCACCGGTCTGTATTTTTACCCCGGGAGCCTTTCCGTAGAGTGCAGTTGCCACGTTTGGAGTACCCACTTTGATCAGTTCGTCCGCCTTAATTGTACTCGTGGCATACCCCAGGGATTTTTGAGCTTTCTCCATACCGAATGCGGTTACTACAAATTCCGAAAGTTCACTGGCATCCTCACTTAGGATGATATTAACTTCTGATTGGTTACCCACTGTAATTTCCTGGGTAGCATATCCAATAAAAGAATAAACAATCACTGAATTTGATCCGACCGAAAGCGAATACATTCCGTCCATGTCAGTAGTGGTGCCTGTCTGATTAATCTTGTCTAAGATGGTGACACCTGGCATAGGAAGACCATCTTCTTTAGCGGTGACTTTCCCTTTCAATATTCGCTGCTGAGCTTGTGCTGTGACCCCTAGGGTCAACATTATAAGCAGAGCGAAAGAAACTGATAAAATTTTTTTCATAGCCATTAATATTAGGTTAACAAAATGAAATACTTAATACCAGCCATCTTTGTCTGGGTTTGGTAAAGGGTTACTTGTAGCGTTTGTTTCATACTAGTTTGATTAGGGGTGTAGTAATAAATTTTTCCATGCTACCCATCAACAATATTTTCTATTGACTACTGCGTAAGATGATTAGCATCCCATAAAGCTAGATAAAAGATTTTCCTATCAAAAATCCTTAAAACATTTTTTTACAAAAGTTGTGATATTAAAATGTTTTTTTTGTTAAGTATAGCGATCAACATAGTTTTTTTTTACTTAATTGAGTAGTCAACAGGATAGATTTCACACATGTTTCTATAAACAAAGTTAAATTTTTAATAACACGCATCTATTTATGATTTTTTTTACTTAAATAATTAGTTTAATAAGGGTTTCATTTTTATGGAAAAGCACCTAGCTTGAATTACCCCATAATGGTCTAAATAGATACCAACTATATTTATAACCAGCCAAAACCCGATGCGTGACACCGGAAGGAATACCTGCATCCTTTGAGCAGTACAATAGAATTCTAAAAAAATTACTCATCCTTAATGAGCAGGAATACTCTGTAAAAACATTCACCTACAGTGTTAAAAATGCTGGGCACTCCATAAAAAAAGCCACCCTTCTCAGGATGGCTTTAGGTTATGTGTGTTTTTGAAAAAGCTTATCTAAGAAAAAGCATCTCTCTATACTTCACCAATGGCCAAGACTCGTCGTCCACCAATAGCTCCAACTTATCTACCGCATAACGGATTTTGTCGAAGTAAGCTTCTTTGACATCTGTCTGATAGCCTTTGGCCATTTTTACGATATCCGTCTCTTTGTTAAGCTTCTTGCGCGCTTCTACCATTGCAGTGATATTTGCCTTCAATGATTCTATATGCTTCGACACTTCTTTGATTGTCTCTACAGCAGCTGTATGATCCAATCCAAGTCCTTTCAAGCCATTGGCATTCTGAATGATCTTGTTTTGGTAAAGGATGGCGGTTGGGATAATGTGATTCAATGCCAAATCCCCCATTACACGGCCTTCGATCTGAATCTTCTTCATAAAGCTCTCCAACATGATCTCATGACGGGCATGGACTTCCACTCCATTCATTACATTGTGTCTTTCAAAAAGCTCCTTAGTAGCTTTAGCAGAATAAACATCCAATGCCAATGGAGTTGACTTCAAGTTGGACAAGCCTCTTTTCTCAGCTTCTTTAGCCCACTCTTCAGAGTAGCCATCTCCTTCGAAACGTACTTTCTTACTATCCTTGATGTATTTTCTCAATACATTCACGATTGCGATTTTCTTCTCTTTGCCAGCAGTCATTTCTTTCTCGATGTCTTTGGCCATATCTGCCAGTACATCAGCAACGATCACGTTCAGTACAGTCATTGGGCCGGCCACATTTGCCTGGGAGCCTACTGCACGGAATTCAAATTTGTTGCCTGTGAAAGCGAAAGGAGAAGTTCTGTTTCTATCCGTATTGTCAAGGATGATCTCAGGAATCTTGGAGATACCCAATTTCATGTACATGTTGTCACCCTTCTCAATTTTAATGTTGCCGTTTTTCTCCAGTTCATTCAATACCTCGGTAAGCGTGGCTCCCAAGAATACGGAGATAATCGCAGGAGGGGCTTCGTTTGCTCCAAGTCTGTGATCATTACCAGCTGACGCAATACTTGCTCTTAACAAATCAGAATGCTGATAAACCGCTTTGATTGTAGCTACCAAGAACGTCAGGAATTGAAGGTTTTCTCTTGCAGAATTGCTTGGCTGGAAAAGGTTGACCCCGGTATCTGTAATCAAAGACCAGTTATTGTGCTTACCACTACCATTCACACCCGCAAACGGCTTCTCGTGTAGCAAAACTTTCAAGTCATGTCTTTCAGCCACTTTCTCCATCACATCCATCAGCAATTGGTTGTGGTCTGTAGCTTTGTTGATTTCTTCGAACAAAGGAGCTACCTCAAATTGGCCGGGAGCTACTTCGTTGTGTCTGGTCATTACCGGAATACCCAACTTCAATGCTTCATTCTCGAAGTCAACCATAAAGTCTTTCACACGGGTAGGGATAGATCCGAAATAATGATCATCCAACTGCTGACCTCTAGCCGGGCTATGTCCATAGACAGTTCTACCGCCCATTACCAAATCCGGTCTTGCTGCGAAAAGCGCTTTGTCAATCACAAAATACTCCTGCTCTACACCTAGAGAAGGCTGTACTTTTCTCACGTTTCTGTCAAACAACTGGCAAATAGCCACTGCAGCTTCATTGATTGCTTCTATTGACTTCAACAATGGGGTCTTGTAATCCAACGCCTCACCGGTATAGGACACAAAAATGGTAGGAATACAAAGTGTATTCTCGAAAATGAAAATCGGGGATGTAGGATCCCATGCGGTATATCCTCTAGCTTCGAAAGTAGAGCGTATGCCGCCATTCGGGAAAGAAGATGCATCCGGTTCCTGCTGGACAAGTGCGCTTCCTTTAAATTTCTCCAAGCCTCCCAATGCATCGAAGAAAGAATCATGCTTTTCGGCAGTAGAGCCTGTAAGAGGCTGGAACCAATGTGTATAATGTGTAACGCCTTTGGACAATGCCCAAGTTTTGACTGCGGAAGCTACTTCTTCTGCGGTTGCGGCATCTATCTTGGTTCCTTTATCGATAGCTTCCATCACTCTTTTATAAGCTGATGGAGCCAAGGACACTTTCATCTGGGCTGTGCCAAATGTATTTGTGCCAAAAAAGTCCGAGATTTTGTTGGATGGTGCTTTCACAGCTACTCGCTGTCTAGTCTGCACCATTGCTAAGGCTTGTTGTCTGAGTGTTGCCATTTCTACAATATGTGGTTTAAAATTATACTCACAAAAATAGAAAAATATGTATTCGAAAATGCTTTTGACTCCTTTTTGACCTAATTTTTCAAAAAAATTACACTTTTTTCAATAAATCATAGTAAAAAGGCACCGTTTTCGGGAAAATCCCTTGAATTCGGAAGGAAAATTGGAGAATTGAAAACAAGAGAAGATTAATTACCTTTGCAAATTCATTGTCAGAAGCGTAATTGTGAAAAAAGTAGCCTTTTATACCTTAGGATGTAAGCTAAATTTCTCGGAAACCTCCACTATCAGTCGCCAATTTGAAGAAAAAGGTTACTTAAAAGTCGATTTTCAGGAAAATCCCGATATTTTCATAATCAACACTTGTTCGGTCACCGAGAATGCTGACAAGAAGTGTAAGAAGATCGTAAAAGAGGCGAAAAAGATATCTCCGAATTCCTATGTCACCATAATAGGGTGCTACGCTCAGTTAAAGCCAAAAGAAATATCTGAAATAGAAGGTGTAGATGCTGTGCTAGGTGCTGCAGAGAAATTTCGGTTGATCGAGCTTCTGGATGATTTCGCAAAAGCCCAGGACACAAAAGTACTGGCTTCTGAGATTCAGGAAGCAACTGTCTTCAATAATGCATATTCGATCAATGACCGTACAAGAACATTCCTGAAAGTTCAGGATGGTTGCAACTACGGATGCGCTTTTTGTACCATTCCCCTAGCCCGTGGCAAAAGCCGGAGCAATACCATAGAAAGTGTTGTACAATCTGCCCGGGAGATTGCGGCCACAGATGTCAAAGAGATTGTATTGACCGGAGTGAACATCGGAGACTTCGGAATTGTGGACGGTAAAAGAAATGAGCGATTTGCGGACTTGGTGTACGCACTTGACGAAGTAGAAGGGATTAATAGATTGAGAATCTCCTCTATCGAGCCAAACTTGCTTACCAATGAGATCATCAGCTTTGCCGCACAGTCCAAGAGATTTGTCCCTCATTTCCATATTCCCCTCCAATCCGGATCCAATACTATTTTGAGAAAAATGGGCAGAAGATACCTCCGGGAGCTATATGTGGACAGAGTGACCAAGATCAAAACACTCATGCCACATGCCTGCATTGGTGTGGATGTGATCGTAGGTTTCCCCGGCGAGACAGATGAACTCTTCCTCGAAACGTATAATTTCCTCAACGAGCTGGACATTTCCTACCTACATGTATTTACCTACTCAGAGCGTGCCAATACCCGGGCAGCAGAGATGGAGGATGTAGTTCCTATGAAAAAAAGAAATGAGCGCTCGAAAATGCTCAGGATCCTTTCGGAGAAAAAAAGGAGAAAATTCTACACGGAGAATCTTGGAAAAACCTTTACCGTGCTTTTTGAAGAAGATGTAGAAGATGGTAAAATTCATGGATTCACGGAGAACTACATAAGGGTAGCTGCCAAATACGATCCTATGCTGATCAACGAATTAAAAACTGTCACCCTTGATCAGATCAATGATAAAGGCAACGTAGAGGTGCGGGAACCCGAATTCGTGTATGAGAAGCATTAAGGCACAATTAGTAATTGTATCTGCAATGAGACCAGGCGGCTTATCTGGTTTCTTCTGTCTTTCCAGACTGTGATTCTAGACTCTGGATTCCAGAATCTTGATACCTGATACTAACTACTTGCTACTACCAAGCCAGCTACTTTCCCTCTTTCTTAAGACTGATCTTATAATCATCCGGAGTCCCTTTCATATTGATGTTGACAAATCGCACTCTTTTATCCTCATCTCTATATACGATTGCATCCTCTTGATCAGGATCGACTTCATTTTTGTTTTTCCCTCCAAATAGAGCCTTAAAGCCTACTTGCGTCACCATCGCCAGAGGAACTCTGATAAAGTAATCCATATTCAAATCCAAACTCTGCCTCCCCGAAAGTTCAATATAACCCAAACTCGAATTGATATTCATTTTTGGAATAGTGAGTACCCCGCCTTTCAGTTCAAAAGTATTGCTTAAGGTATCAAATCGCACATTTTTCAAATTCCTATCCGAAAAATAACCGGCCATGGCATCCAATGGAGCGAAATTCACCAAACTCCCCTGGTATACATTCATATCCATTTTTGCTTCAGATTTCTCTATAATCGGAGTCAAATCCGGGTATACCAAGAATTTGCTTGTAATCTTCCCACTCACTTTACCGTGTAGATTTTCATTGATCAGATAGTCCTGTCCAAAGTTTTCGAATTTTATCAAGAGCTTATCCAAATCCAACTTATCGGCATTCATCTCACTGCTAAAGTAGATTTCATCAGGGTTCGAACCATTGAAGTATCCCGTGACCCCAAGTGATCCGTCTGCAATTCCAAAACCCAGGGTATCCAAATACAGATAATGCTCCTCGTTGGTTCTTGCTTTTGCTATTATATCCTCTAGCAAGAAGGTATGGTAGTTCAGCTTCTTGATATCTGCGGTAAACTCCATTTTTGAAAATGGCACTTGGAAAACATTAAACGCTTCCTTATGATTGGTATCCACTTCTATACTTTCAAAGCCCAACAATGCATCCAAATCCATCGCTTGAGAACTCAAATGGAAGTAATTTGACTTTTCAGTCGGACTTGCTACAGAATCTTTTTGACCCAAAAAGTATCCAAGCTGGACTGCGAAATCAGAAGTACCCATCCTTCCCCGGAAATTATCAATCGTGAGGTATTCTTTTTCGTAATGAACCCGACCTGCAAAATCTTCCAGCTTCAATGGATGGATTTTCATTTTCCCATCCAAATCTTCCAAGTAAAAATCAGCTGATTGAAAGTCCCCCCGATAATGTAAATCAACTTTACCCTTTAGATTCAGATTGGAGATTACTTCGCTGCTATAATCTTTAGGAAGATAATTCACTCCATTGTAACTCAACAGGTCATTGAGTTTAATCTGACTTGAAACCAAGCTAAAGTCAAAACTACTTTCGCCCACTTTTCTGTCCTGAAACCATTTTTTATAATTTGTGACTTTACCGGTGAAGAGGAAGTCACTTTCATCAATCTCGCCTTTGAAGTCTTTTACTTCCAAAAACTCATCATCGATGTAAACATCCGCATGAAAATCATGAAGTAGATGGGGATAGTTTTTAAACTTGGCATAAAAATCTTCTATGAAAAATTCACCTTTCGGCAAATAGTCATATTCATATAGTTCTTTCCCGGTAGTCTCAAAAGCCAATTTGATCTGAAAATCCGATATTTCTTCGTCCATACCTGTATCACCGGAATCAGAAGGGATCAATTCCTTTAAATTCAAATGATTGGATCTCGCATTTATTTTCGCAGCTATCGGCAGATTATTGCCGTGCAACAAAACAGGAAAATCACTCAGTTCACCGGAAAAAGCGAAGTCCGATTCCCCTACCTGAAAACTCAACGAATCCAAGACCACTTTTCCTTTCCTCATGTATGCATACCCATTGGCATTTCGTACAGGAAGATCATAATCTGGAATCTGAATGCTTAGGTTTTTTAATGTCAATTCACTCTGAAGGCTTCCTTCTACACCGGATATAGAGGTAGTCGTAAGGCCCATATCTACCAATTCATCAAAATCCATAGTCAACAAAACTTGACCTTCTATTCCCTGAAGTCCTTCTATTTCGAAAAAATCACTCAAAAAACCCAAGTCCAAATCCGCATTCACATTGATTTTCACATTGGGATCTTCAAAGTTCCGAATGGTCAATCTTCCTTGAAAAATCCCTTCATCAGGTCTGGCATAGAAGTTTTGAAGCTGTATTTCTGAGGTACGGAGATTCCTTTCTTTACCATTGGTATAGAAACCTATAAATCTCAACTCATCTACTTTCTTTTGAATTCCTGAGTTAAGAAAATAAGCATTATCAGCTCCAAATTCCACCGAAATTGCCGGACTTTGACCGTTTCCTGCTATTCCTCTCACAGACCCTGAGAAATACACTTCTCCTTCATTCTTGTACCTCTTGAGTGTTTGAGCCGCCTCATTTGGCAAGAATGCCGCAAAAATATTGAAATCGGGCTTTTCACCGGTTAGATTCAGATCTAAATCCAATCCTTGCTCCAAGATCTTAACCTGACCTGCCAAACTTAGAACCGCCTCTTCCAATTTCACTCTGGAAGGCGAAATCAACAACTTCTGTAACTCTTCAAAATAATCGAGTTCAAGATCCAGGTGTACTTTTTTATCTGCAAAAAATGTGTTTTCACCATCTTGATCCAAATCAAAAATCAAATCAGTAACAATATCAATAAAAACATGCCCACCTTTCAAACTAAAATCCGACAACAATTGATCAATGTGGAACACCAAGTCTTGGTTGTTTGAAACATCTGAGTATGTGACATCAAATTCCTCTATCTCAATACCTGACAAATCAAAAGCAAATTCAGCCGCCTCTTCATCCACTTCTTTTTCATCAGACTTCATCCCTTTGGCCAATAGCAAATTGATATCGCCATTTTCGAATTTGATGATATCCAGATGACCTCCTGAGACTTTTAGTTTTTTAACTTGATAATCCCCTCTAATTATATCCAATACGTTGAAACCTATGTAAAAATCCTCTGCTTCATAGATAGGTTTGTTTTCTTTGGCTTTGGACTCAAAAAACTTTACTCCTTTTAAATCTATGGAGATATATGGAAAATTCGCAAAAGGAGAAATATAAGAGTCTTCTATCGTAATCTCCCCTACAAATTCCTGATTGATAGCAATCAAGACATCCTGGGTCAGTACTTTTTGCTTGCTATAAGCGACCCAAACCAAAGTTGAAAATATCAGAACGGGAACTGCTAAAAACAAGGAAATGTACAGGACTCTTTTCTTCTTCATTTGTATTTGTGTAAACGCTTTAATTTCAAAATTGATGTTGCATAAATGAGCACATGACTAACCGCTTTGTTCAAGTCACTTAAGCCTACCGTCCTGATACGCAAAGAAATTGAGGTTCCCGGCCTGACTGCTGGTTATTCATAATTAACAAACTGTGCTTATCAACGACAAAGGTAACCTAGAAGTGCCAGACCTTAAGACGACACAGCAAAAGCTTTAACAGAATAAAATTTTAACCTGATCTCATAAACAACTTTATATCCAGACCGTTAGCATAGTATGTACGCTATATTCAAACCGGAAGGAAGAATTACCAGAAGAATGTATCTGGTCATGTTTCTGATATTTTATTTCATCAATATTCTGTGTCTCTTATTGATCTGGGATAGTTTCCAAACGGAGTCATGGGTGATTTTTTATTGTGCGGGCGTGGCACTCATAGCATCCATTTGTATCTTACTGGTCCAGGCTATCAAGAGGCTGCATGACATAGGTCTGGATTGGAAATACGCACTCTATTTACTAATCCCACCTCCAATCAATTTCATAGGATTTATCTGGCTGGCCGCAAAAAAAGGGCAGGATGGTGAAAACAAATACGGCCCCAGTCCAAGGAAAACGGATCTCTTTTAAAATCATCAGAAACATTATAGAACAATATGTGACTGAAGGAGTCTAAAACTACGTTTTTCGACTTTTTCCAATTTTATACGAGAGATATCTCGATGGAAATCTAAAAGTAACGGCAATAATCCCCGCCATTTTTCTAAATTCAAACCAGCTAAAACTATATAGGTGGAAGATTCACAAAAAATCAGGTTAATCCGGGAAGAACATTGGCTTGCTCCGTACGAGGCACAAATCCAACATAGATTTGACCGGTTCCAAGAAGTACTCCGGGAAATCAATGACTTCAGCGGCAACATCCTGGAGTATGCCTCATCACATGCCTATTATGGGATACATTTTGAAGCCTGGAGAAAAGGATGGGTCTATAGGGAATGGGCTCCAGCAGCCGATCAATTATACTTTTTTGGAGATTTCAATGACTGGAACAGAAGTTCCCATCCCATGAAAAAAACCTCCCGCGGAGACTGGGAGATATTTTTGCCTTTTGAACAATACAAAGACAGGTTTGTACACGGGGACAAAGTAAAAGTCCATGTAATTGCCGAGAATGGCGCATTGGACAGAATCCCTGCTTACATCAGACGAGTAATTCAAGATGAGCGGACGTATGATGTGGCAGGTCAGCTTTGGTTTGCGGAGGATTTCCAGTGGACCGATCAATCTTTCAACTTAGAAAACAGTCTCAAACAGCCCCTGATCTATGAATGCCATGTAGGGATGGCACAGGAAAAAGAAGGAGTAGGTACTTATAAGGAATTTGAAGAATTGACGCTTCCCAGAATCAAAGCTGCCGGATATAACACCATTCAGCTCATGGCTGTCATGGAGCACCCCTATTATGGCTCCTTTGGGTACCATGTTTCCAATTTCTTCGCACCTACCTCAAGATTTGGCACTCCTGAAGAATTGAAATCGCTCGTCAATAAGGCACATGAGATGGATATCGGAGTAGTGATGGATATAGTCCACTCCCACGCCATCAAAAATGTGAATGAGGGGCTAAATGAATTTGACGGGAGTGATCACCAGTATTTCCATCCTGGAGAGAGGGGCTATCATGAAGCATGGGATTCTAAAGTTTTCGATTATGCCAAGCGGGAAGTGCAGCAGTTTCTGCTTTCCAATATCCGGTATTGGCTGGAGGAGTTCCATTTTGATGGTTTTCGCTTCGACGGTGTGACTTCAATCATGTACCGCCACCATGGTCTGTTCATGGATTTTGATTCTGTGGATTTATATTTTGATCAGAATGTAGATGAGGACGCTATTGTATATCTGCAGTTAGCAAATCACCTGATTCATACATTCAGGCCAAAGAGCATCTCCATCGCCGAAGACATGAGCGGTATGCCCGGGCTAGCCAGACCCATAGCAGATGGGGGGTTAGGGTTTGATTTCAGGATGGCAATGGGAGTTCCGGACTTTTGGATCAAAACCCTCAAGCATAAGCAGGATGAAGAATGGGATATGTTTGAGCTATGGCACCAACTTACCAATAGACCCGCAGCAGAACGTTCTATTGCCTATGCCGAAAGTCATGATCAGGCACTGGTGGGCGACCAGACATTAGCATTCAGACTGATGGATAAGGAAATGTATTTCTCCATGTCACTCTTACAGCAAAACCTTGTGGTGGACAGGGGAATCGCACTTCATAAGCTTATCCGTGCTATCACACTCACTTTAGGCGGAGAAGGATATTTGAATTTTATAGGAAATGAATTTGGCCATCCCGATTGGGTTGATTTCCCACGGGAAGGAAATGACTGGAGCTATCAGTACGCACGGAGACAATGGTCACTGGTGGATGATCCTTTGTTACGATACGGGCAGCTAGACGCCTGGGACAAAGCCATCATCAAACTAGCTACTGATTATAAACTTCTGGCATCCCCGGCAGCAGTACAGCTCCACCTGGATGCTGATAAAAAGATATTGGCCTACGAGCGCGGGGGATTGATTTTCGTCTTTTCATTTCATCCTACAGAATCATTCTTCGGATTACCTGTTCATGTCAATCACCCTGGCGATTATAGAATTATACTCAATTCGGATGAAATGATATTCGGTGGGTTTAAGCGCCTTGATTCCCAACTCCTCTACCCAACAGATGAAAACCTATGTCTCAACCTATATTTGCCTAATAGGACCGTGATCGTTTTAAAGCCTAGCGATCCTGCCTCACACTGAGGAAAAACGCTCTCAATTATCGAATAACCCTGTTTTATTACTTTTCCCAAATCCTGAATACCTTAGATTCCACCTCCCCAAACCACAGGAAATAGCTGTTTGAAGATCTGAATTATTTTATTTCTGATGGTATAAAGTTTGGCTATGTAAATCATAGCTAGACAAATCAAACACCAGGCCCATACCTCCTAGCTAGCGGTGGAGTTCATGGGAATGAACCTAGTGGTGTCCTTGCTATACAGCGCGTATTCAGAAAACTCCGAAAAGAAAATCTGAGCCTGAAGGGTAAAATGGTAGGGGTAGCAGGCAATCTGCTAGCTCTGAAGAAAGGCGTTAGAATGATAGACAAGGACCTAATTACCACCTCATGGACATGCTAGTCCATTGACTTCCGCTTGCCTTCTGAATCATAGGTAAATGTCTGATTCGGGCCTCCTTTCATTCTGAATTCAAGCTCATAATAGGTGATGTTGTTTTCTTCAAATTTCCTTTTGACTAAAATACTATCAGGGTGAATATCTTTGGTGTTTTCTAAAACAGTGACCAACTCCTGTGGCAACTCTATAGAATCAGTACGACTGATAATAACCGGAATTTTGGAACCATCTGTCAATCTCATACTGGAATCAGCTCCTGATTTTCTTTTTCCCTCCTCAGAGGTAGCCTCTTCTACTTCCATTACTCCATCATCCGTGATATCCCCATATTCTTTTTTTTCATTGCAAGAGATAATCAAAGAAAATATTGTGATTGCCAGTACTGTTATGTGCTTTTTCATAAGGTGGTTGATTTAATTGAATAGGTTGATATTCGTAGAAGTATTCAAAATCCACCCCAAGAATAATAAACCACCCTTAATGGGCTCTTAGAGAATCTTTTCTATCCTACTGAAAAAAATGCTCCGTGAAATCCCGCTTGTTTTTCCCCGACTTGTGGAAATTTCATCCCGGTTATAATTTAAAAAATCAGCCTACTTACTGATTTTCTTCCAAAGCTTTTCTCCCCATCTGCTAAGGAAGTTTTGTTCATCTGCCCCTTTGATATCTTCTTCTCCTAGCGAATAACCCAAGGGCTCCAATACAGGAGAGACATCGAATATTATCTTGGAAATACCGGCGATAGGAATGCTCAATATCATACCTACCACACCCCAAATTGATCCTCCTAACACAACTACCACAATAGTAACCAAAGGATTGAGTTCCACTTTGCTACCTACTACATATGGCTCTAAGATATAACTTTCCACAAACTGGGCAACACTAAATGTCAAGGTAACTCCTATCAATCCCCAAATTTCCGCTCCTGCAAATACCGTCATCACTAATGCAAGTCCATAGCCTATTATGTTCCCAACATAAGGAAGCAGAGATAGTGTCGCAGCTATCAAGCTAATCAGAATGGCGTTTTCTATCCCGGACAGAGATAGACCGATGCTGTAAATGATAGCTAAAAAAGCAATCAGTGTAAATCTACCCACTACAAAATTCAAGGCCATGTGGATGGAATGGTTCATGACTTCCTCAGCTTCCTTCCTGTTCTCTGATTCAAAGAACTTTAAAATTGAGCGCTTGACCTTATTTCTATATAGCAGCAAAAAGAAAAGGTAGATCAATGTAAGCGCACTGTTGCCGAGAAAACCAAAGAAGTCCTTCAAGATGGATCCTATTTCCTGAGATGCATTACTCATTAGTTGATCTGTAGAAAGTTGGGATGAAGAATTTTCAGATGTGCTCGTTTGATCTTTTAAAGCTTCTGATATCTCATCCTCTTCGCCAGTATCTGAGCTGTTGCCCATGGCAGGATAAAACATCTCAAACTGCTGCTCTAAATTCAGTCCGGTTTTATCTTCAATAAGTTGTTGTGCATCTTCCAGCTTGGGTTGGATTTTTTCTTTTATCTCGGGCCATCGCTCCGATATATTTGATATCTGGGCAGTTAGAATCACAAAAAAAGAAACAAATACTAAAAAACTTAATATCGTGCATAAAAAGGCAGAAAGCCCCCTAGATAACTTCCAGCTTTCCAATTTCCTGCTTATTGGGATACAGATTAAGGTCAATAGGACTGCTATAGCTAGTGGCTTCAGGAAACCCGCAGCTTCTATTACGCCTACGATAATGAAGTATGTACCTAATACTACAAGGCTAACAGTTATTAGAATATTCTTCGATTTCATTTTTTAATTATAAGTTCCGGCTCAGGTTTATTCACTTGTTGATCTGGAATACCGGTTTTCCTATTTACCAGTAAATGCTACTTTCCATAGTGTATTGCCGCTATCGTCATTTGCCAGCAGCGATCCGTCTGGCAAAACCGAAACATCCACGGGTCTCCCAAAAACCTCGGAATCATCAGAATCTGAAACAAAGCCGGTAAGAAAGTCCTGAGGTTCTCCTGATGGTTTGCCATTCTCAAACGGCACAAAGATAACTTTGTAACCAGCCAGGTTTTCACGGTTCCACGAACCATGCTGCCCCACAAATGCCCCCCTTCTATATTCTTCAGGAAATGCGTCACCTTCATAAAAAGTCAACCCCAGTGAAGCAGTGTGACTTCCTACGGGAACGTCAGGAACTATAGCCCTTTCCACCAAATCAGGGGCTTCACCTTGCATTCTTGGATCTTCGATTGATCCAAAATAAGAATAGGGCCAGCCATAAAAACCTCCCCTTTTCACACTGGTAATATAATCGGGCACCAAATCATCACCAAGTTCATCTCGCTCATTTACTGCTGTCCAAAGTTCTTTGGTAGTCGGGTTCCAAGCCATTCCTACTGGATTTCTCAAACCACTTGCATATATAACCTCCTCGGATCCGTCAGGATTGACTTCCAAAATAGCTGCCCTCCTTTGCTCTTCTTCCATGCCATATTCACCGTTATTACTCGCTGACCCTACTGATATATAAATCTTGCTTCCATCTTCATTAGTGATCAGGTTTCTGGTCCAGTGGTTATTGTAGCCCCCTGCCGGCAGCTCCACTAATTTCTCTCCTTCTCCTTCAAGTTTGAGCTGGCTCGGTTTATAAGGAAATCTGTACACTCCATCTGTATTGGCTATGTAAAAGAAATCATTCAAAATCAGCATCCCATAAGGCTGGTTCAATCCTTCCTTAAAAATCTCCCGGGTTTCATACTTACCGTCTTTATTACTGTCTCTAAAGAGGGTAATACGGTCAGCGCTGCTTTTAGTATTGCTTTCCACAACAAAAATATCACCGTTAGGTCCTATGTAAGTATTTCTCGGATTATCCAGTTCATCCGCAAATTTGCTGACTGTAAATCCTGTCGGAGCCTTAGGAGTTTTTCCATCTTCCCAACCTATTACTTTACTGTGGTTTTTTACAGACTCTGTAGCATAAGGAGGTGGCAAAATAAGCTCACCGAGAGCAGTATTCACCGTATCAGGACTAGACTGGGATAGTTGTTCCTTCTCATCTTCAGATACTTTTTGCTGACATGAGGTAAAAGACACGGCGGTCAATGCTACTAAGAAGAGTATAATTTTAAATCGCATGGTTGATCTTGGTTTAACTCCCCTAAAAAAGATCAATCATGTAGCCAAAAAGTTAAAACGGGAATACCGGGCTTAAAGTGAAAGAAAATCGCATTTTAGATTTTCAATACGGGTTCATGTGAAATTATATACCCAAATCGGGTCATGGATAGGTCTGTATAAGTCACAGATTATCGAGTCTTTCCATAACCTATTCAATCCCCGCACCTTTGCTCAAGGCCTCCTTGAAAAGATCTGGATACTTATTAATTCTATATTTCATGGTGAAAATCATGAATTCATTTTTATCGAGTGATACGCTTATACCTTATTCTCGAGTGATCCTCAGAATCAAGCATGCCCAGGTCAATTCTCCTATCCTCTGAAGCCGAGTACATTTGGATTGGTATATTGACCAATCCAAAGTCTAATGGACCATTCCAAAGTGATTCCATGCAATCTATAATTTGGGATTAATCATTGTTCAAAATTTTTAACTTGTGTTTAGCTAATGATATCGTAACAGTCGGCGTTTCTTCATAGAGTGTTTGATGCTCAAACAGCTCATCGTCCACATGAAAAGGCAAATAGGTAGTGATTTTTATTTTCCTTGCTTTGATTGTCTCAAAAGGACTAGCTATAACTCCTTTCTTCTGAGCTTTTAGAAATTGGCTCAACTCTTTTCGTTGTTCCTCTTTGATGAGCATCACATCCAGATAGTGATCATTATGATCAGCGGTAGGCGCCAGTTCAAGCTGTGGCCCTAAGCGTTTAGTATTCATGATTTCAACCCATATATAATCACCGGAGTAATCTTCCTTGTCCAGCTGGATTTTATAGGAATTTGTCTGTAGCTCACCTTCGATTTTAATGAGATTTTTGACCCCAAAATCAACCTTTTTTTCCCCATTCCCTTTCATGTTCTTCTCTCTAGCTAATTGAAGAAGTAAGGCAGTAAACATACCCCAACCGATTCCTTCCATAAACCAACCTTTCGTTTCCTTGGTTTTGTACTCTCCTAAAGTGAGAGATCTGAAATCTTCTTTTTCATAATGATCTACTATTTTCTTATAGTAATCTGTGAGGTCTAGGCTTGCTGCGATGTTATTGGCATTTCCGAATGGAAGAATCGCAATCGGACATTTAGTGTTCCTTAATTCAAGGAGTGTCTTTTCCACTGTACCGTCACCTCCTGCGATCAGAATCAAGTCATAATTAAGATCCAGCACTTGTTCATAGTTATCCTCCTTGCAGTTTTGGGCAACTACAGAGGCACCCTGCTCCTCCAGTGAACTGGTAACCTGGGATAATGGAAACTTTTCATTTCCTGCGTTGGGATTATAGAGTAAGATGATTTTCATGAGATGGCTGGAGTCAAAGTCCTGCGTACTATTTGCATGCTAAAAGAAAACCAAACTGATGAACCATGAATATTTTAATCACAAATGACGATGGGGTATACAGCCCTGGTATATTAGAATTGGCTGAAGTAGCTGCGCAATTCGGGGATGTGCGTATCGTCGCCCCAGATGTGGAACAGTCCTCTATGGGACATGCGGTCACGGCTACCAGACCACTGTCCTATCGAAAAACCAAAATAGGAGATTTTAATGCATACCGAGTAAACGGAACTCCTGCGGACTGTGTCTCCCTTGGCTGCTTCCATTGGGAAAAAGTAGATGCTGTCCTATCCGGTATCAATCTAGGGCCAAACCTGGGAAATTCCATGTGGCATTCGGGGACATTGGCCGGAGCAAAACAAGCTGCATTGCTGGGAATAAAGGGAATAGCACTCAGTACCCCAACCCAAAAACAAGAATACGATTTCTCTCATATAAAGCCCTATGCAAGTGAAGTCATCAAGTATCTGCTAAGCCAAGAAGGGCCGAAGCTCGTGAATGTAAACTTCCCATATAAACCGAAAGGAATCACCTGGACCAGACAGTCTGTGCGCCAATACGATGGGCTTGTAAAACCTTCAGAAGACCCAATGGGAAGAAAACACTTTTGGTTTACTGTTGTCCCATTGGAATCCGCAGAAGAAGGTACAGATCGCTACGCTATAGAAAACAATCTTGTATCCCTAACTCCCCTGAGATTGGATCTGACAGATGAGTCTCAACTGGTCAAACTATCAGGAATGGACATATTTAAGAATCGCAAGTAACTAGCCCTCTGGGGTGAATTTTACCGAGATGATGTACAGAATTCTACATATAGTCTTGTGCCTGAATTGGCGTTCTTAAAAACCCAAGGTTTGAGTAAAAAATTGTCCCAGCTTGAAGATTAACTCTATAATTATTGGTTAGCATCTGAAAAAGTAAGCCAATTCAACTGCAAGGATGGAGTTTACCAAAGCCAGTGGTTCAATGGAAAGACCATATTTACCCTTCTTCATAAACAATTTCATCCAAAATCGCTCTTCAGAAGATCTAGAGAATATACAGGTGCAGTTTTAGTTATTAATTGAGTGAAAATTAACCAACCGTTATATGACCAACCCTTATCAGCCTTGTTGTTCCAGAATTCTGGACACCATAGGACATACTCCACTTGTAAGGCTAACTAAACTATATCCGGAACTCAAGCAGAAGATTTTTGCAAAATTAGAGGCTTTTAATCCCGGGGGCAGCATCAAGGACCGCACTGCATTACGGTTAATCACCCATGCCATGGAATCAGGAAAGCTAAAAAAGGGAGATACTGTGGTGGAGTCTAGCTCTGGGAACATGGCCATTGGTTTAGCACAAGTATGCAATTATTTTGATCTCAACCTGGAAGTGGTAGTGGATCCGATGGTCAACTCCCAAAACGTAAAAATCATAAAAGCCCACGGAGCCACAGTCCATCATGTAACCACACCTTGTAAAGAAGGGGGCTATTTGAAAGCCAGACTGGATAAAGTCCAAGAAATCTTAAATTCCAACCCACGGTGTTTCTGGACAAATCAATATGGAAATCCCCAAAACCCTGCTACGCATAGGCAAACTATGCATGAAATCGTAAAGGGATTAGGCTTTGCCCCAGATTATCTTTTAGCTGCCACAAGCACCTGCGGCACGCTGATGGGATGCGCCGATTATATAGATAAGAACCACCTGAACACTAAGGTGATTGCTGTGGATGCGGTGGGAAGCGTCATTTTCGATTCTCCTGCAGGAAAACGAAACATTCCCGGGCATGGTGCAGGGAGAAAATCCCAATTTCTGGACAAAAAATCCATACATGATGTAATCCATATCAATGAGGAGGAATGCGTGGATGGGTGTCACCGTCTGCTACATAGGGAAGCGATTTTATGCGGAGGTTCATCTGGAGCTGTGACTTATGCAGTACAAAAAATAGCATCAGACCTACCGGTCGGAGTCACTATTGCGATGATCTTATGTGATAATGGTGAACGATATTTAGATACAATTTACAATGAGGAATGGGTAAAAGAGAATATTATCTCCTCACTTGAAAACGTACTAGTTTAATCCCCCAAGTATGACTCTGAAATCACCATTTATGCCAGAAGAAGATTCAGTAAAAATTGCATTTATAGGATTTGGCCCGAAAGGCCTTTATGGACTGGAGCGCTTACTTGCAAATCTAGCTCTTAAGGAAAATTCATTCCCTATAGAGCTTCACCTCTTTAATAGATCAGATTCCTTTGGTGCAGGCGATATCTACAACCCCAAGCAGCCTCCCTATCTTCTGATGAACTATGCAAACGGCTACATCAATATGTGGTCTGACAACGCTCCCAAGGCTATCGTTCAGGACACCAAATCTTTTGCAGAATGGTTGGGCAGAAATCAGGAAGAATTCCCTGAGGCAAAAGCAGATGGTTTTTCATCAAGAGCCACTGTGGGCAGATATCTTACTGAAGGATTTGAACAGCTTGTTAACTCTTGTCCTCCGCACATTAAGATCTTTCAACACATGGGGGAGGTGACAAATATAGAGAAAGAGGGAGAGTGCTATCGTCTCACTTACACTGATAGTTATTTGGAATCCCAATCATCAGAAGGCAACATCCAGAGCACCCTTATCTGCACAGGCCATCCTTCAGTAAATGATCCTGACCTTCCTTCTGGCGACCACTACATTGACTTTATCTATCCTGTCTCCCAACGTCTCTATCAGGTCCCTCAGGGCAGCAAAGTGGCGATTAAAGGAATGGGGTTGACATTTATAGATGCAGCATTAGGTTTGACGGAAGGAAGAAACGGCCGGTTTTTATCGAAAGGAAAGAAAATAAAATATGTTAGATCTGGTTTGGAACCAGAAAAAATCTACCCTTTCTCTAAATCCGGCCTTACGATGATGCCACGTGGAAGTACCTATGGGAAACCTGATTATAAACCACATTATTTCTGCGAAGATTTGTTGAAATTCATTGAAATGCTGGACGGAAAATATGATTTTGAGAGGCAGCTTTTACCTTTGATCGAGCAGGAATTCATTGCAATGTATTACTCCAAAGTCTTCCAAAAGTATGGTCTGAACCTCCATCTTTCACAGGATTTTAGTAAAGTGAAATTTCAAATCGACTCTTTTCTAGATCAACATCCTGATATCCCACATTTTGATTTTCATGACTTCCTTATGAAGCCTTTGCCGAAGGAAGACCTGCATAACAATACACTGGATTTTATCCGTAAGTGTATCGAAGAAGCAGAAATCGGGGTGGAAAAAAGTGCATTTTCAGCTACTGCAGACCTTTGGCGTCACCTCAGTGAGGCGTTTAATGAACTTTATAAATTCGGAGGATTATTGCCTCAATCCCAAAAAATATTTCTTGAAAAATATGCAGGACAATTGAACAGGCTTTCCTATGGGCCTCCTATTGAGAATATGAGAAAAATCGACGCTTTAGCCGAGGCTGGACTTATAGACTTTTCTTATTCACAAAACCCTACACTGGCACAAAAGGACAAATTCGCCTTAGTTATGCAGAATGGCAAAAGTATAGAAACCGATATACTCATCGATGCCCGGATTCCTAAAGTCCAACTGCACCGCTGTGCGGGAGAATTATTTGAGAATATGATGAAACAGGGTCTCATCCATCCCTACGTAAATAGGCAGGAAGGAAAGCTTGATTATAGGCCTGGCTGTTTATCCATAAATGAAAAAGGCCATCCGGTGGATGAATCCGGCCTCACCAATACAGCACTTACTTTCTCTGGTACTCCCACTGAAGGATTGACTTATGATAATGACACTCTGTCCCGTAAGAGAAATGATTTCGTTTCGGAATGGGCAATAGAATTAACAGAAAGCTTGTACAGGAAAAAAGAAGCACCACAATTAAACTAAAAATCTTTGCTAATGGCACATCTACCTTCTTTGACTCCCATTACTTCGCCCTGGATGCATGACCTTATGAAAGAAACTTCCGTGCTCCATCAGCTATTGGAAAAACATGGCTCGCCTGTTAATATCCACTATACTGAAGCAATGGAGGCAAATTTTCGCCCATTCCATCAAGTGTTTGAAGAGCTGGGCCTTAGCTCCAAGATTTTTTTTGCCCGAAAAGCCAATAAAACCAAAGCAGTAGTTCATAAAGCGCATGAGCTGGGCATGGGTATAGATACCGCTAGTTACCAAGAATACATACAGTGTATAGACATGGGAATAAACCCTACGGATCTGATCATAACTGCCGCTGTGAAAACGAGGCAACTAGTGGAAAAAGCGATTCTTAACGGCAGTGTCCTCATTTTAGATAATGAGGATGAATGTAATCTAGTCCAGGAAATGGCTACCAGCGTTAATAAAAAGGTTAAAATAGGTTTTCGTCTCAGCGGTTTTTTTCTGAAAGAGAAAAAGCTGAACAGCAGATTTGGGTTTGATTTACTGGACATAGATAGGTTCGTTTCGAAAAACTTCTTAGAGTCAGAACGATACAATCTACTCCAATACAAAGGATTACATTTTCACCTCAATGGTTATTCTACTGAGGAACGGGGGTATGCACTGGCCCAATGCCTCGCATTTACCCAATTGCTTTTAAAAAAAGGCTTGAAAACAGAATTCATAGATATAGGTGGGGGCTTCCTAATGAATTACCTAGCGCATGAAAGCGAATGGGACTATTTCAACCAAACCATCCGCAAAGCAGTGCTAGGTAAAGTAGAACCGATTACATACAACAATGATGGATTGGGACTGGAGGTATGTGCCGGTGATTTGTATGGGGAGTTAAAAACCTACCCTTTTTGGAATAACCTATCTAAAGGGCAATTTCTCAAACAGATCCTCGCCCATACCATTCAAACCCAAGAAACAGTAGCTGAATTAGCCTCCTCTCTAGCTATAGAAATCAGAATGGAGCCAGGTAGATCCATGTTGGATCAAGTGGGAATGACTGTAGCTCGGGTAGCATTTAGAAAACGTGATTCCGCCGGAGATTGGCTGGTAGGACTGGAGATGAACATGACACAAATGCTAAGCGGCAGTGCTGATTTCCTTCTAGACCCCTTCGTGTTATACCAAGATAAGGATGAAGCAGAACCTGTGGATGTGTTTTTCACAGGAGCCTATTGTTTGGAACGTGATGTCTTATTGAAACGAAAAATATCACTTCCAAAACTCCCAGAAGTCGGCGATATGGTAGTATTCGTCAATACGGCTGGGTACATGATGCACTTCTTCGAGTCAAGTGCCCATCTGTTTCCTTTAGCTACCAATCTGATTTGGAACAGGACAACTGAAAATGGCAAAATTGAAATAGCACATTTTCAAAATGATGAAAATCTTTAAAACTCTTGCAAAATGATAGTTACTCCAAAGGATAAGGGTTGGGAAATTATTTTTCATAAATCACACGCATTATTGGCGATGGACATTGGTCTGAATTTAGACCCAAAGTTATGGCCTATACAGAAATACTGGGCTGCAGGATTGGCAAGTATAGGAGAGCATGACAATAATCAACCTAAATGGCATCAGAGGGAAAATCTAACGGCTTCAGGAGCCCCGTTGGATTATAGACAGCGCGAAAAAGTAGATCTAAATCAGGCCAAAGGAGTGGCTAAAAGCGCCAAATACAAGTCAAGCTTCATAGTGTTAATGGTTTCTAAGCATTTTCAAAAACTATATAAGGATGACAAGGAACTGGAAGTACAGAGGTTTTTAGAGAAAATGGCTGCTGACTGCGACGTGATTTTAGCAAACCTGCAGCTAGACAAAGATCAAGTAGCTCTGTGCTACGAATTCCTGAGATTCTGTGATGATCTTTCACTTGCCTTATGTCAAAATGACTTCGAAAATCACATAGCCCCCATAGAAATCGATTCAATAACAGGAAATGGAAAAATCCTCTTAACCAAGTTGCCTACTGGTGAATTCCAGCTTCATCCATGGGTTTTTAGTGAGAATAACATGACTTTTACCGTAGCGTATTTTACCACTAGCACTGACTTTTACAACGAAGACGAAGAGTTGAAAAACGATTTAGAGATGCTTCATCCCAAGGAAAAAAAGTTTGTGCTAAAGAAAAAGGGACAAATTACTCTGCCCCTTTCAAATTCTTTTTAGATTTTATCTAGTATCCAGGATTTTGATCGGCCGGACTCATTGCCTCATTAAAGTTTAGTTCATCCAATGGAATGGGCCATAAATAATGCTTTTCGGCAATAGAAAGCCCTTTATTTTTCATAATAAATTCTTCTGCTCTTCCGGTTCTCTTCAGATCCAACCATCGCTTACCTTCAAATTGGGTTTCGTAGGCTTTCTCTTGTAAGACAATATCTAAAAACCCTTCTAGTGTGAGCCCGTCCATTTCATAATCCCTTTCTGACTCGACCATAGGATCATAGCCAAATGCTCTCCGTCTAACCTGATTGACTGCCGATAGATTCCCTTCAGTCAGTCCTTCCACTCTGGCAGAAGCCTCTGCGTAAATTAACAGCAGCTCTGAGTAGCGGTATATGGGTAGATCATTGCCTGCGGCAGTATTATCCACAGCTTCAGACTCAGCATATTTCCCATTCACAATCGTAGAATCTCCCAATCCAAAATCCACAATCTGCCAAAGTTCTTTGCGCAGATCGCCATCTTCCCATTCTTTGTAAAAAGGATTAGTAGCGTCTCCGTAATGGGCATAAGCCCCGCCAAAATTGTACAAACCTGTACTAGGATGATTTAGAATCCAGGGGAGACCGTTGCCCTGTCCACTCTGCCTAGTGAATTTAAAAGCAAAGATTTCCTCACTCGAAGTGATCAGACTCGCTCCAAAAATCTTTTGCCTGATATCCTCAACGGAAGAAATCTGCACCAGTTGATATTCACCCGCATCGATGACTTCCTGAGCTTTAGTTCTGGCCATTTCATAATCTTCCAGCTGAAGATAGACATCAGCCAACAAGGTTTTTGCTGACCATACTGTAGGCCGTCCAGATACAGCAGCAGTAGCCGGAAGATACATTTCTGCATCTGCTAAATCACCAAGTATCAGATCATAAACTTCTTCCTCACTGCTTTTAGGCACGTCTTTCTGATCAATATTATCTGCTGTGCGAAGTGGAACTCCTCCCCAGTTTCTGACCAAATCAAAGTAGGTCAGCGCTCTGAGAAATTTAGCCTCAGCTAAATAGCTGTTCCTCTCATCATCTGTGAGAACCTCACTGAGTGGAGCTTTCTCAATAACCAGATTGGCATTTCTAATTCCCTGATATAAGCTGTTCCAGCGACTGGCTGCAGCATTGATATTGGTAGGATTAAAACCCTCAAAATCATTGTACTGCGCCCGGCTTCCTCTGCCATACCCCCAATCGGTATGGGCACTGAGCACGGCCACCTGCTCTGACCTTACCATCCTGAGCGGAAAGTATATTGCATTAGTGGCTGCATCAAAGTCAGATTTATTCTGGTAGAAATTCTCTGATACGATGGTTTTGGGCTCTTCCTTCAGCAAATCACTGCATGAGCTCGTGAAACCTCCTAAAACCAATAAGGAGGCCATCAGGAATTTGGAATCTAATAATCTTTTCAGCGTTTTCATAGCTTAGTATTTTGAGAGTTAAAAAGTGGCATTTAGACCTATAGTATAAGACTTTGGAATCGGATAGCCGAAGTGGTCAATTCCCATTCTATTATCCGCACCCTTACTGTTGACTTCAGGATCCCACCAGGAATATTTAGTGAATGTCAGCAGATTCTGTCCACTTGCGTATAGCCTCAGGCTTTTGAGAAATTTACCCTGTGAATTCTTTAGAGGAAAATTATAGGCCAATAGCACATTTCTCAACCTTAAGTAGGAACCATCTTCAACAAATCTATCAGATACTCTGGCAGTGGTACTTCTGCTTATTCTTGGATATTTTGCATCCGTGTTTTGAGGAGTCCAGTGATCCAGCAGCACATCTTCAGGCATATTCAGTCCCTGCCCATAATCCATAGTACTTGAGATCGCACTCACATTCATGATATCGTTGCCTTTGCTTCCCTGGAAGAAAAGTTCCAGTTGGAATCCTTTGTAGCTCATATTGGAATTGAATCCATAGAAGAAGTCTGGGTTAGGATCACCTATGTAGGTCTTATCTGCCTCATTGATCTCACCGTCATTATTCAAGTCTTTAAATCTGATAGCGCCAGTTTCAGTATAGCCATCTTCCTGATATCCCCAAAACTGGCCAAGAGGTCTCCCTTCTTCCATAATAGAGAAGTTATCAGACACGGTGATCACATTAATGAAATTGGTAAGGATTGGTTGTCCGTCATTTAGACTTAACACCTTGTTACGGTTGAAGGAAATATTTCCATCCAAACTCCAGCGGAAGTCTGAGCTTAACACTTGTGCGAATAAGCTTAATTCCACTCCCCTATTCTCAATAGAGCCTACATTATCAATAGTGGTAGTATATCCAAATGAACTTGGAAGCCGTACTGTGCTTAGTAGATCCTTGGTGGTCTTCAGATAATAATCCGCTCCCAGCACCACTTTATCTCCCCAGAGTCCCATATCTAAACCCACGTCAAACTGCTCAGTAGTCTCCCACTTCAAGTCTCCGGGAAGCGTGGATCCTGGAGCTAGAAAATTAAATAATTCATCCCCAAACACAGTGTAGCCCGGAAAAAGTCTATTGAGAGTAGAATATGGATCTATTGCCTGAGAACCAGTAAGTCCCCAGCTTGTCCGGACTTTCATGGTCGAAATCAGCTCCTGCCCCTTCATAAATTCCTCTTCAGTTAGTTTCCATGCGATGGCACCAGAAGGAAAATAGCCCCATTGATTGCCTTCACTATACCTGGATGAACCATCTGCCCGAAAAGATGCTGTAAAAAGGTATTTATTATCAAAGCCATAATTCACCCTTCCCAAATAACTCAATAAGACTGAATTGGAATAGCCTGAAGTTGGAATTCCTGGAATTTCTGCTGCCCCCAGATTATCAGTTTCATAAAGATCACTTAGAAATCCTGCCCCACTTCCTGCCAGAAATTTGGTAGTGAAATCTTGGTAGGTAAATCCTGCTATTACATTCAGGTCATGTTTTTCGTTGAAAACATCAGCATAGGTGATGGTGTTTTCGTTCAGCCGACTTATGTACTGGCTAGTGGTTATACTCGCATTTCCATTACTGTTAATGAAGTTTCTACTTCGGTAATTATCCGTTCTATCGTCTCGGTTTTCTATCCCTCCGGAAATTTTAATGGTAACCTCAGGAATAGGATTATAACTGACGGCGGCATTTGCCAGCACTACATTTGCCGTAATCACAGTCGACTGCTCGTTGATAAAATACAGCGGGTTGACCAAATCAGGGGATACAAAAGGAAAGTCATCCGCAAGATGGTTGATAGTTCCATCCGGTAAATAGGGATCTGATAGAGGTGAAGCTACCAGTGCAGCACCGATCATGCTAGCTCCTCTGGAACCTCCTTCGCTATCCCTTCTAGCGGTAACCAATTTGCTGAGTGTACTGTTAAAATCCACTTTGAATTTATCGCTGATCTTGTGATTGACATTGGTACGGAGCGAGTATCTGTCATAATCAGAACCCTTGATGATACCGTCTTGTTGAAACACACTTCCTCCTACTAAAAACTGGGTGTTTTCACCTCCACCGGAAACACTCACTGAAGTATTTTTGATAGGAGCTTGCTGAAAAACTTGATCTTGCCAGTCAGTTCCCTCTCCAAAACTATTGACTTCCGCATCTGTAAAATAAGGCTGTAAACCGTCGTTGGCGGCTTGGATATTTATCAATTGGGCATACTGGGTTCCATTCATCAGGTTTAGCTTCTTTCGGAGACTCTGGACACTATAAGCGGCATCGAATTCCACGACTGTGCCTGCTCCACTTCCACTTTTGGTAGTAATCAGGACCACACCATTTGCTCCTCTGGACCCGTATATAGCTGTAGCTGAAGCATCCTTGAGCACCTCTATACTTGCGATGTCTGCGTTATTCAGATTGGTAGGGTTTCCCGAAAACGGAAACCCATCTATAACATAAAGAGGATCATTATCGCCCTGAATAGAATTAGCTCCACGGATACGCACAGAAACTCCCCCGCCCGGAGCACCGTTGTTCTGGATCACCTGTACGCCAGGAGCCCGTCCGTTGAGAGCCTGTAGGACATTCGAGGTGGGAAAAGCATTCAACTCATCTGTATTTACCTGAGCTACGGAACCAGTGAGATCTGATCTTCTCGCAGAACCATACCCTATTACTACTACTTCATCCAGTTCCTTATCATCACTATCCAGTGTAACGTCTATAGTTGTCTGATTTCCTAAATTCACTTCTTTAGGCTGAAACCCTAAAAATGAAAATACCAGCACGACATCATTTTGGTCTGCTGGTATTTCAATAGTATATTTTCCAGAATCATCGGAAATCACACCAATATCTGTCCCTTTAATCTGAACAGTAGCTCCGGGAAGAGAATTCCCATCAGAATCGCTGATCGTACCGGAAACTGCCCTCTCTGCGGAAGCAGCTGATGGAGGTGGAATCGTGTCCGTCACAGGTAAGGTATCTTGGAGATAGTCCACTGGACTATTTCTTGCCATCGTCTCTAAAGATAAACCCAGAGAGACACAGGCTAGGAAAATTAAATTTGAAATCTTCTTCATAGTTGGCTGGTCAAAATGAAACAATTGTGGATAAGTGTGTTCAAGTCGAAACCAACTACTATTCCAGTAGATTGCTCAATACGCAAAATATGCCTATATAGGCTTAAATAGGCATTTTAAAGCCTGAAGCCATCCAATTCATATAAAATAATATATGCCTCTAGCTGCCACAAGCAGCAGAATGAGGAGCAATATCCTCACTATGCCCCGTATTATTTTATAGAGCAATATTTTTTACCATAGATTATTGCCGGTTCCCGTACCTGCGCATGCATACGGATATTGTTTTAATAACAGAAGAGAGATTTTTCATTGAATCCTATAGAATTCCAGAGCATGAAAAATACTATCCCCAGTGGTTTATTGACATTCCCAAGTAGAGGGAAGCAATAAACCCTATTCTATCCACCTACGATTTCTCCTCCATTTACATGAATAAACTGTCCTATTATATATGAGCTATCCTCACTTGCCAGGAAAACATACGCCGGTGCCACTTCACTAGGTTGCCCTGCCCTGCCCAATGCCGTATCCTGTCCGAAATCGGTGACATCATCAAAAGTAGCCGGGATGAGTGGCGTCCAAATGGGCCCAGGAGCGACACCGTTTACCCGGATTTTGTCTTTGGCAAGCATCAACGCCAAGGATCGGGTAAACCCTACAATTGCCCCTTTGGTACTGGCATAATCCACCAGATGCTCGCTTCCCCGATAAGTGGTTACTGAACTTGTATTGATGATGACGTCCCCTGCCTTTAAGTGCGGTATTGCCAACTTTGCTAAATGGAAATAAGCAAAAATATTGGTTTCAAATGTTTCATGAAGCTGCTTCGTAGTGATGGAGGTGAGCTTATTCTTTGGGAATTGCACTGCGGCGTTATTTACTAATATGTTAATCCCACCTAGTTCATCCACACATTGTTTCAATGCTTTTTTGCAAAAGCTTTCTGACTTAAGATCCCCCGCGATGAGCAGGCACTTTCTCCCTTCCTTTTCTACTAATTTCTTGGTGTCTTGAGCATCTTTATCCTCACTTAGATAGATGATAGCAACATCTGCCCCTTCCCTGGCATAGTGAACGGCCACACTTTTACCAATCCCGCTGTCACCACCCGTGATTAAAGCAATTTTATTTTTAAGTTTCCCGCTTCCTTTATACCCTTTTCGGATCACTTCAGGAACAGGTTGCATTTTACTTTGCTGGCCGGGTAGCGATTGGCTTTGGCCTTTAAATTCAGTTGGTTTTTTCATGGTTTGAGTGGTTTAGTTTAAGTGTATTCTAACTTAGGAATTGCGAAGTGCAGAGATCAATTCTTCCTTGGTCATTTTACTTCTACCTTCTATTCCTACCTGTTTGGCTTTATCATACAATTCCTGTTTGGATCTATCTTCGTACTTTTCGGCATTGCCACCTTTTTTGCCCGAATCGGGAGTATTTGCAATACGGGCGGCCTTGGTTTTGCTCATACCTTCTCTGCGCAGAGCTTCGTATTTTTCATCATTTTTGATCTGTGGACCATGGTCTTTAGTCATGATTTCTATGGTTTAGGGTTAAATAATGAGGCTTTTGAGTCATCTGCCGTCCAGATTATAAACCTTAGTTCTCACATGGATATACAGAGACTTTCTATAATCAATCCACAAAAAATGCCGAAATCGAAGTCCTGGATTTTCAATCTTCCATGGATTTCCACCTTAACAGATAGTCTTATAGCCAGGTTAGTTTTTTCAATAAAAATTTATGGATATCCACATAGCTGTCCGTGAAATTTTACAGCTTCATGAAATTCGGAAGATACCAGCTTAAAAGCTTTGGGTCTACAGAGACAGGACTCCCCTTTCTCCAAATCTGAGAAAAGGGCAGTTGTTGGATTTAAATGAAAAGTTTAGCTATTGGTTCAGTCATATCTACCGCATCCCAACTCTCATGTTGATAGCATCTTAAAAACAATATTTCTCCAGAGATATTTGATATTACTCGTATCTCAAAGATTCGATAGGATCCAGTTTTGAAGCTTTGAAAGCCGGGAAATACCCTGACATCAAGCCCACTAAAATACAAATCAAAAATGCCACAAACATCCAAAGCCAAGGAATAAGGAATCCTCCCACTCCGATCACGAGTGCGATCACATTCCCGATGGAAATGCCTAATAATACGCCCATAGCACCACCCAAGATGCAGATCATAATGGCCTCCAGAAGAAATTGTTGCCTGATTCTCAGAGGTGTAGCTCCAAGAGCTTTTCTGATGCCTATTTCCCTGGTTCGCTCAGTCACAGATACAAGCATGATATTCATCAGCCCTATCGAAGCTCCCAATAAGGTTATAAAACCGATCCCAAAACCACCCATACGCAGATACCCTGCCACTTCCTCCAGACTTTCGGCCACTGATTGGCTTTTTGTCAAATCAAATGAATCTTCCTGCGCCACCCGATCTTGACGGATCTCCCTCATCATACCTACGGCTTGTCCCATTTCATAATCTATCCGCTCAGGGCCAGAGGCCACTCCTGTGATGTTATAGTTGAAATTGCCGGATTTATCCAGACGACTGGCATTTTGGATAGGAAGCAAAATCTGCCTGTCTGCTCCAGAATCCTGTCCTACTCCACCTTGCTTCTCCAGCACTCCCACAATAGTGTAGGGACGTCCAAGGATTGTGATTTTTTGGTTTAATGGATCTTCGTTCCCTTCAAAAAGTGTAGTACTGAGTTCCTTACCAATGATACATACGTTATATCCATTCTGGATCTCCATGCTAGTGAAATTACGCCCAGTCTCAAGCTTCATAGCTTTGATACTTAAGTAGTTTTCATCACCGCCCCGCACTCTCACATTTGGATTAGTGGTCTTTGACCCACGCTTGATTTCTGCGGCTCCAGTGACTGAAACAAACACCGTAGAAATCCCAACGCTGTTATACTTTTCCTTGAAACTCATCACTTCCCGGTAGGTTAATTTCGGGTAAGACTTCTCGGTTTTACCGTCCTGAATTGCCCTTCCCCCACTGAAACCTTTGTTTCTGATATCAAAAGAATTCGCCCCCAATCCGGAAAAACTATCAGCAATTTGGGTCTTAATCCCATCTATGGCCGTCAGCATCCCTACTAGAGAGGATATACCTATAGCTATGATGGCTCCTGTCAAGATTGTTCGTAACAGGTTAACTTTTATGGATCGTACAGCTTCTCGTACGTTTTCGATCAGATTCATAGTGTGTTCGTAATGGAACGGATTTATGGCGATAATACGCCTATACTACTCAAGTATAAATAATTACTTGTGAAATGACTAGTTGTATAGATAATTTAACCAGGTTTCAATGCATCCTATCTCCACGCACCCCCAAATTGCTCAGTACCTCAGCCTCAAACGCCAGCCATTCCTGCCACCTTTGATTTACCAGGCCAGCATTCTGGTACTTTCTTGCCAGCTCAATAAAAGTCACATAATGTCCAGCCTCTGATATCATAAGCTCATAATAGAACTTCTGCAGCTCAGGATCTTCCAGATTAGCAGATAGTAACTTAAATCGCTCACAGCTTCTAGCTTCTATCAGGGCGTTCATCAGCAGCTGTTCAGTAAGTTGCTGCATTCTACTGCCACCTTTTTTTACAAAATCAGCTAGCTGAATGACGTACTCATCTTTGCGTGGAAACCCAAACTTTAGATTTCTCTTCCGTATTTGCTCCAACACCCGCTCAAAATGCCCCCATTCTTCAGCTACTATAGGAGTCAGAGTGTCCACCAATTCATTCAAATCATTAAATCTCAGGATCAGACTGATGCAAGATGAGGCGGCTTTCTGCTCACAGTATGCATGATCCGTCAATATATCTTCCAATTGCATCTCCGCAATACGAACCCACCTAGGGTCAGTGGGCAGTTTCAAATGCAGCATTTTCTGCCTTGTGCTTTCCTCCCAACTCATCATTAATCGAATAAATACCAGGTGATCCCCAGATCAATAAAGGACTTATACCCGGTGTAATCCGGTGTCACAAAATAACCTTCCTCCTTCATCAAACCACTATTGAGGTGATTGTATTTGAGTAAGACCCGGGTACGATGGATTCTGAAGTCCAGAAAAATATCTGCCACCGGATAGGCATACACGTTGAAATCATTCTGGAGGTAAAATTGCTGGGTTCCCGCAAAATAGGCCTCAGCGTAATAACCTGAGCGATACCTTACATCTATACCCATCTGCACATACACATTTTCATTGAACATAGGGCTGTCAAAGTAAAACCTGGTGTTTCCATAGATTTTTGGAATCCTAAAGTTATCACTTGATTCACCTGTGATTTGGGTAAAAATCACTTCCATATCCCACTGGAACTTTTGACCGATTCTCATGCTGGATTTCACTGCAGGAATCAACATAAATGCTTCTCCCGAGGATTGCTCCGCTTTCCTTTCTTTGTTAAAAAACACATAGTTGTTCACTCGGTTGATCGTCAGTGAGGGCCTAAGCTTTATTCTATTGAAATCAATCTTAAATACTCCCTTCATTTGATCTACACCTATGTTATCAAAACTATTATCCCATTGATAAAAATTCCCATAATACATCTGCTGCATGGCTGTGGGTTTGTACACAGCCTTCGTATAATCCACTTCCAGCCATGGCGAGATGAATAAACCATGTAGTTTGAATGCCCCAGGAATCAGGTATTCTCCATCGGCACTTATGGACCATTTTTCCGATATTTTTCCTATCAACTCTCCCCCTAAATAGACCTCATTGAAGTTGTTCTTTCTGCCGTCCGGGTAAAATGTACTTTGCATCCTTCCCGCACGGAATTTAGCGTGAGCATTATAATAAAAGCCCCGAAAACTCCCCTTAAAGCCTACTTCATTGCCCCACTCTTTGAAATCACTGTAGTTTCTTGTAGTATCACCTTGAGTATTTTCTGAAGTAGCGTTGAGACGGGTATCAGGATAGTAAAGTGAATCACTCCTTGTCAAAGCTGCCGATAAGGTGAAATGCTTATTCTTTTGGTCAAAGATATGATAGAGCTGTAACTCATCCCTGACACTATACTCATGATAGAACCTGTACTCCTGACGCAGATCACTTGCTTGCGTATTACTTAGCCACACTTTGGCATCTTCGTAGGTAAAATAAACCGAGGTACTGTCCACCTCTGGAGGAATGATCCCACCGATTTCATTAACCTTATGTAGCATTCTGGAGAAATTCCCCAAAAACCAATACTTCCCATTTTCGGAGCGGTAGTTGGTATGCAAAGCATAGGAATTCTGTACGGTCATATTATCATCTCGGGCATTTGGATTGAGCGTCTTACGTGCACGGATAGTATGAAAATCAAACCCCACATTCCATCTTGGATTTACATTACGGGCAAAAGCTATATCCAGCATGTTTCGCTGTCCTCCACCAAAAAAAGCCGACATCTCGGTAAAGGGAGATTTGGTATCAAAATACTTATTATCCTCAGGGGCATGGAAATATAAATCATAAGCAGAGAATCCTGCTCTGGTGCCGATCACATCAGGAATCTCATAAAAAACCGGTTTGGCCGCACTCCCTATATTCCCCAGATCCTGATATTTCCAGCCACTTTTGGCCACAGGCTCATAGTTGTGGAAATTATTCAAAGCAGTATCCTGAGGGTATAGAATCAGGTTGTTTCTCTTAATATCCTTTTCGTAAAAGAAAAGACTTGTTTTAGGCCCATATACCATGCGGGTACTATCATCGAGCAGGGATTTCCTTATAGTGGTCTCGCCTTCTTCTTCCGGCTCACTTAGCTCCCCTTGTTGGTTCTGACGGGGTGGTGGCACAGTACGCTGCGCCAAAGCAGCCTGCCCACAAGCCATACTGAGTAATACTATAAACCAGAGTAATCGTTTATTCACTTAGAATTTGTCTTATTGAAGACCTTTTGATGGATCAGTTGTACCAAAGTTAGCTTATCAGCATCTGAAAAAACCACCTCTATTGGTAGCACAAAAATCGGAATTTCTTCCAGAAAACCTTTGGGCGCATGGGATTTAACTTTCACAGCATCTTTTTCCGTAGTTAGCACAACGGGATTTTGACTGCCATGTTGCTTAAACATTGTCCTAATGTGTTCGAAATCACTCCTGTCATAATCATGGTGGTCGGGATAGCTTAACACCTGAAGCAAATTAAACTTAGTACCCACATAGTCTATCAGGGGCTGATCATTTGCCAGGCCGGTCAGCAGTATAATGTGTTCTGAAAACACTGCTGATTTCACCAATGGAAATGGTTCCCCATAAGAAATTGAGGAAAAAAGCATGGAAGCAGCCGAATTGCTGTAAGCTGATACATTGCCTTTTATTCTATTCTTTTCTGAATCAGCTAATTCCTCGGGGCATTTTGTGACGATAATTAGATCTGCTCTTTTTGCGCCAGCCCTACTCTCTCTCAATCTGCCCACAGGTAAGATGAAATCCGAGTAAAATGGCCTTTGAAACGTAGTCAGAAGAATATTTAAGTGTCCAGTTACATAGCGATGCTGAAAAGCGTCATCCAAAATGACGACTTCAGGAAAATCCTGATCCCCGGAAATTTTCTCCAATGAGCTCACCCGGTCTTCTCCTACATATACATTTATATGTTCTCCAAATTTCTGATAAATCTGATACGGTTCATCGCCGATCATCTCTGGGGAAGTCTTCGAGGAAGCTTTGATAAAACCTTTGGTCTTCCTCCCATACCCCCTACTCAAGGTGGCTACTTGCCTCTCTTGATTTAGATGTCGGATCAGGAACTCCACCATCGGGGTTTTACCTGTCCCCCCTACGCTCAGGTTGCCGACTACAATACAGGGAATCGGGGATAATCTACTTTTCAGCCAACCTCTATCGAAAAACCAATTTCGAAGAGAGGTGACCAAACCGTACAATAAAGCAAAAGGATAAAGCAAAAAAGCGTACCAGCGCATTCGAGAATTAGTATTTTTGATCAAATAAACAGAAAAATTATGGGATACAAGATTAGCGAGGTGATTTCCTATCTGGAGCAAATCGCTCCTCCATCCTATCAGGAGTCTTACGATAACGCTACTTTGATCACAGGCAACAGACATGCCGAAGTAACAGGAATTCTTTGTACACTTGACTGCATAGAAGCGGTAGTGGATGAAGCCATAGCATTGGGAGCCAATATGATCGTGGCCCATCATCCGATAGTTTTCAAGGGCATGAAAAGTCTGACTGGGAGAAATTACGTGGAGCGGACAATCATCAAAGCAATAAAAAACGACATAGCCATCTATGCAATACATACCAACTTAGACCATGTAGCCCATGGTGTAAACAAGCGGATTTCTGATCGACTCCAACTGAAGGACACAAAGATCCTACAGCCTAAAAAGCAATTACTGAGCAAGCTGGTGTTTTTTGTGCCAGAACCTGAGAAAGATAAAGTGCTTCGGGCGGTATATTCTGCCGGAGCCGGCAAAATCGGAGAATACGCAGACTGCTCCTTTCAAGTAAAAGGCACAGGCACCTTCACTCCGTCCGAAAAAGCCAATCCAACCTTGGGTGAACGGGGAAAAGCGCAGCAGGAGGAAGAGGTGAGAGTGGAAGTGTTGGTAGCAAACCACCTACTACCAAAGGTCTTACGGGAAATGAGGGCTGCCCATTCCTATGAGGAGGTGGCATATTATATACAAAGTCTTGAAAATGAGAATCAAGAAGTAGGAGCAGGAATGATAGGAACCCTTCCAGATGAAATGGGAAGTGAGGAATTTTTGGATTATTTAAAGGCCAAAATGAACTTGGAGGTCATCAAACATACATCATTGATTGCCCGCAAAATAAAAAAAGTAGCTGTGTGTGGCGGCGCGGGCATATTTCTGCTTGGAGACGCCATGCGTGCCGGAGCTGATGTGTTTGTAACCGCTGACGTGAAATACCACGAGTTTTTCGATGCTGACGGAGCATTAATTCTCTGTGACATCGGACATTATGAGAGTGAAATTTTCACAAAAGAATTACTACAGGAGTTTTTGTCACAAAATTTTCCTAATATTGCACTCTATTTGACAAAAGTAGTTACAAATCCCTCATCCTACCGATAGTACATGGAAAGTACAGTAGCACAGAAACTCGAAGCTATTCACAACCTTCAACTTTTAGATTCAAAACTTGACGCCATCATCAAAGTACGCGGAGCTCTTCCTGAAGAGGTTCAAGACTTAGAAGATGAGATCGCTGGCTATGAAACTCGATTGGAGAAATTTCAAAGTGAAATAGATTCTTTTGAGAACGAAATAAAGGCGCTTAAAGAAAGCATCAAAGACTCTGAAAAACTGATCAAGAAATATCAGGAACAGCAGATGAACGTTCGCAACAACCGCGAATACGATGCAATCACCAAGGAGCTTGAACTTCAGGATTTAGAGATTCAGGTTGCTAAAAAGAAAATCACTGAGGCTGGATATAGAATCGATCAGAAAAAAGTGGACTTGGAGGAATTAAGTGCCGTCAGAAAGGACCGTCAGAAAGATCTTGATCAGAAAAACAATGAATTAGCTTCTATTGTAACTGAAAGCGAGTCTGAAGAAGCGAAATTGAATTCTGACCGTGAGAAAGCCACTAAGAAAGTGGATGAAAGACTTCTGAAATCTTACACCAAAATCAGAGCCAATGCCAAGAATGGCCTTGCTGTAGTAATGGTGAAAAGAGGGGCTTGTGGCGGATGCTTCAACACTGTGCCTCCCCAGAGACAGGCGGATATCCGTGAGAAGAAAAAGCTGATCGTATGTGAGCACTGTGGGAGAATCCTCGCCGGTGTAGAAGATGAGATCATCGAAGAACCAGCACCAAAGAAAAAAAGAGCTACTAAAGCCAAGGCTTAATTGAAAATTGTAAGATTTTCATATATAAAAAGAAACCCTGAACTTAAAGTTTGGGGTTTCTTTTTTTAATTTTTTTTGCTTTCATCGTGTTAATTTTTCTATATTGAGAGCTATGAAAAGTCTTGGAATCCTAGTTATCACCTTATTTCTTTCTCTTTCAATATATGGCATGGAGTCAGAGCCCAAAACTTTTTTGGTAATATTTAAATCAAAGGAATTAAAATCGCTAGACACCTCTCTTAAGGCCATTCAGTCCCAATTTTCTACTGCTTACAAAACCCGCGCTTATTCTGGAAATTCTGAACTGGCATTAATCATTGATATTCCAAAATGCGATTTTGACGCTTGCTTTCTTGGCCAGTTTCTAATCAACTTGGAAAAAGGCGTGGACATGAGACTTCAGGAAATCGCATTTCGGGTAGTAGATATGACTGCCAACAAAAAATCCCTGGACACATTTCTGACGGCTTTTGAAGAAAACCAAAAGCGGGAGAAAATCGAAAGAAGAAATGCTACACCAGCTCCTTAAGGTGTTCAGTATCGTTTCTTTTCAGCAACTCAAAATCCCCATTCTCTTTTTCCTCAAGTAGATAGAGGCAAAGGTTTTTGTGCTCAAACATATCCATGTGACAAAGATCCTGCTTCATTATCAAGCTTAAGAATATACGCATCGCACGTCCGTGCATGCACACCAATATAGTTTCTCCAGCCCCCCCAATTATCGCATCAATCCCTCGCTGCATCCGCTTGGCAACGATATTTGGGCTTTCCCCACCTGCAATACAATAATCCAGATTTCCCTGTTGCCATTGATCCAGCATATGCTGATAATATTGATTTTCTTCAGGTGACATCGGTAATCCCTCGTAATCTCCCCAGGAAATCTCATTGAGATCTGTGGTGGAAACTGCCGGGATGCCCAAATCCAGAAATCCCTGAATTGATTGTTTAGTTCGCTGTAATCCGGTATAATAAGCCTGATCAAACGGGGTATTTTTATAGGCCTCATAAAATGCAGCCGCCTGCTTTCTGCCGGTTTCATTAATCGGAGCATCAATCCCACTACCCTGCACCACACCTTTCAAATTATAATCCGTCTGTCCGTGCCTAACTAAGTAAATTTTTTTTCGATTCAAGATTCTCTATTTTTGTCTGCACCCCAAAGAAAACCCATTTACTTTAATTTTCATGGTATTCCTTCAAAAGCCTTCACTGGATCAGATCAATCAAATGGGTAAAAACAACATGCCCGGTTTTTTGGGTATAGTATTTACTGAAATCGGTGATGATCATCTCACTGCTACTATGCCCGTAGATGAGCGAACAAAACAACCCATGGGTTTGTTACACGGTGGCGCCAATGTAGTGCTTGCAGAGACAGTCGGGAGCGTGGCGGCTTCGCTCACTATTGATATGACCAAACAAGCTTGTGTAGGACTGGAGATCAACGCCAACCATCTTAAAGGTGTTAAGTCTGGCCTGGTGACAGGAACTACAACCCCCATCCATCTGGGAAAAAGCACACAGGTCTGGGAAATCAAAATCACAAATGAGGAAGGTCAACTCTGCTGCATCAGTCGGATTACCATGGCTATTTTAGATAAAAAGTAATGCATACACACGTAGCTACCAATCATACCAAAACAGAAGTACTTCAACTCTTGATTCAGCTGGGGCTGACTTCAGGCGGTTCCTTTGCCCTCTGGCGAAAACCAAAATCCAACACTGTTGAAATTGTTTTGGATGACACTTCAGAACCTGTAAAAGTTGAGCTGAACATAGAAAAACTTGAACCTGGATTTATTGTGCATCCATTCGCCGATCAGTCGGATAAAAAGGCTTTTTTCATTAAAGCAAACAAGTACTTTTCCTTTCAGCTGGACACACCTCTTACATCTGATGAGCTTCCAGAATGGGTCAAAGTCCAATTGAAAAACCAAGAAAGGCTTTCTACTCAAGATATTCGGGATGTATTAGCCGATCGGACGGTAGCTACACAAGCACAACCTTCCAAAATCAGTGAAGAAAAAGATCATTTCATCCAGTTGGTTAAAAACGCTATCCAGGCTATCCAGGAAAATCAACTGGAAAAAGTCGTTCCGGCAAGAACAAAAACAATCCCTACCCCTACTGATTTCGACCTTAGTCGCACCCTCTTGAGTATGATGGAAGCCTACCCAAATGCCTTCATCAATTTTTTTCACTTACCGAATGTAGGAACTTGGATCGGAGCCTCTCCCGAAACCTTGATTGAAACCAAAGGAGATATTTTCACCACCATGTCTCTTGCTGGAACTCAAAAAGCAACTGGGGACAATCCGCTTAAGTCAGTTGCCTGGACTCAAAAAGAAATTGAGGAACAGGCACTCGTAAGTAGATACATTGTCTCTTGCTTCAAGAAAATAAGATTACGGGAATACGAGGAACATGGTCCAAAAACAGTTGTGGCTGGTAATCTGCTACACTTACGATCTGACTTCAGAATCAATATGCAAGAAACCGGCTTTCCCGAATTGGGATCTATCATGCTAGGCCTCCTCCATCCTACTTCGGCAGTTTGCGGAATGCCTAGGCGTGAAGCCCATGATTTTCTGCAGAACTTCGAAGGTTTCGATCGATCTTTTTTCTCGGGTTTTCTGGGGCCGGTGAATATCCAGGGTAGCACCTCAATTTATGTCAATTTGAGAACTGCCAGTCTTCATGACAATGAGGCCACGCTCTATGCGGGAGCAGGTGTGACCGAAGATTCAGATCCTGAAAAGGAATGGGAAGAAACGGAGCTCAAATGTCAAATAATCGGTAAATTCATCCAAAACCCAAGCGCTTGATTCTTCCTCAAATTACCGATTTAGTAGCGATCTGCGCCAAAAAAGGTATCCAAAACGCGATCCTTTCACCAGGCTCACGCTGCGCGCCTTTGACGCTTGCTTTTACCCGTCATCCACACATTCACACCAGAACAATCTCTGACGAACGTGCTGCTGCTTTTATGGCATTGGGAATTGCCCAGCAGCTGGAGCAACCGGTAGTGCTTGTCTGTACCAGCGGATCAGCTGCCCTGAATTATTATCCTGCAGTAGCAGAAGCTTTTTTCCAGCAAATCCCTTTACTCATCTTGACGGCAGATAGACCTGCGGAATGGATTGATCAATACGACGGACAGACAGTGTTCCAACCTGAGGTCTATGGCAAGCATGTGAAAAAGAGTTTTCAGATACCTGATCTCTCGAGCAATCCAGATCAACTTTGGCACTCTTCACGCATAGTAAATGAAGCGGTCAACCTGGCACAGCAATTCCCCCAAGGACCGGTTCATATCAATATTCCCCTCAGGGAGCCTTTTTATCCCGAGAAAGGAGAAGCATTCGTTTTCCCAGAAAAGCCAAGGGTTTTTAACTTAGTGAAAAGCAAAACCATACCGACTGAGGAATCCCTCATCAAGCTCAAGAGCAGGCTGGAAATTGTTAAGAAAATACTGATTGTTCCTGGACAGCAACGTCCTAACCCCCAGCTTCAAGAACTGCTAGATCAGCTAAGCAAAAAACAAAAAGCTGTTATTGTCAGTGACACTATCAGCAATTTGCAGTCGGATTATACAATCACCCTCCACGATCATTGGTTGGGACACCCGGTAATCACCGAGGAACTCAAACCGGATCTGGTAATCAGTTTTGGCAAATCGGTTATTTCTAAGTCACTCAAGCTTTTCCTTCGCAAGACTCAGACATCCCATTGGCATATACAGGAAGATGGTAATGCAAAGGACACCTATCAGAGATTGACCAGAAACATTGAATCTGAACCCCTGTTTTTTCTCAACTGGCTCAATGAGAATCTCGGAAATCAAAACTCTAAATACTACCAGACCTGGCATTCTCTTGAAAAGACAGTTTCTGCCAATCTGACTCAAATCTTACAGAAAGAAGTTTTTGGAGAATATGCTGCTTTGGCTAATTGTCTGGGTAAAACCCCACTCCTATCCAAAATCCATGTAGCCAATAGCATGGCTGTCCGCTATTTGAATTTTCTTGGAAAAAGGAATCAGGAGGTGATCTGCAACAGAGGAACCAGCGGCATAGATGGATCCAATTCCACGGCTGTGGGTTGCACTTTTACCACAAAGGAAACCGTGACTCTGATCACCGGTGACATGGCTTTCTTCTATGATCGCAATGCTTTTTGGCACAACTACACCATGCCCAATCTTCGGGTGATTTTGCTGAATAATCATGCGGGAGGAATCTTCCGATTGATCGACGGGCCGTCAAATCAACCAGAATTGGAAGAGTTCTTCGAAACAAAACAGAACTTAACCGCCCAGCACTTGGCGACTGAATTTGGATTCTTTTATTCCAAAGTGGTGAATCAAGAAGAATTGGAAGCTTCGCTGATTGACTTTTACTCGGATTCCCTACATCCAAAAATCCTGGAGATAGAGACTTCAAGCAAAAAAAACGCTGAAATCTTAAAGTTGGTGAAGGAAAAAATCAAGCAGTCACTTGAGAATTAAAAGTAGAATCGGGAGAAGATGTTCTCCCGATTTTATTTATGCCCCAAATCAAAAATGCGAGCTCTCCAATCTCAAACATAGTCAAAGGAATCAGTGCGAACAGAGCCCCAACTACGGAGAAGATCAATATTCCAGACACTATTCCCAGTCCACCTAAAATCTGTGGGATATTCGACCAAAGGTTCTTGTAGCAGAGAAATCCAGCTCCTATAAATCCATAAGCCAACCCAAAAGTACATAGCTTAACTACATAATAATCTTCTATTCTAAAAGAAGGGGTTGCCAGAGAAATTAAATCAATCGAGTACCAAATACCGTTCGCAATAAGCATCACCCAAAGTGCAATCTGAAGCACCTTGTTTGGAAATGTCCCTGCCATTTTGATCAATCCAAAAAGGAATAAAGAAAAGGTGATCAGAACACCAGCTTTCACTAATCCAAAAGTCAAGGAATTGGTAAAACTTCCTTCCATCCACTCGACTTCCATACTGATATCAAAAAAGCTCAAAAAGAAATAGACCAACCCCGCACCAAACCCTGTGTAGAGCCATACAACTAATGAGTTTGGATATGCAGACGGCCGCTCAGATTCTATGGTTTCCATCTTTGCCCCCAAAGCTTCAAAAAGCGCTTTGATCGTATAGCTCCTCGGAGTCACCTCCCCTGCTTCTATGCGCTGTATCGTACGCACATTCAGGTTGCACAATTCGACCAACTCTTCCTGAGTCAGTCCTTTTGCTTTTCTCATTTCAGAGATTTTCTTGCCAAGTTCCGGTTGCTTCATTGTAAATAGTTTTTGATTAACCATGGCAATTTCTGGGATTTGATTGTGACTTAGGACGAATCAGGCTGGGTTTTGACCCGACATTTGCCCGACATTTTAATTTTTGGCTAAAATAGAAAAAATCATTTCAGGATGATGAAGGAACCTTACCACATTTCAACTTTCAAACTTTCAACCTATTAAAGGCAAAACCTGCTTCAATGCAGGATTCCGGTTCTCTGCTTTCCAGATGGCTGAAAGCTCCGTATGCTGAGGTATATTCGGAATAGGCATAAAACGCACATTCAGTTCATAGCCTTCCTTCAGTGAAGTTGGAATGATTGCCACCCCCATTCCGTTTTCAACCAATTTGAAGATCGTCAGTGCATGAACGGACTTATGCCGAATCTTAGGAGAAAAACCGGCATCCCTGCAAATGCCGATAATCTGCTCATAATAAAGATTACTATAATCGGAGGAAAAAAGAACAAAGGGCTCATCCTTAAACTGATTCACTGATAGGAATTCCTGCTCTTTAATCGGATGTTCTTTTGGCACCACCAACGAAAATGTATCCCTAAGCACCACCTTCATTTCCAGATCACTTGGCACAGAAGCCAACCTGACAAATCCCAAATCCAATTTATCCTTTTCGATCATTTCCACTTGAACCGAATTGCTCAGCTCTTCCAAACTGGTACTTATTAAAGGTTGATTCGCATTGAGTTTGGCCAATAAATCAGGCAATACCTGATTGGATGCCGAACCGAGAAAGCCTATCCTCAGTTCCCCTATTTTTCCTTCAGCGATCAGTTTCAATTGGCTTCGAGTGAGTTCAAGATGATTCAGCACGAAATCCACTTCACTTTTCAGAAACATCCCGGCAACCGTTAACTCCACGTGTTTTTGGTCCCGCTCAAAAAGAGTAACTCCCAGCATTTCTTCGAGCTGCTTGATTTGCCTGCTCAATCCGGGCTGGGAAATAAACAATCGCTCAGCAGCCTTTCGGAAATTCAATTCCTCCGCCACTGCTTTGAAATAATTCAAATGTCTTAATTCCACGATACCTCAAAGGTATCATATATTGATAAAATTGATATCAAAACTTATCATTAATGCTTGGTACCTTTGTAGAGACCCTGAATCTAAACCCAATTATGATGAATACTTTTCAATACGGCCAAGATCATCTGACAGTAAGCATCGCCCTGCAACTCGCTAGAAAAGAGACAAAAGGCGTCTTATCTCCGGAAACCCGTGACAAAGTGCGGGCTTCTGCCCTTGCTGTCGCCAACATCGCCAAAGGAGAAAAGGCTGTCTATGGTATCAATACAGGTTTTGGCCCGCTTTGTACCAGTAAAATCACAGCAGCTGATACGCAGACTTTACAAGAAAATCTACTTAAAAGCCATGCTGTTGGTTTGGGAGAACCCGTTCCCTTGGAGATTTCCAAACTGATGCTCGTATTGAAACTCCAGGCTTTGGCTCAGGGGTTTTCGGGAATCAGGCTAGAAACCTTGGATCGAATGCTATGGATGCTGGATAATGACATAATTCCCGTGGTCCCTATTCAAGGTTCAGTGGGTGCATCAGGAGACTTGGCCCCTCTTTCTCATTTATTTTTGCCCTTGTTAGGTTTGGGAAAAGTACATTTTGAAGGCACAATCCAAACTACAGCCTCCGTCTATGAAAAGCTGGAAATGACGGCACTTTCTCTTGGTCCGAAGGAAGGATTGGCACTCATCAACGGCACCCAGTTTATGGGAGCTTATGGCGTAAAAGTCGTGGACCGCTTGCACAATCTGCTCGTCCATGCGGACATTACCGGCGCCATGATGATCGAAGGACTGATGGGTTCGATCAAGCCTTTTTCTGCGGAATTACATCAACTAAGGCCTTTTCCCGGAAATAAGCATGTGGCGCAGACTATTTTAAATTTATTGAACGGATCCGAAATCGTCAATTCCCATTTGAATTGCGCACGGGTACAGGATCCTTATTCTCTGCGGTGCATGCCACAGGTTCATGGGGCATCCAGAAATGCCTGGCTTCACCTGAAAGATGCCATCGAAACCGAGATCAATTCCGTGACGGATAATCCAGTCGTTTTCAGCGAAGATCATACGATTTCCGGAGGAAGTTTTCATGGACAGCCTATTGCGTTGCCGCTGGATTATGCTTGCCTTGCGGCTTCTGAATTGGGGAATATTTCTGATCGAAGAATCTACCTTTCACTGGAAGGGGATACGCCGGGAGTACCGAAATTATTATTGAAAGAAACCGGTCTTAATTCCGGTTTGATGATACCCCAATACACAACAGCAGCCTTGGCATCAGAAAATAAAGGGCTTTGTTTTCCTGCCTCTGCCGACAGTATTCCCACCTCCTTGGGACAGGAGGATCATGTAAGTATGGGGTCGATTGGTGCGAGAAAAGCCTTGCAAGTCATCGGGAATGTGGAGAAAATTCTGGGGATTGAGCTATTTTATGCTGCTCAAGCGATGGATTTCCATGCGCCACTCAAGTCTGGCAAGGTGATGACGGCTATTCACGAACATGTACGAAAAAGCATCACACCGGTCGTAAGTGACAGAGTGATGACCGAAGATATGGAAACTGCAATTGCCATGATTCAAAGCGGCGAATTGATCAAAATCGCGAATCAAGTAGCAATAGAGGAAGGTTTAGAATACCGGACTGAATGGAGTGAAATGTTCAATTATTAAAATTACCTGCGGATAAGTAAAATTACCTGCGGATTTCCGCAGAAAAAGTCGCAGATAGGCGCAGATCATCCGCTAAATTCTGCTCAAAGAAAAATCTGCGAACATCTGCGAAATGAATCAGCGAAAATCAGCGGGAAAACCGGAGAAAAATCACAAATAAAAACATGAAACTAATCGGCCCAATTACCCAGCTACTCACGCTTGATAGTCTTCCGTTGAAAGGAGCTTTGAAAGACGAGCAACTCGAAATTCTGACAGATGCAGGAATTCTGGTCGGGGAAGATAAGATTCTGGAGATTGGCGATTACGCCGGTTTATTGGCAAAAGCTGATAAACTACGTACGGAAGTAATTCAATTGGAAGGAGATTTTGTTGCGCTGCCGGGATGGATCGATTGTCATACGCATATTTGTTTTGGAGGAAGCAGGGCTAAAGATTTTGCAATGCGGAATGCGGGAAAATCCTATTTGGAAATCGCAGAAGCAGGCGGCGGAATTTGGGACACTGTCACCCAAACCAGAAATCTCAGTCAAGAAGAACTTACCGCGAGGACAATCACAAATTCCAATCGACACTTGAGTGAAGGAGTAACTACCATTGAGGTAAAAAGCGGCTACGGATTAACTGTCGCCGAAGAACTAAAAATGCTTCGGGCGATAAAAAATGCGAACTCTCATACCGGAGCTGATCTGATATCAACATGCCTTGCAGCCCATATGAAGCCAAGGGATTTTGAGGGTTCAAAAGAAGAATATCTTCAGGAAATAGTAGAGCATCTATTCCCTATCCTTAAATCAGAGAATCTCACCAATAGAATCGATTCATTTATTGAGCAAAGCGCTTTTTCTCCTGATGAGATTAGCGGCTATTACCAAAAAGCTAAAGAATCAGGCTTTGACCTCACCGTTCATGCCGATCAATTCACCACAGGAGGATCTGAAGTGGCGGTAAAATTCGGTGCCAAATCGGCTGATCATCTGGAAGCTTCCACTGAGAAAGAAATAGCCCTTTTGGCAAAGTCTGATACAGTAGCCGTTGCACTTCCAGGCGCTTCTATTGGATTGGGCTGTGCATTCACTCCAGCGAGAAAAATCCTTGATCAGGGTGGATCCTTGGCCATTGCGAGTGATTGGAACCCCGGCTCCGCTCCTATGGGAGACTTGCTGGCACAAGCTTCTATTTTGGCCACTTTCGAAAAACTAAGTACCATCGAAGTATTCTCCGGGCTTACATTTCGTGCGGCAGCAGCTTTGGGATTGGAAGATCGGGGGAAGTTAAAAACTGGACTTCTGGCTGATTTTAATCTTTTCCCCACCGCTGATTATAGAGAAATTCTTTACCAACAAGGGAAATTGAAGCCATCAAAAGTATGGAAGCAGGGCGAATTAGTAAGTGGTAATCAGTAAGTAGTACCAGGAATAAATGAGGTACAAAAGACCTCGTAAATCGTAATTCTAAAAATCGTAAATACAATGGTTTTTCAAGAGCAAATATCCCAAGGCATTCCTAATATTCTTCCGGCAAAAAAAGAGAGAAATCCTTCCCTTAGCCACGCTCCCAAGAGAAAAGACATTCTTTCCTCAGAAGAAAAAAAACTTGCATTACGGAACGCCTTACGCTATTTCCCACAAGATTGGCATGCGGAGTTGGCTAATGAGTTTTTAACGGAACTGAAGGAATTCGGGAGAATCTACATGTATCGGTTCATGCCTGAGTATGAAATGTATGCTCGGCCGATACAAAAATATCCGGCAAGGTGTAGGCAAGCGGCGGCCATCATGCTGATGATTCAAAACAATTTGGATCCTGCTGTAGCCCAGCATCCCGAGGAGCTGATTACTTACGGGGGCAATGGAGCTGTTTTCCAAAACTGGGCGCAGTACCTTTTGGTGATGAAATACCTGTCTGAAATGACAGATGAGCAGACACTCCACCTCTATTCCGGTCATCCTATGGGGCTTTTCCCTTCTTCTCCTGAAGCTCCCCGAGTAGTGGTGACCAACGGAATGATGATACCAAATTACTCCAAGCCTGATGATTGGGAGAAATTCAATGCACTTGGAGTGACGCAATATGGCCAAATGACGGCAGGTTCATTTATGTACATCGGCCCGCAAGGAATCGTGCATGGGACTACGATTACGGTGATGAATGCTTTTAGAAAAAAAGTGGAAGCAGGAGAAACTCCCGCAGGAAAAATATTTTTGACAGCAGGTTTGGGGGGAATGAGTGGGGCGCAGCCTAAGGCCGGAAATATCGCAGGCTGTATCACTATCTGTGCAGAAGTAAATCCTGCCGCAGCCAGAAAAAGACATGAACAGGGCTGGGTGGATGAATTGATTGAAAACCTAGATGAGTTGGTTCTACGAACCCAGCTTGCCAAACGCAATAAGGAAGTGGTTTCTCTGGCCTTCATCGGCAATGTGGTTGATGTCTGGGAGAGATTCGATGAAGAAGATATATTCATAGAACTTGGCTCCGATCAGACCTCACTTCACAATCCTTGGGCTGGAGGTTATTATCCTGTTGGGCTTTCTTTCGAAGAGTCAAATCTGCTGATGGCTGACGATCCTGAAGTATTCAAAGAAAAAGTTCAGGAGACGCTGAGGAGACATGCCGCCTCGATTAATAAACATGCTGCAAAAGGAACATACTTTTTCGATTATGGCAATGCCTTTTTACTGGAAGCATCGCGGGCAGGTGCTGAAGTAATGGCGGAAAACGGAGTTGATTTCAAGTATGCGTCCTATGTGCAGGATATTTTGGGCCCAATGTGCTTTGACTTTGGATTTGGGCCTTTCCGATGGGTGTGCACTTCCGGAAAAGCTGAGGATTTGAAGAAATCCGATCAGCTAGCTGCCCAAGTCTTGAAGGAAATCATGCAGCAATCGCCCGCTTCCATTCAGCAACAAATGCAGGATAATATCACCTGGATCGAAGAAGCAGAAAAGAACCAGCTGGTAGTCGGCTCCCAAGCCCGCATTCTTTATGCCGATGCGGAAGGCCGGGCTAAGATTGCCCAAGCTTTTAATGAGGCCATTGCATCAGGGGAAATCTCCGCTCCCATTGTACTTGGGCGCGATCATCATGATGTCAGTGGTACAGATTCACCTTTCCGTGAAACGAGCAATATCTACGACGGCAGCAAATTCACAGCAGATATGGCAATCCACAATGTGATCGGAGATAGCTTCCGAGGAGCTACTTGGGTTTCTATTCACAATGGAGGCGGAGTTGGCTGGGGAGAGGTGATGAATGGCGGTTTCGGGATGCTGCTTGACGGAAGTGCGGAAGCAGAAAGAAAACTGAAATCCATGCTATTCTATGATGTAAACAATGGGATTGCCAGGCGTGCCTGGGCCAGAAACTCAGGTTCTTTGGAAGCCATTCAACGGGAAATGGATCGCAGTCCGGGATTGAAAGTCACTTTGCCAAATCTGGTGAATGATGAAATTCTAAAATCTGTTTTAGGGTGACAAATTCCAAAAGCGGGAATTAAAAAAGTAAGGAAGAAAGGAAATCTGGACAACACGCAATAACTAATCCTGCTTCTGGAGAAGCAGGATATCTGTAAACTGTGTCCTCCGCGTAAATCTCTGTGTCTACTGCGGTTTACGCAAAAAACAGCTCATAAAACCTCTTCCAGATCCAATTCAAAACCAGGAAGAACGCTTGATGTTATTTTGTCTCCAGAAGTAAAAAGCCGGGAGGGCTGAAATTTACCGTCTACTAACGTATAAATCAATACTGTGCATTCAGACGGATGAATTACCCAGTATTCCCTCACTCCAAATTCCTGATACAGCTCATACTTATTCTGAAGTTCCACCCGGCTATTTCCCGGCGAAAGAATTTCAACGATCAAATCCGGAGCTCCCAAGCATCCCTTATCATCCAGGTTGGAAGGATCACAAATTACAGATATGTCCGGTTGGACTACGGACTTCACTTTTTCATCTTTAGGATTTTCAGAAAACCTGACATCAAACGGTGCAGAATAGACTTTACAGGGGTGATTTTTAAGAAAATTGGCAAGTGTAACAAATAAATTACCGGAAACCTCCTGATGTCTGCGGTTCGGAGCAGCGGCTTTGGCAAATATTTTCCCTTTGATCAATTCGACGATTTCTTCGAAGTCCCATTTGAGATAGTCAGCATAGGAATACCCTGCAAAGGAACCACTTGGCTCCTCAAAAGAATCCAGATTAATAGTTTCTTTTTGTGGAATTCTATATTCTTTCATTGCCAACTTGGTAAGGTTTTGATTGGGATCTTTTGAATATTACCCAAAAACAGAATACATTGTTTCTGATATCTATACTATCAAAGCGCAATTTTTAAGTTAGCACAAAATATTCCAAAACTCAATATGCTTCATCAAAATCCAAACCCTTCCCTATGGACAGGCAGGAAATCGGAAACAATAGAATACTGGCACCAAGCTGCGATATCCGTTAAAGACCTCAAGCTGGACAACAATCAAGACTCTCCTAAAGTAGGTATTCTTGGCTATGCCGGGGAAGAGGGAGTAAAAAGAAATCAAGGAAGATTGGGAACTGCAGAAGGGCCAAATGCAATCCGGAAAAGCCTGGGAACGCTGGCTTTTCATTTACCAGAAAAGAGTAAAATTTTTGATTATGGAGATATTTATACGGAAAATTCTAACCTGGAAGCTAGCCATGACCTGATTTCCACGACAGTTTTGAATTTATTACAAACCAAACATTTCCCCATCCTACTAGGAGGCGGACATGATCTGGCACTTGCCCATGGAAGAGGTGTCTATCAGTATTTAGATGCTAAAAACCAAAAACTGGGCATCATCAATATGGACGCACATTTTGATTTGCGCCCGACTATAGATGGGAAAGGGCATTCAGGATCTCCATTCCTTCAACTTGCCGAGGAAAATCCGGATACTTTCCAATATTTATGCTTGGGTGTTCAGCGATCTGTCAATCCTAAATCCCTTTTTGAGACTGCAGATAAAATCGGTGCAAAATGGATGGTCATGGAAGATTTCAGGTTAAACAACTGGGAAGTGATCCAGGAAAAAATCCTCTGGTTTTTGGATTCAGTGGATAAAATATACCTCAGTGTGGATATGGATGGTTTTTCCTCTGCATTCGCCCCGGGAGTTTCTGCCCCTTCCCCGATGGGTTTCAGACCAGAATTTGCATTTAAGGTATTTGAACTGCTTGCTTCCAGCAAAAAGCTTATTTCTATGGATGTAGTAGAGCTTAACCCTGCCTTCGATCACGACCATGCTACAGCCAGGCTGGCTGCAAGATGTGCTGAATATGTGGTAAGGAAAGTTTTAGGGAAGACGGAGTAATCAAAATCTCAATTATTGAAAAACTGCATCATGGATTTAAAAAATTGGACTTCCATTCTTTTCCTATCCTCCATTTGTATGTTCAGTTGCTCTTCAAGTGAGGAGGACACAGCCTTTCCGACCGTTAAAATCACTGAACGTGTTATAGTTGATTTTGATAAAGCGATAGAATCTATCGAATTTATACCTCTGAGAAATCAAATGGATTCTCCAGAAAACCTTAACTGCAGCGTCTGGGATCTAAAAGTCACGGAGGAATATTTTGTCTATTCTACTATTTGCAATCCAGTAGCTAAAACCCATCTTTTTGACCTAAATGGAAATCACGTCAAAACGTTTGACAGATCCGGGGATGGCCCTGAAGAATATCAGGTTGTTCAAGGCGTGGATTTAAATAAAGATACGCTTAGTATTTCCGTTGGAGCAGGAGTTATTAAGCAATACAGTTTCCCGGAATTTGAATTTATAGGAACCGTCTCCTTAAATAAAAATGCTGTTTTCATCCCTAACTTCACTAAAATATCAAAAAACAAGTGGCTGACCTCCCCCATGTTTGATGGTAATCTGGATGAAAATGGTAGGTATGGCATCTTTAAGATTCAGAACAGCTCCACAGGAGAAATTACTGAATTGCCTCTTACTGCCACACCTTTAACTGCTGAAATGAGTGAAGGAGAGTTTTTGAGGATAAAAGAAAATTCTTTCCTACTCAACTATGCTTTCTCAGACACTATATACCTCTTCGAAAATGAAAAGACCACGCCTTTCGCCAGCTTGGATTTCGGAGAAAGAAAACCAAGTCCTGAGGATCTGAAAATGGATGCAGATAGATTCGAGGCTACTGTTACCAATCAGACCTTTGCGATCAACATTGGCCAAATCTGGCATACCCAAAACACCTCCCGGCTCAAAACCTTTGCCCTAGCCAAAAACCCAGACATGGACCTTTCCAATATGCGCACATTTCCGGTTCATGAAGTTTTTATAGATCATGAAGAAAAAAAAGCAATTGCTTTTCCCTCTCTTGCCGGCTGGTCCAATGGAAAAGGTTTTGCAAAGGACGGCTACTTCTATGACATTTTAAGTACAGAGGATTGGATATATGCGTTGGAAAAAGGTCAATTTGGAAAATATGGAGAGAAACTAGAGAAAATTCTAGGAGAACTGCGGGACTTTGAAGACCCTATTTTGATTAAATATAGGGTGAATACCAAAAATTAATTAAATCTATAGCTTCGTTTTGACAAACCTTCGAAGTCTTAAAGACCTCAAAGGTTTAGTGCCTCCCACAAAATCTCCACCGGATGCTTGGCTTTTCTGCCTGTACCATCCGCAATCTGATGACGACACGATGTTCCGGGTGCAGCAATTATTGTTTCTTCATCAGCCTTTCTAACTGCTGGAAACAAGACCAATTCTCCCACTTGCTGGGAAACCTCATAATGCTCGGCTTCATAACCAAAGCTACCGGCCATCCCACAGCACCCACTTGGAATAGTTTCCACACTATAATTTGCAGGTAAAGACAATAGTTTTTGTGTCCAAGTCATAGACGAAAGCGCCTTCTGATGACAATGTCCATGGAGTTTGATCTTCTGGGTTTTGGAAGTAAAGGAATCAGCCTTGATATTTCCGGCGGCTATTTCCTGGGCCAAAAACTCATCAATCAGCTTCACATGGAATTTCAGCTTTTTAGCCGCCTCTGCCAATTCCTTCTTTACTATTCTTGGGTATTCATCACGAAAACTCAAAATAGCAGAAGGCTCGAGACCGATCAATGGCGTATTCCCGTCAATTAGCTTATCAAAGATCTCAACGTTCGCTTCAGCATGTTTCTTGGCTTTTGGCAATAGTCCCTTGGAAAGAGCTGACCGACCGCTTTCCTCATGATCCACGACTCTTACTTCGTAGCCTAATTTCTTAAGCAGTGATATAGCCTTGATCCCAATCTCAGTATCGTTATGGTTGGTGAATTCATCGATAAAGAAGTAAACTGACTTAATCTGCTTCGGCGCACTTGGAAGAGCAGCATAGTTCTTTTTATACCATTTTCTCAAGCTTACTTTACTGATGGCGGGCAAATTCCGCTGAGGGGCTACTCCCAAAACAGACTTCATCATTCCGCCCGTAATGCTGTTGCTAAGCATAAAATTCGCCAATCCGCCTGTCTTAGAACCCAACTCATTCAGCTCATTGATATGTGCGAATACTCTTGAGCGTAGTGGAATACCGTTTGCCTTTTGATATTGATACAGAAATTCGGCCTTCATACTTGCCATGTCCACATTGGATGGACACTCCGCTGTACAGCCTTTGCAGGAAAGACACAAATCCATGGCTTCCTTGATCTCAGGATGGTTAAAGGCATTTTCCTTCTTGTCCATCGTGAGAAACTCCCGAAGCGTATTGGCACGTCCCCGGGTTGTATCCTTTTCATTCCGGGTGGCCATGTAGCTTGGACACATCGTGCCTCCGGAGCCAGGCAGCTTTCGGCAATCACCTGATCCGTTACATTTTTCTGCCAGACGGAGAATTCCGCCCACATGAGAAAAATCAATCAACGTATCATGACTTGGGGTCTCCATATCCGGCTCGTAGCGCAGAAATTTATTCATCGGAGCTGCATCCACGATTTTGCCCGGGTTGAAAATATTCTGGGGATCCCAAGAGAATTTGATTCTACGAAAAAGCTCGTAATTCTTCTCTCCCACCATCAGCGGAATAAAAGCTGCCCGAACTCTGCCATCTCCATGCTCACCACTCAGCGAGCCTTGGTACTTTTTCACCAACTCAGCAGAAGCTTTGGAGATCTGATAGAACTCCTCCACATCCTTTGATTTTTTCAAATCCAAAATAGGCCGTAAATGTATTTCTCCGGCACCTGCATGGGCATAATGGACAGGCTTCTGATTAAAGCCCTTCATCATCTCATCTACCTCGTCGATGTAATCAGCCAAGTCCTCTATGTCCACCGCTGTATCCTCGATACACGCAACAGCCTTGGGATCGCCTGGAATATTGGCGAGCAACCCCAGCCCAGCGGAACGAAGAGCCCACGCCGCGGAAACCATTGCCGGCTCTATGATAGGATACGCATATCCCAAGCCAGTCCTTTTGAGGTCTTCTACCAACGCTTCCCCTTTGGCCATGGCCTCATCGAGCGTTTGCCCCCTAAACTCTACCATTAAAATCGCTTCGGGATCACCCTCCACGAAATAGCGGTTCTTGCTGTATTCTATACTTTCTTTGGTGCAATCCAGAATAATTTTGTCCATCAGCTCCACAGCAGTAGCCGGATGCTTCATCGCAGTCTGGGCAGAGACCATACTTTGATGTATCGTCTCAAAATGTGCCGCCACTACGATTTCAATAGGCTCCGGAAGTGGATCAAGGCTGATTTTGATTTCAGTGGTAAAGGCCAAAGTCCCTTCCGAACCGCTTAATAATTTACAAAAATTAAATTTTTCCTGTCCTTCAAAAATCTCAGCCTTCAGCAGTTCATCCACCGCATAGCCTGTGTTTCTCCGGTGAATTGTCTTCTTTGGAAATTGGGCATGAATTTCTTCCCGAGCTTCCGGATCACTTAATTCCTCTAATACTTTCCTGTAAATAGCTCCTTCAAGAGATTGCAGCTTCGTTTTTTGTTGAAACTCATCTTTTGTGAGCGCTTCAAACTTAGCGGGATTTCCATCACTCAAAATAGTGTCCAATGAAATCACCTTGTCTCTTGTGACCCCATAGACGATGGAGGTGGTACCGGAAGAGTTATTCCCCACCATCCCGCCAATCATTGCCCGGTTGGCAGTGGAGGTAATAGGACTGAAGAAAAGCCCATGAGGCTTCAGGTATCGATTGAGTTCATCACGCACCACGCCCGGCTGCACACGTACCCATCGCTCAGCCACATTCAATTCCAGGATTTTTGTAAAGTGCTTGGATACATCGACCACTATTCCATTCCCTACGCACTGTCCCGAAAGTGAAGTTCCCGCAGTACGGGGAATTAGCGACGTTCCGTTTTTAGCCGCAAAACGTATCAGTTTCCTGATATCAGACTCGGACTTTGGAAAAGCTACTGCCAGAGGCATTTCCCTATATACGGATGCATCAGTGGCGTACAGGGTTTTGGTAAGCGTATCAAATTGCAGGGTTCCTTCCAGCTGGGTAGAAAGTTCTTGAAGCAAAGGCAAAAGGTTAGGTAGGCTTGAACTCATGCTCAAAAATAAGCTGATGTGGTGGATTTAAAGAAAAGTAAAGCAAAAGAATTTGGAAATGATCATTAGACAAAATTCAATTCTCAATTTTCAAGGCATAACCTACTTGATTGCTGAGCATTAAATTTGATCATTGAAAATTGAGAATTGATCATTTCCCTACTTACTTTACAGCAAACACCAAATCACCTTCATGTTTTTCTACCTATCCCAATTCCTGAGCTTTTTGGCAATGCCACTAACTATTATATTCCTGTTATGGGTAATCGGACTGATGTATTTAAAGAGAAAATTGGGCAAAAGATGTCTCTGGACCGGATTGATATTACTCTGGTTTTTCTCAAATCAGTTTATCTCAAATCAAGTAATGTTGGCTTGGGAACCTGATTTTAAAGAGTTCAATGAAATCAAAAACCACGAATATGGAATTGTGCTGACCGGGGTTACTAACCTCAGCAAAACAGCATATGACCGTACGTTCTTTAATAGAGGTGCTGACCGGATCACACATGCATTGCAGCTTTACCGGATGGGGAAAATCAAAAAAATCCTTATCACAGGCGGTCAGGGACTAAATCCTGTAAATCCGCAATCGGAAGCTGAGCTTTTGGAGCGTTTTCTTTTGATGACAGGAGTGCCCGCCGAGGACATCATGATCGAGGATCAATCGAAAAATACTGCTCAAAACGCATCGTTTACGAAGGAGCTTTTAGACGCAAAAGGAATTGATACAAACCAGGAATTTTTGCTGATCACTTCCGCTTTTCACATGTATAGAGCGAAAGGCTGCTTTGATAAGGCGGGTTTAAAAACCCAAACGTTCCCCACAGACTACTACAGTCATGACACAAAATACGACCTTCCCGCATTTTTATATCCTAACCCTTCATCAATCGAAAACTGGCACAAACTGTCAAAGGAGTGGATTGGGATTTTGGTGTATAAGCTAGTTGGGTATATTTGAGTTCTGATTATTAATAAACATACACTATGAAATTTGGCAGCACAGATCATCCTGAGAAAATTGACTTCGCTCTTCCGCCTGATCACCCTGATACGGCTGAGACACTCAAGAAATATAAAAGTGACGCCCCTTTTGAAGTGTATGTGGGCTGTGCCAAGTGGAACAAAGCAGATCTCAAAGGCTTCTATCCCCGGGGCACCAAAGATGAGCTGACTTATTACTCAAGGCAGTTTAATTCCATTGAGCTCAATGCGACTTTTTACAACTCACCCGACAAAAATCAGGTTGTGCAATGGAAAGAGAAAACCCCGGAAGACTTTAAGTTTTTCCCTAAAATCCCCCAGTCGGTCAGCCACTACCGCAGGCTTAATGATGTAAAGAATCTGACTGATGAATTTGCTGATGCTGTAAGCATGTTTGAAGAAAAGCTGGGCATGGTATTTCTACAGATGATTGACAATTTCAAACCGAAGTTTATAGACCGGGTAGAAGGCTTTGCCCAAGACTTCCCCAAAGGAGTTCCGCTGGCAATCGAGGTTCGCAATGAAGACTGGTTTAAAGGCGAAGTCTTTGATGCATACTATCAAATTTTAAAGAATAATGATATCACCAATATCATCGTGGATGCGGCTGCACGCAGAGACATGCTGCATATGCGGCTTTCCAATAATGCTGCGTTCGTCCGATACGTAGGTGCCAATCATACGAGCGATTATACGCGACTTGAAGACTGGGTGGAGAGAATCAAGTCGTGGAGATCCCAAGGCCTGCAAAAGCTCTATTTCTTTATCCATCAGAATGTGGAAAAGGAATCGCCTTTACTTGCAGAGCATTTCATCAAAATGCTAAACAATGAGCTTAACCTTTCTCTAAAAATCCCCAATTCCCCCGACAATCCCCTTGGATTTTAAAAGGCGATTTTAATTAAGGCTCATTTGATGACCTGAATATTTATGACGCACTTTACGTGACGTAGTTTACGTAACGTAAAGTACGTCATTTCAGCACAGGAAATCATGAAGGCCCCTTTTAATCCATTCGTAATCAACACCTATCAAGGAAAAGACTATTTCTATGATCGGGAAAATGACTTAAAAACACTTGTTTCACATATTAAAAATGAAAGAAATGTAGTGCTTTATGCAAGCACAGTCAGAACCGCACTGAAAGCATTGGAAAAACTAGAATTAGTCATCAAAGACGAAGAATACTATCTAGTCCACGAAGTCCAGCTAACCCGGTGGATGGCCAGACTGTAAGTTTCATATCACACCAAAAGCGTAGAAGCGATACTATCCCGCAATTGCGAATCCACTTTTGCTTCCTCTGCAAAGTCTTTCCATTTTTTGATCGCTGTTACAACAGCTTTTATCTTCTCTTCAGGCTTCTTAATATTCATTTTACGGGCAACTTCCAAAAAATCAGGATTCTGAATCCCCTCTCTTTTACCATTGACCATTAAGGACTGGGCACTCACCCACATACTTCCGGGTCTATAAGCATAGCAAATATCATAAGCCGGCGAAAGCTTCCATTTTCCGTCTTTATCCATCAAAAAAGCGAAGTTCTTCGTGTGATCGTCGCAGTTTCTTGCCAGTACATTAAACACCATACGAATAAACATCTGCTCTGCCTCAGGATAAGAAAGCCTCAACATCCGCATGGTCTCAAAAACCTGCTCGTAACTATAATAACCCACCTGATTGAAATCAAAATGCCGCAAACCACAAAGGCTTTGCATGTGGATTTTTTGACCATTATCAGTTCGGTCAAACCGCCTGGTCATAAAATGAGCCCTTCCATTTTCCTCCAGAAGCCGACATTCATTCATCTCTATTCCCGCCTCCACAGCCATCAGGTAATAGGCCATTTCTACTCTCCCATAACCCACCGTCACTCCAAACTGGGAATCATGAACCCCGTCAAATTTGATAATCCAATACGAAAAACCCTTTGGGGCTTTCACCTGACCACTTTTTACTTTGCCGGTTTTGGGATTAAAGGCGATCACCGCTTTGGCGCGGGCTCCACCTGCCGAAGTGCCGATCTTGAGAATATCCGATAAGGCAGATTGCTCATCCACACTTAGATCGGATTGGAAACCCTCACGTGAATTGAGAATTTTCCCTGCAATATTGACTAAGCTGTCAATTTCCAATGAACGCGAAGTGATCGATTCCTCACGAAATGAAGGCCTGATCTCTAAAGCACCCACCCCTCTCTTGCCGATAAAACAGAGTTGCTCTACAGGATTTAGGCTATCCGCCACTCTTCCATTTTGGGTGAGCCAGGTGTTGATGAGTTGATTCCCGTATTTATCAGGAAGCATATCTGCCAGCAAACCGGGAAGCCCCTTAAACGTATCATAGACATCGCCTCGGGATTTCCGGAGTTCAGGAAACTTATAGATTCTATCGCCTTTGGCCAGCGGCATTTTCAAAGGAGAGATATCCAGCCCAGAACTGAGATAACCGGAATTGAATTCAAAACTTCCCAGCTGCTCCGCCTCATCCCACAGCACCGCTCCTGCCAGCTTTTCCCAAATCCAGATTTCCGCCGCGACTACCATTCCAAAGGAGGATTTTCCGCTGCCATGTCTGAATTACGAATCCTTTGCTTTTCGTGCTTCTTTTGAAGCTTGACATAATCCATCGGACTGACTGTCTTCTTCACCTCAAAGGACTCAAGCCATTGTAGCTTATCCAACACCCGCAACACCTGTATTAAGGTGATCAGGTTGACTTTCTCTCCCCGCTCCAGAAGACTCAGCGTAGACCTACTGATTCCTGCGGCGACAGACAGCTGCTCCTGGGACTTATTCTGATCCATGCGGTGATGCTTCACAAAGCGCCCCAGCTTATTGAGAATTGCCACATCACTTAATTGATTGTAATCCATGGGAAGGGGATTTAATGACTTAAATATCATTCATTAATTACAAATATACTACTTTATGAATGATATTTCATACATAAATGTAATTTTCTATAAAATGAATGATAAATCACTCATTAACTAGTTAAAATACAATTAATGAATGATAAGTCATTCAAATTTTAAGAAACAATAATTTGATTAAACCTTTATCCTGAGTTCATTTGCCCCCTACTCCATTTCCATTCCCACTTCCATCCTTTTTGCTCAAGCAAGATAGGATGATAGGCTATTGCGGCTTTTGCGGTAGGAGCACTAAAAAAACGCTGATCATCTGTCAAAATGGCTTTCTGTTCACCAGTTAAGGTTGTAAAAAGCAGATCCATTACTGTGGAAGGAATATCTTTTGAATATGAGCCATCAGACTGTTGTAATCTGGCTTTAAGATTCCAATCAGTCTCATAACCTCTCATTTTCGCTTCAGGTGCAGGAATTGATGGTTTTCTACTTTGCTCTTGGACAAAGGAGAGAAATTCTTGCAGCAAGGCTAAACCCGGGTTTTTAAGCTGTCTAGGACGGAAATCAACCGGTTCGATACTTGAAATCACATGCATTTTCTTTCGGGACCGGGTGATGGCCACATTTAGCCTATTTTCAGCCCCTGCCTTTCCGAGCAACCCGAAATTAGTGATCAATTTCCCATCGGGATTGGGTGCGTACCCCAAGGACAAAATCACCTGATCAAACTCATCTCCCTGCACATTTTCAATGTTTCGTACTTTGATTCCCGCATCTATAAAACCTGCTTTCCAGAGTTTCTCCCGAATCAATTCCATCTGAAAATAATTCCCGGTCACAATCCCAATGCTATCCGAAGGTGATGAATGACGAATAGCTTCCACTTTCAAAACAACTGCATCAGCTTCCATTTTATTTACCTGATTAATCCAAGTCCCCTCAACCTTGTCCCAGGCAAATGCAGGCTTTCCGGCCATAGCCGTAGCATAATCAGGCAAAGCCTCCAGCTGATTTTCATAGAAATGTACATTGGAAAAATGTATCAAAGCCGGATCAGTCGAGCGGTAATGGCCTTTCAACTGATGCTTTTCAAAAAAATCACCTGCCAATTCCAGAAGGGATTCGGCTTCATACTCCAATCCCTCTTCACCGGAGTCCCATTTTACCTGATAAAAATCTGAAGGCCTCAGCTGCTTGGAATCGCCCGCGATTACCACCTGCCTACCCCTTAGCATAGCAGGCAAGCCCCGCTCAACTTGACATTGAGACGCTTCATCAAAAATCACCAAGTCGAAGTTCTGCTCCAATGAAAACAAGGCAGAAACCGTCTCAGGACTGGCAAACCAGCAGGGCAATAAGCGAAAAATCTCTTCCCCCATTTCTTCCAGCAATCCCCTAACAGGCCAACGCTGCCTCTTTTTACTTACCTGATGAAGCAAATCCCGATAAGTCAGTCGATTTCCCAGACGGTTAAATTCCAGTTCACTTGTGATCTGCTCCCGAAGTCTAAGCAAAGCAATATGTCTGGCTATCTTTCTTTTTTCAAGAATAGCCTCCTTCAATTCTCCCAATTCATGTTGCATCGCGAGACTCCCGGCTTCTGCCAAAACGGGATTTTTGGCTTCCAAATGGGTTATCCAAGCCAAATACCATGAATTCCAATATACTGACAGCTGATCAGATAAACTCAGTGCAGGGTAGTCCTTTTCCAGTTTTTCGGCAAGCAAAGCCGTAATCGGAGAAGAATTTTCTAAAAATCTATCAAAAGCTACAAGCTCAGAAAAAATCCGATTCAAGTCCAATTCCGGGCCAACCGTAACAAGCCCATTGTTGAAAACATGCAAAATCTGCCCATCACTCAGATAGGCTTTCCAATTGACCGATGAATTATGAAATGACTCCGAAAACTTACGCACCTTGTCAAGTTGGGCTTTAAAACCGTCTGCTGAGGGGGAAGCCAGTGAATGCAGCTCTTGCGAACTCTCCCACAAATCAACCCAATCAAGAATTGGGGATAATAATTCCAGCCGGCTCCCCAACCTCTCAGCAGAAAGCCCGTCGAGATCTATTCTTTCCATTTTTGGAAGAGCTAGAAGTTCGGCACTTAACGCTTTGAGAATCTCAAGCTCAACACGAATACCTGATATAGAATTTGAATTTAGCTTCAGATTCGACTTACCCAGAATTTCAAAAGTCAACGGGAATTTGCTCTTATTCAATTGCACCCGGATTCTCCCCAGCCATGACCTTGTTTTTGCTTCCAATAAATCAAGCTCCTGTTCCAGACCGGAAAGTTTTTCGGGATTGGCCGATAGCCCAAACGTAAGCTCCTGGAGCTTTTCGATTGAGGATAAAATCCAATTATAGACTTTCTTCAGCGCCAAGCTAGCCTTCGGATCATAAATCGCTGTAATGGCTAATTCAGGAATCTCCAATCGATTCAATTTCTCAACGACCGCTTTTAAGGAGTCTAAAAAACCAGCAGTTGCCAAAATCTGACCAGCTAGCTCTTCGAAGTGAACATCAGAATTTTCAGCTGTCCATTTTACTCTAAAAGTCTCAACTTCCTTTAAACTCTGGACAATTCTCGGAAAAACCACCGGCTCAAAATGGGCGAATGAGACTCTCTTTTCCCAGAAGGAACCTCTGAACTGCAACTGGTAGGAATGGTAAATTTTATAGGCTTTATCAAATTCCTGTGCTTTCTGATAATCCAGCTTAATCAAATCGCAATGTCCAAAAAACGGCTTTTTCAAATCCGCATTCAGGTACATGGCCTTTATGGGAATTCCAGCCAATTCAGCATCAAAAAGCGCAATCCGAAAGCTTTCAAACTTCTCTGAAAGTCTGGAAATCGCCTTGGAATATTGAGAAATTTCGCGCTCCAACTGAATGGAATCAATCCCCCTATTTTGCTCCTGATAAGAGTCTACAGCTTCGATTTGAGCTTTTATTTTATGAAAAAGATTTTTTTGATCTGCCCGAAAATCATGCACCAAAGCTAGGAAATCACCAAAACCAGCCAGTCCCAGCCGCTCAAAAACCACATCCAACGCAGCTCTCTTTTGAGATACAACCAGCACTTTTTTGCCCCTTGAGCAATAGTCAGAAACTAAATTTGCGATCAATTGGGACTTGCCCGTTCCCGGAGGTCCCTCTACCACCAAACTTCTCCCCTGCCGGACTTTCGTCAAGACATTTTCTTGGGAAGCATCCAGCGGAAAAACAGGAAAAAGCTGTTCCTCTCTCGGTAAGGGCTGGTTTTCATCAGCCACAAAACGTTTAGTGAATAATTCCTCCAAATTCATTTCAGCAGATTCCATTTCCAGCTTTTCATAGTCCGCAAACAGATAATTGCCTTTTTGGGCAAAAAGGCCTAAAAGCGCATAACTTTTCAACGCCAGTTTTCCATCTTGAAATTTACCGGAATCCATGCTCACCTGAGAAACAGGAAAGGGTATCAACCGATCTTCAAACAGCGATGAGCTGAGCTGAATGAAGAAATTATCATTGAGAATCTTGGAAAATCCGGTTCTGAACGCTGTGGCATCAGTCGGCAGCTCCTGCAAGGACTGATTCAAAAAATCCACATCCAAAACCTTCCCATAGGCGTGGCTGTAAGCCAAAAGAAAAGCCGGATTCCATTGCCACTCATCTAGTTTTGAAAGAGTCCATTGCCCATGCTCAATCCGAAGAGCAACACTCATGAGCAACAATGGCGCTCGAAGAACATGCCCGTTGATTAACTTCCCCTCCACAAATGGCCACCCTAGGAATAGGGATCGCTCTCCGGTTTCTTCCCTAGTCAGCTGATCCCGAAAAGAAAGTCTGGAAAATATCTTTGACGTCGCATTAATACCGGCAATCCGGGGGTCTGATTCCGGAATTAAAGGAAATGTTTTCTTTGGGGAAATAGCCTTTTTTATAATCTCAAAGCTGTTTTCTCCATTCAAAAAATCTAATTCTTTCAGATCGACAACCCCAAACCCCTCAGTTTTTGGCAAATAAAGTGACCTGTTTTTGGAAGACAGGTCTACCAATCGATTCCGGTAAGTCTGAAAGATTGATTCAGGCATTTAATGGAAAGGTGAGTCTTTTTCCTTAGCCATCTGATTATAAACAATATGATCCAACCTGCCGGGCATCCATTTATTCAAAAATACCAGCAGTTTACCCTGGGTGGTCAGCACCAAATCACGCTTTCTTTTTAAAGTGGCCGTTAAAATCTCTTCGGCGACTTCATCCGAGCTCATCATTTTAGATTCATCCCGGGGAGATTCTCCCTGAGAAGAACCATGGGCCGTAAGTGCATTCTTGCGAATATTTGAAGCCGTAAATCCCGGACAAGCTACCAACACATGTACTCCTTTTTTCATCACCTCAGTCCGTAATGATTCAAAAAACCCGTTCATGGCATATTTACTGGCCGTGTAGGCAGTTCTGGCAGGAGTGCCTCTGAACCCATTGATAGACGAAATCCCTATCACGGTTCCCTTATTTTCTATAATGGAAGGCAGACAGAATTTAGTGGCATAGACTGTCCCCCAAAAATTGGTATCCATCACTTTGCGAAAAACCTCGAAATCAAGATGCTCAAACAGAGCCCGCATAGAAATACCTGCATTGTTGATCAGAATATCAATTTTGCCAAACTTGTCAAGGACTGTTTCGGCCATTCTTTGATTGTCCGCTATTATGGTAGCATCTGCCAAAACTGCCAGTATCTGAATCCCTTCAGCTTCCAATTTTGCTTTGGTGACATCTAGTTTTTCTTGGTTTCTGCCTGTGATGACAATCTTGGCACCTGCCTCTCCAAATATCCTGGCACAAGACTCCCCTATTCCTGAAGTGGCACCGGTAATAATGACTACTTTATCTTTAAGACTATCTTGTTTCATTGCTTGGGCAAAGATACTGATTTTGTAATTTCCAAAATTTGAGCTTAAGACATCAAAAAAGCCTTCAGAACAATTGATTTTAAATCATCATTCGATCGAGCTATTTATGCTCAACCATTGTTAAACCTAAATTTCGATTTTAAAGTTTTCTATGAGGAAAATTTTTGAAATTCCACTGAAAATAATCCTTACTTCAACTAAAACACTAAACTCTTATTTCTCACCACAATATATTTACATACTATAAAAATGGGCATTTTTAATAAGAGAAAACAATATTGCTTCGCACTCAAATCACTCCAAAATTGATGTCTACAAAACAATTAAGCCTTCAATAAGCTACGTATGGCCCTCGAAAACAATTTCCCCACGTCTACTCTTTTTTATTCTAATCTCCCTTCCTTTGACCTGCCTCGTCTTTTTTTCCTAATTTTGCGCCCATGTCGCGAAAAATGAAGAACAAAGTGATCACCAACCTGCTCATCGAGCGGATTGCCTCTGAGGGTAAATGTTTGGGACATCATGAGGAAAAAGTGGTTTTTGTAACGGGAGTTGCTCCCGGAGATGTAGTGGATGTACGGATTACGAAGGGAAAAAGCTCTTTCATGGAGGGAGAACCTGTTAAATTCCATGAGTATTCCAAAGAAAGAATCGATCCTTTTTGCTCACATTTCGGAACCTGCGGCGGCTGCAAATGGCAGCATATCAATTATGACCTGCAGAAGACCTATAAGCGCCAGCAGGTGGTAGACCAGTTTCAACGGATTGCGAAAGTCGACATTCCTGAAGTCTGGCCGACACTGGGTTCAGAAAAAACCCGCTACTATAGAAATAAACTTGATTTCACTTTTTCCAACAAGAAATGGTTGACACTGGATCAAATCCGCTCGGGAGAGGATTTTGACAGAAACGCCTTGGGCTTTCATATCCCAAAGATGTTTGACAAAATAATCGATGTGGATCATTGCTACCTTCAGGGAAGCATCTCCAATGATGTCAGAAATGAACTTAGGGAATTTGCCTTGGCAAATCAACTGAGTTTCTACGACATTAGAAATCAGGTTGGCCTGCTAAGGAATCTGATAATCCGAACCACGAGCACAGAGCAAACTATGGTGATCGTACAGTTTGGGGAAAATGATCCTGAAGGAATTCAACAGGTGATGGGACACTTGAATGCAAAATTCCCCGAAATCACCTCTCTTCTGTATGTAGTCAATACCAAGGGAAATGAAACATTCCATGATTTGGAATTGATCACTTTTGCCGGCAAGGCATTTATAGAGGAAGAAATGGAAGGCTTGAAATTCCGAATCGGCCCAAAATCCTTCTACCAGACCAACTCGGAGCAAGCTTACGAACTGTATAAAGTTGCCCGTGATTTTGCGGATTTAAAAGGCGATGAGGTAGTTTACGATCTCTATACTGGTACAGGCACAATCGCCAACTTCGTAGCTAAGCAGGCCAAACAGGTAATAGGAATCGAATATGTGGAAGCTGCTATAGAAGACGCCAAACTTAATTCCCAGATCAACGGACTGGACAATACACTCTTTTATGCCGGTGACATGAAGGACATGCTCAACGATGAGTTTATCGCAAATCATGCTGCTCCTGACCTTATTATCACGGATCCTCCACGTGCAGGAATGGATGAAAAAGTAGTGCAAATGCTTCTCAGGCTGAGTGCCCCAAAAATCGTATATGTATCCTGCAATCCTGCTACTCAGGCCCGGGATGTGGCGCTTTTAAGTGAAAAATACAAAGTGGAAAAGGTACAGCCCGTGGACATGTTCCCACAAACATATCATGTAGAAAATGTCGTACTCTTAACTTTAAAATCATGATTTCAGATTTCAACGATCCCGAACTGAGCGGAAAATATCTGGGTACAATTACCAGTGATTTTATTAAGATCTCAGATGCGCTTAAGGAAGCTTCTTACCAGATCAGAACCCGAAAATTCTCTGATTATCCCATTTTCCCCATTTCCAAAGAAATGCAACCGATAGGAAAAATTTTTGTAGGGAAAGAGGAAAAAGGACTGGACTGGAATTACTTCATGACTTATGTGGATGAGTTTGTACAGCGAAAATTAATCTCGGAAGAAGCGCTACCTGACTTCCAAAAAGCATATAAAGATCCAGATGAATTCTGTTGTTTGTTTGTGATGGACGGAGCTTTTACCAGCTTTGTCTATGTGCCATATCCAAATGACTAATATTATTATTCCCCTAACAAAAAAGCTTTACCGGATCATCTGGTAAAGCTTTTTTGATTTAGAGCATTTGACAAGGTGCTTATTAGCTATTCATCAATTCTTCGATCTCCTCAGCTTCTATAGGAATATTTCTCATCAGATCGAAGTAGCCTTTACCTTCTTGGATGACAATGTTATTTTCCAGTCTGATTCCAAGACCTTCTTCCTGAATATAAATCCCAGGTTCTACGGTGAACACCATACCTGGCTTGATAGGGCCATGCATGGTACCCACATCATGCACATCCAGGCCTAGGTGGTGGGAAGTTCCATGCATAAAGTATTTTTTGTATGCAGGCCAATTAGGATCCTGATTTTTGATATCTGTCTGATCGATCAATCCTAGACCTACTAATTCACTTTGCATGATCAAGCCCACTTCTTTATGATAATCCTGAATACTGGTACCTATCCTCAAAATCTGTGAAGCTTCTTTTTGCACACGAAGCACGGCATCATATACTGCTCTTTGTCGCTCGGTGAATCTCCCGCTGACAGGTATAGTCCGTGTCATATCCGCATTGTAATTGCCATACTCCGCACCCACGTCCATTAGCAGCAGTTCACCGGCAAAGCATTCTTTGTGATTCTCAATGTAGTGAAGCACACAAGCAGATGCTCCAGAAGCGATGATGGGCTGGTAGGCAAATCCATTACTTCTGTTTCTTACAAATTCATGCAGGTATTCGGCCTCTATCTCATATTCAGTGACTCCTGGCTTTACAAAAGAAAGAATTCTGCGAAAGCCCTTTTCTGTGATATCGCAGGCAATTTGCAACTGATCTATCTCTTCCTTTTCCTTTACCCCTCTCAGCTTGTGCATGATAGGAGCAGAACGGTGATACGTATGAAGAGGGAATTTTTCTTTACAATTTTTGATGAACCGGGCATCCTGGGTTTCTACCACTACTCCAGCCCGGAGATGTTCATTGGTATTCAGGTAGATGTTGCAGCTCAGCGCCATCACGGTACTGAACACTTGGTCAAAATTACCTAACCATTGGATATTCTTTATCCCTGAGGTAGCCTCTGCCTCTTCTTTAGTGTATTTATGACCTTCCCAGATGGCAATATGCTCGTTTGTCTCTCTTAGGAAAAGTATTTCCCGCATGTTGGGATTAGGGCAATCCGGAGCCAAGAGCAGAATAGTCTCTTCCTGATCTATTCCTGTGAGATAAAACAAGTCGTTGTTCTGACGAAAGCGCATCGTGCCGTCAGCATTGGTAGGCATGATGTCATTGGAATTGAAGATTGCTACACTGCTTTCCGCTAGCCTGTAACAGAATTTCTCACGGTTTTTGATATAAAGTGAACTGGAAAGTGGTTGGTATTTCATGTGTTTATAATTTGATTTTTATTTGCCACATGGAATGCCCTAGATAATCATTCCCCTGTGTGAGAACCTCTTCTCATGGGCATTTCATGTGTTTATAATTGTTTTTTTTGATTAGCCGCAGTGATGCCAGTAATCATTTTTCTTTTGGTTTATTGGATGGATGATCAAAATGGCCGTGACACTCATGTTTTCCGAACCCTACTTAAACACCTGTTAAAGAGGTAGAAAAGTGGATATAGCTAGTTGTTATTTAGCTGTCATTACCTGTTATTTATCCTATCCGGCATTCTATTTCTGAAATGGAAAGTTACTAATTCTGTTTCGAAAATATGGTTAGAAATTGATCCGGAACCAATTTCCTGCTTTACTTTGTATATTACCGAAAGGGTAAATTATAGCATGGAATTAAACATTAAAGAACTTAGTAACGGTATTAGAATTGTCCATCAGGAAGTTACCCATACCAGACTGGTTCATTGCGGATTTATATTAGATATAGGAAGTAGAGATGAGACCCAAGAGCAGGAGGGTTTGGCTCACTTCTGGGAACATATGGCCTTCAAGGGCACTAAAAAGAGGAAAACATTCCACATACTCAACCGCCTGGAGTCACTAGGCGGAGAACTCAACGCTTATACTACCAAAGAAAAAGTATGTTTCTACGCTTCTACGCTAAAGGAGCATTATGCCAAAGCCGCCGAACTGCTTTTCGACATTACCTTCCGCAGTACTTTTCCCGAGAAACAGATCGATAAAGAGCGCCAGGTGATTCTGGAGGAAATGGCGATGTACCGGGATTCTCCGGAGGATGCTATTCAGGATGAGTTAGATGAGTTGGTTTTTGAAAACCACGCACTTGGACGAAATATCCTGGGGACTGAACAGACAGTAGGTAGCTTTACCCAACAGGATTTCTTTGACTTCATTTCTACGCGGCTGGACACTTCCAGACTGATATTTTCTGTAGTGGGAAATATACCCTTTCAGAAAGTACTGAGAGGAATAGAAGGCCCCCTTTCCGAAATCCAGCCAAAAAGAAGTCTATATATCCGCAATACCTTCAGTAATTATACCCCCAAGGTAAAAACCCAGGAACGGGATATCAGCCAATCGCTTTGCGCCATAGGCCGACCTGCCTTTTCCCTTTATGACAAAAATCGTTTTAAATTATATCTCCTTAACAATATTCTGGGAGGGCCGAGTATGAATAGCAGGCTTAACCTTATGCTTCGGGAAAAGCATGGGTACGTCTATAGTATAGAATCCAGTTATCAGCCATTTTCGGATATCGGATTTTTCGGGATTTACTTCGGTACTGAAGGAAAAACCCTGAAGAAAGCACAGTCCCTGGTACTCAAAGAAATGAGCAAAATGGCAAACACCACACTCGGGACTATCCAGCTCCACATGGCCAAAGAGCAGGCAGTGGGACAGATGGCTATGGCAGAAGAAAACTACTCAGCACTTATGCTGGTATATGGCAAAAGCATGCTGGACCATGGAAAAGTAGATCCTTTGGATAATATATTCCAGCAGATACGGAACACCACTGCTTTGGAACTACAGGAAATTGCCGAAGAGATGTTCAATCCAGATATGCTGACTTACCTCACCTATACCCCCCACTGATCATGGAATTTATAGATACCGCACTGCTAGCCTATTGCGAAAACCATACTTCAACAGAAGATGAGTTGCTTCAAAAAATCACCCGAGAAACCCAGGCAAAAGTGATGATGCCGAGAATGATTTCCGGGCATTTACAGGGAAAACTCCTGGAGCTCTTCACCAAAATGCAAAACCCGGATACAATTCTAGAAATCGGCACTTATACCGGATATTCAGGAATCTGCATGGCCAGAGGATTAAAACCCGGAGGAAAGCTGATCACACTGGACATCAATGACGAACTGGAAACGATGGTGAGGGGATTTTTCGATGAAAGTGGGCTTGCCGGGCAGATCGACTACCGGCTGGGAAATGCACTGGATATAATCCCTGAACTGCCGGGGCCTTTCGACATGGCATTTATCGATGCTGATAAAATCAATTATGGCAAATATTACGAGCTTATCATTGATAAAATGAGTACAGGAGGAATTATACTGGCTGACAATGTACTCTGGTCAGGAAAAGTATTGGCGGAAAAAGGGAAGAAAATAGACAAAGACACGCAGGCCATTCTGGATTTCAATCGCATGATCCAAGAAGACCCGAGAGTAGAAAACGCCCTGCTTCCCATCCGAGACGGGGTGATGATGGCAAGAAAAATTTAAGACAAAAGGAAAAGGGAATCATTTTTGCTAAAACGATGATTAAACCTAAGATGAAAGCTATTTTCGAATGAAGACCAACAGTATCCTCTCCTTAATTTTCATCCTAACATTTTTTATCCACCATAACCTTCTGGCCCAAATCCCGCAAGTTCCCGCAGAACTGGAATTTGCCGACCTCGTGGTAAGAATAAACCCTCAAGCCAGACGTGAGATCCAGCTAGATGTAGATGCACAATATAGAAATCCCGCCTATTTCAAAGTCAAACAGGAAAGGGTAAACCTCTACATGCCTATAGTAGAGCGGGAACTTAGAAATGCCGGAGTACCCACCGACCTGAAATACCTGGTAATCCAGGAAAGTGGCCTGATCGGAGATGCCGTTTCCACATCCAATGCTGTAGGTTTCTGGCAATTCAAGCAGGGCACTGCAGAGGAAGTATTCTTGAGAGTAGATAACCAAATCGATGAACGTAAGAATATAGTCTCTTCTACCAAAGGAGCTGCGTTATACCTTCAGAAACACAACAGGAGCTTTGACAACTGGATGTGTGCATTGGTCTCCTATCAAATGGGGCTGGGAGGAGCCAAGGCTTATTTCGGCACGCAATACAACGGGAAAAGGATAGTAGATGTGGACAGGAATACCCACTGGTATTTCAAGAAGTTTTTGGCTCATAAAATTGCATTTGGAATCCCGACTGTCCAATTCGCCAGCAGCGGTCAGTATATGATGGAAGAGCGGGTCCAAGGACCTACCACATTGGCTGCATTGGCAAAAAAATACGGTGTGCCTGTAAGCCAGCTGGAAGAATACAATCTATGGACACGAAACGGGAAAATCCCCGGGGACAGAGTTTACACAGTAGTTTACGTCAAGGACGGATCAGCACCTATACAGCAAGCTGTAATCGCCGAAACTAGTCCTTCCACTTCGAACAATTCATCATCAACCACTTCATCTCCTGCTTATAAGCAAGCTAATTCGTTCCCGAGGATTGCAGGCAATACTACCAAAGCATCCCAGCCTGACCAGATCACTGTAAATAATCTTGACGGCGTGCAGGCAGCTCAGACTACCACACAGAGCACGTTCTCTGACCGCGTAGGTATCAGGGAAGGCAAACTGAGACGGTTGAATGACCTTAGCAAAGGAGAGCGTATCGAAGCCGGTGAATATTATTATACTGAGAAAAAGAAAGCCAGCGCTGAAGTCGCTACACACATTGTAAGACCAGGCGAAACGCTTTGGAGTATTTCTCAGAAATACGGGATAAAGTTAGCTGCTTTGAAGTCAAAAAACAGGATCAGAAAAGACAGTGACCTGAAAGCAGGCATGGTTCTGAATCTCCAGGAGCACAGAAAGCGTGGTGAGGAAATCCCAAGGGTAAATCTTTCTGCCCCAGCACCTACCAAACAAGCGGTAGTGAGTACAACTTCCACTCCCGCAGTGCAACAAACAGCTGTAAATACTGTATCTCCTACCAATTCGGCAGCTTCTTCGTCAAAAATCACCCACACCGTATCCAGTGGGGAAACACTATTCGCAATAAGCAAAAGGTACGGAGTGACAGTCGATCAATTGAAAAACTGGAACAACATCGGTAGTCAAAACATCATATCCATTGGGCAGAAATTGGTTATCTTTCGCCCCTGATCCGCAATCCCCCAAGCTTTTTAAATGTCAAAGTATCTCCTGATTTTTGGATTATTTATACTCTTCCTAAGCCAGACTGCTCAGGCTCAGGACAGGCAGTATATACCCGATACGGTATTGATCAACGGTGACACACTCTTGATGCTTGGTGATTCACTGTTGATACCAGATCCGGTCAAGGAGATCTTCTGGAAAACCGGAGGAAATTACAACCTCAACATCCAACAAGTCACTCTGTCCAACTGGGCTGCGGGTGGGGCTAGTACTTTTGCCCTGAATTCCGGTCTAACCCTCTTTGCCAACTACAAAAAGGATAACAAAGTGTGGGACACCCAGCTTACGGTCAGTTTGGGATTTAACAGGCAAGACGACAGAGCGTACCGTACCCGGAAGACTAATGATAATTTCACCTTTGTAAGTAATTATGGTAGAGAACTCTCGGAGTTTTTTTACCTATCGACCCAGCTGGATGCCAGAACCCAGCTCCTTGCAGGATACAAGTACACCAGGCCTTCGGGAAGTGATGTAGAAGTACGGACCAAAATTTCAGATCTGCTGTCCCCGGGATATCTGCAATCCTCCACTGGTCTCAACTACCGTAAAACCTACAAAGACAAGAGTAAAATCTCCGTGATCCTTTCCCCATTTACAGGTCGATTTACGATCGTACTGGATGATTCCTTAAGCAGAGCGGGCGCATTCGGGGTAGTTCCCGGAGAAAACGTACGTGCGGAGGCCGGGGTTTCTCTTGCCGCATCTGTCACAGATATACAGTTGATGAAAAACGTCACGTGGAAGTCTGACATCAACCTATTCTCCAACTATGAAGTATTTGGAAATATGGTAGTCAACTTCAATTCTGTAATCAGGATGAAAGTCAACAGGTTTATTTCCACCCGGATAGAAACCGTTTTGATTTATGATGAGGAGGTATTTATCAAGCAGGATGACGGTACGTCTAGGCAAGCCGTGCAGCTACAGAACCTGATCAACTTTGGGATATCCCTGGATTTCTAGAAGTCCGTCTCCAATCCAAATTTTCGCTGAAACTCAACCAGTGCAGGGTGTTTTTCCTTTAAGAAATTAAATTTATCTGTGCTGGTATAAAGCTTATTTCGCTCCGATTCCAGCTCTTCTTTCAGCTCCAGCTCAATTTTAAACGGCTTTACTTTGCCTAACTCCCGGAGTACCCTGATCAGCTCAGGTTTCATTTTCTGTGCGATTTCCTCCTGAACATGCCCCATTACCTCAAGAAGCACCGCCCCGTTTTTGAGCTTCATGGACTGACCTAATATCGCCAATTCCAAGCTCTTGCCCTGCTGTTGAAAATGGCTTTTCACATCCACATAGACTTCATCCAAAATCTCCTGGGTCAGTTCCCTGCCTTCTTCTATCACTTCGACTACGTCAGTCTTTACATTGACTTTGGCCTTTTCCAAATCCTGTTTTAGCTTTTGCTCTGCTAATTGTTTGGTATGGGTAAGGGTTTTGGGAATAGAAATAGTCTTCTGCAGGAGACTGGACTTTACAGCTCCGCCAGTAGATGACAGGGGAATCGACTCTTTTGCAGGCTCAGTCTCCGGGGCTGTCAGGCTTTTTTTTTTGCGTCCTCCGCAGCCATCATGGACAAGCGGAAAGCTTGAGGCAATTTAGCCATCTTCATCAACGTCAACTCCACATGTAAACGCTGATTTTTGGAAGTTTTGTAATGTATATCGCATTGGTTTGCGATGTTCAGTGCTGAGAGTAAAAAAGAAGAAGAGGAAGCTTCCGTCTGCTGCAGGTAGCGCTCTTTGGCAGATTCAGACACTTCTATCAGCTGTACAGTCGCAGGATCTTTAGCTACCAATAAATCCCTGAGGTGTTCGCATAGGCCAACTATGAAATTATGCCCGTCAAATCCTTTCTTGAGAATCTCATCAAAAATCAGCAGAACTTGGGAAAGGTCTTCGGAAACCAAGGCATCTACTACCTTAAAGTAATAGTCATAGTCAAGGATATGAAGGTTACCGATTGTCTCCTGATAGGTTACTTTTTTACCTGCGGAATAGGTCACTATCAAGTCAAACATTGATAACGCATCCCTAAGGGCACCGTCGGCTTTAGTAGCTATCAATCGAAGAGCTTCTTCTTCATAATCCACGGTTTCCTTTTCCGCTATATACTTCAGATGCTCGGCGATGTCTTTGATCTGTATTCTATTGAAATCAAAAATCTGACAACGGGAAAGTATGGTAGGGATGATTTTGTGCTTTTCTGTAGTCGCCAAAATGAAGATGGCGTACTTGGGAGGTTCTTCCAAAGTCTTCAAAAAAGCGTTGAAGGCTTGGTTTGAAAGCATGTGAACCTCATCAATGATATAGACTTTGTACTGCCCTTTTTGTGGGGCATAACGTACCTGCTCTACCAGATTTCGGATGTCATCTACGGAGTTGTTGGAGGCAGCATCCAGTTCGTAGATATTGAAGGAACTGTTGTTTTGGAAGGAAACGCAGGAATCGCATTTCCCACAGGCTTCGAAATCCGCCTGTAGATTTTCACAGTTTATCGTTTTGGCAAGGATACGGGCACAGGTAGTCTTTCCCACTCCACGTGGGCCACAAAACAAAAAAGCCTGGGCTAAGTGATTGTTTTTTATGGCGTTCTGCAAGGTAGTGGTGATATGCTGCTGCCCTACTACGCTTTTAAAATCTGCCGGTCTATATTTTCTTGCCGAAACGACGAAATTTTCCATCGCTGCAAGATATAAAAAACTCTATACTCAAGAAGCCTGAAATCCGGGCTATTCAAAAGATTTTCCGTAAAGAATTGATTTTGAAGACCATATTATTAGAGAAATTGAAACAGTATTCAGTGAGCAGTGTTCAGTTGGCAGGCCTATTACTGAACACTGATCACTGACTAATTTAATTTAATTGCCCCGACTTCAAGTCGGAACTATTTTTCCATTACTTTTGTCATCCTGATTCAAATGGGGCTGACCGGTTTTGACAGTAAGTGTGAATATCGGGCTCGCATGCAGGCTGGAGTATGTACGGCCTTGAAAAATTCATATGCACTATAAATGGCGAAGAATCTTACGCTATGGCTGCCTAATCTAACCCCACAAGGATAGATCGCTTAAAGGGTTGAGTTACGAGAGTAATTCCCCGGCCACATCTCACCACCTGTTATCTGATCCGGGTGGATCTGAGGTGTCGACTTGATCGGGTTGCGGCTTGTGATGCTATTAAGCAGGTCTAAGACAAATAGCTAAGCCGGAACAAGGTGTGTCACCCAGCATATTCCGGTCGAAAAACCAACAGGTGACTAAGCATGTAGAAGGTACGTTGTTTCCTTATCTGGACGCGAGTTCGAATCTCGCCAGCTCCACCTGACGGCACAAATCCAATTTCAACGGGTTTGTGCCTTTATTTTTTGAAGATAATCCACTATTTATCAGGTAGATAAGCTTAACAAATTTGTTAACTTCGGGAGTTCGAACTTTTTCGTCCTGAAAAGTTATTTTTTTAAAAAAAGTCGAACTCAGTATGGATGCTACCCCG
>CBFGUY010000001.1:0-102102 GCA_965651895.1 uncultured Algoriphagus sp. | reverse complement strand
TTACCCGTTAAATATCAGTTTGAAGGTAGTGCCCTCGCCTAGTGCAGATCTTACCTGAATATTGCCTTTATGGCGCCGCATGATCTGCTTCGATAGGCTCAACCCGATCCCGGAGCCTTTTGACTTAGTGGTGAAGAATGGAATGAAAATCTTCGAGAGTGCTTCCTCTTCGATTCCTTTCCCAGTGTCGGCAATTTCCAGGATTATTTTTCCAGCTTCGTCTATAAATGCCCTTAGGATAATCCGTTTTACCTCAGAATCTTCCACTGCCTGAATGGCATTTTGGGTGAGGTTGATCAGAACCTGCTCGATCTGGGTTTGGTCTCCGAACAGAATAAGTTCTTTAGGATTGATTTCTTTGATCAGCTCGATTTGAAAATTCTCAAGTTGATGTTGTAGCAAAACTTCTAATTGGTGAAAAAGCTTTGCGATAGCGATACTGCTGAATTTTGGCGCAGGTATATGCGCCAGACTTCTGAAATCGGACACAAAACTGATCAAGCCCTGACTTCGTTTTTCAATGGTGCTGATACCCATGAGGTAATCTTCCATATCAGTCGGGCTGATTTGTTCCACATTTTCTATTTTGCTTTCGATCTCACCTTGTATAGTTCCTGCTAAAGATGAGATGGGAGCGATGGAATTCATGATTTCATGTGTCAGGATTTTGACCAGGTTTTGCCAGGCTTCCATTTCTTTTTCTTCCAGTTCGGACTGGATATTCTGAAGGGAAACCAATTTGAATTTTTCTCCACGCATCAGCAACTCGATCACATAAACTGAAATCTGCATGATGCCGTCTGGGTGGGCAATCTTGATCAACTCACTTCCACCTGTTCTTAAGTTGTTGATTGCCAGGTGAAGCTCTTTATTTATATGTTCAATTTCAGCGATATTTTGGAGTTGGTCTACGTCGAGAATTCGCTTTGCGGCGGTATTCACGATCTGGATCCCTCCATTTTCGCCGAAAGTGATCAGCCCTATGCTAAGGTGTTTGAATACCGATCTGAAATACTGATAATTAGCTTCTTTCTCAGCCTGATCTTCTTTTAATTTGGCTAGAATGGCATTGAATTCTATGTGAAGATCATCAGTCTCTGTCCCGTCAAATTTGACAGGATAGAGCTGAGAGTATTTGTCCTGTTTGATATTGTCCAGAAATACCCTCACTTTCTTAAATGAACCTTCGGAATACCTCAACAAATAGATGATCTGGAAAACCACCAAAACGAGTAAAAGGGAGATCATAAAGACTCCCCAACTATCGATGATAGCATAAGCAAGAAGAAAGAGAGAAGCCGCCAAAAAAGCGATTCTCCCTAGTAAGCCGACTTTATAATCCATATTTTTCCAGCCTTCTATACAAGCTGGCTCTCGTCAAACCTAGCTCTTTGGCTGCTTTTGAGATGTTTCCGCCATTCTTGTCTATAGCACGTTGTATAGTGGTCTTTTCCATATCATCGAGGTTCAATGTGACGGAGGTCGGTGCTTTGTCAGAAGCAGGTTTTGCGGACAGGAAGAAGAAATCCCTGGAATCCAATACGTCCCCTTCGGCCATGATTATAGCCCGCTCGATGGCATGCTGTAGTTCCCGGATATTTCCAGGCCAAGCATAGTGCTGAAGTAAATCCATTCCGGCGGTGGTGAAGCCAGTGAAGTTTTTACGGTATTTCTGGCTGTAGCTTTTTAAGAAATGGGTTGCCAATACCGGAATGTCGTCCTGTCTTTCGCGTAATGGAGGAAGAAATATCTCTACTGTGTTAATCCTGTACAATAAATCCTGACGGAACGTGTTGTCCGCTATGCTTTCATGCAAAGGCATATTAGTGGCGCAGATCAGGCGGATGTCCACCGGAATAGCTTTGTTGGTACCGATTCTGGTCACCTCTCTTCGTTGCAATACGGTTAATAGCTTAGACTGTAGCGGTAGTGACAGGTTACCGATTTCATCCAGAAACAGGGAGCCTTTGTCGGCTATTTCGAACCTGCCCGCACGGTCATCTTTTGCGTCTGTAAAAGCACCTTTTTTATGTCCAAATAATTCTGACTCAAATAAAGTTTCTGTGATCGCCCCCATATCTACTCCCACAAAAATCTCATCCTTACGAAGTGATCTGTCATGAATGGCACGGGCTATCAATTCCTTGCCTGTCCCATTTTCTCCTAAGATCAAGACATTGGCATCTGTCTGGGCTACTTTGTCTATGATGGAAAAAATGTTTTTCATGGAAGCACTCTGCCCTATGATGTCAGTATAGGGTTTTTTCATGTCGGACTGCATCTGCTTTTGCTTCTTTTGCAGCTTATCGACTTCATTGTAACTTTCCTTGAGCCGGATAGCAGCGGAAAGTGTGGCGATTAGTTTCTCGTTTTGCCATGGTTTTAGGATGAAGTCAGTAGCTCCCTCCTTCAGTGCCTGTACGGCCATTTCCACATCCCCGAAGGCAGTGATTAGGATCACAACAGCTTTTGGGTCTATTTCTTTGATTTGCTTCAGCCAGTGAAACCCTTCTTTGCCGGAGGTGGTATCCTCGCGGAAATTCATATCGAGTAGTATTACATCATAATTATTGTTATTGATCAAAAAAGGAATCCTTCGAGGGTCTTTCTCTATCATCACTTCTTTTGCATGCTTTTTCAAAAGCATTTTGGCGGCAAAGAGTAAATCTTCATTATCGTCTATAATAAGGATCTTGCCTAAATCTTGATTTTCCATGGTAAATTGTTTGGTCTTTCTAGGTGCAAAATGATGCCAACCCTAATATTAGGCTATTTAGCAGGATTTTGCACTAGAAGTGTCCAGAAATGTACGGTTTTATAACGAAATCGGACAGAAAACCTTGATTTTCATCCCTAAGAGATTTTTGTACCTTTGTTGTTTACTAAAACAAAAGACTATGCAAGCTAAAAAAGGAGATGCAGTTCAAGTGCATTATACCGGTAAATTAGAAGATGGAAGCGTATTTGATACCTCAGCAAATCGTGAACCGCTAGGATTTACCTTAGGCGATGGAAATATGATCAAAGGATTTGATACGGCAGTGGATGGAATGGAGCTAGGTGAAAAGGTGACAGTGACGATCCCTGCCGCAGAGGCCTACGGTGAGCGCAGAGACGATATGATAATCGATGTGCCTATCGAGCAGGTTCCTGCTGATATCAAGCCGGAGATAGGGATGCAATTGACCCTACAGGGAGGCAATGGACAGCCTATGCCTGTGATCGTGACTGATCTGGACGATAAGAAAATCACATTGGATGCCAATCATCAGTTGGCCGGTAAAGACTTGATCTTTGATATAGAACTGGTTAAGGTCAATTAATCAGAAAAATGTTATGTTTAAAAAGGCTGTTTCAGAAATGGAATGGCCTTTTTTATTTGAAATTAGATTACGAACAACGGACACAGAGATTCTCAAAGAAGTCGCAGGTAAGAGATGATTTTGTGACGGCCTGTTTTCCGAGGGGAAAAAATCATGATGAAGTCACTCTGAGATTTCCATGACAGAGGTAGGAAGTCCGGATTTTATTTTCCGAAGACACATTAGTCCATCCATGGTGTTGCCTACATCTCTTGAAGTTGGGCTAGTTCTTATATCTTAGGGCATGCTGAAAAACGCCATTAATAGATCAAAAACTATCATTCTGAATGATTAGCCCATTTTTCATGCGAGCTGTTTTTCAGCAAGCCCTATCTTAATGTTTTCGTCTCACTCTAGAGACCTTAACGTTTTGGGGATAGGGTAGAGGGTCACTTGTCCGCCAGACACTAATGCAAGTCTTTCCTGACCTATTTGTAGATAATCTGTCATTTCTGTGTCTAATTCAAAAATCACCAAGATATCGTTGGAGGAGAGTGAAATTGCCTTTAGGCAGGTTCCGTCTAGCCATAGGAGGTGTTCTTTGTAGTAGCACAATTTTTTGATTCCCTTTACTTCTATTTTACGCATTAAATTTCCCTGATTGTCAAAGATGAAAACTCCGGAAGCAGGGACATTCATAAAGAGACGGTTTTTGAATTCTCTTATCTCTGTGACATCAAGTGTTTCAGAGCCCGTAATCAAATTCAAAGGCTGTGACTGGATTAGAATATTTCTTAAGTAATCGAGTGATTTCAGTGTCATATCTGATTCATCCCAGACCCATACCACATTGTTGTTGCCCAGCGTAGCAGCTTTGGCCAAAGTGACTTCTGAGAAGGAAAAGCCATTTTCAGCCAAGGGATTGAGAAACCTATCCAGTACCCTGTATTCCTGAAGATCTGATGAAAAACTAAAAACATTCACCGTGCGTGCGGCTTCAAGCTGATCCAGCCTTCCTTGCCTCGCAGGAGAGAAGAGGTTCACCTGTTTTCCTTGCTTACTAAACAGGTATATATCTCCTGAAGTATTGCTGGCAAACAATTGATCCTTGGTATCAAAAGAAATCAAATCCAGGTCATTTACCTTGATTTCCGCAATAGGGGCACCAAGTATATCCTGATTTTGGGCATTTCCGGAGTAGGAATAAATAAACACTAAAAGTATTCCCAGAGATCTCATCCTTCGAAGGTAAGGAGTTTTGCTTCTTTTGCGTCAAATGACAGGTAGGTGTATTGTGATACCCATTCTCCCAAGTTGAAATAGGTGGCACTGGAACCTACACTGAGCTCAAGCGGAAGATGCCTGTGTCCAAAAATATAGAAATCGTGATGCTTTTTTTCTTCCAGTTCCTTGCAATAGGTCCAGAGCCATTCGCCTTCACCCAGGAAATGATTTTCTTCTTTTTCCATATTGGTAATACGGCTATGACCAGACCAGCCCTTGGCGAGCTTGATACCCAGATCAGGGTGAAACCAGCGGAATAACCACTGCGCAAGGGGATTAGTAAATACCTTTTTCAGAAATTTATAAGAATTGTCTCCCGGACCCAAGCCATCACCATGGCCTACAAGGATAGATTTTCCCTCAACCTTTAATTCGATGGGATGGGTATAAACCGGGATTCCGAGTTCATTGGTAAAATAATCCCCCATCCATAAATCATGGTTTCCGGTAAAAAAGATAATGGGGATCCCACGGTTTCTCAATTGGTTGATTTTGGAGATAAAGGGAATAAAGCCCTTTGGGATCACCTGCCCATATTCAAACCAAAAGTCAAAAATATCTCCCACAAGAAAGATAGCCGCTGCCTCTTCCGCAATATAATCCAGCCAGCGGACGATCTTTTGTTCCCGGATTTTACTCTCGGATTCGTTAGGTGCTCCCAGGTGAAAGTCAGACGCAAAGTAGAGCTTTTTTCCATGCAGCGGAAAATCCAAGGGGGTTGATAGCATGATTAAAGATAAACGTGTAAAGAGAAAATAAAAAAGCCCCGAGTAAATCGGGGCTACTGTTATATGATTCGATTATCAGAATTTGGCTCCGGTATGGGGTCTTTTAAAGGGTCTGAAGAATCAGAGCCTTCTTCACTGGCTTTAGAAGAAGGTAAGTCAGGATCCTTGGTCACCTCTTTTTTATTGGTGAAAGCTTGATAGGTGGTTTCCTTGTCAAATGGTCTTTTACCTATCAGGCGTTCCAGATCAGCCTGGAAGAGAATTTCCTTCTCCAAAAGCTCTTTCGCCAAAATTTCCAACTCTTTGATCCGGTGTGTCAGCAACTCTTTGGTTCGGTCATATGCTGATTGGATCAGCTTTCTAACTTCCTCATCAATGACTTCCGCGGTAGTTTCCGAGTAAGGTTTGGTCATTTTATAACCATCTCCTTTGGAGTCGTAGAAGGAAACATTCCCTATTTTATCGTTCATCCCATATACAGAGACAATAGAGTAGGCCATTTTCGTCACCCGTTCCAGGTCACTCAGGGCACCTGTGGATATTTTCTTGAAAATAATTTCTTCTGCAGCCCGGCCTCCTAAAGTCATGCACATCTCATCCATAAGCTGCTCAGTCTGATAGAGAAACTGCTCTTTTGGAAGGTACTGGGCATAGCCCAAAGCAGCCACTCCCCGAGGTACTATACTTACTTTGACTAGTGGGTCTGCATGCTCCAAGAACCAGCCCGCTACCGCGTGACCAGCCTCGTGGAAGGCAACGATTTTCTTCTCTTCAGGAGAGATGATTTTGTTTTTCTTTTCAAGGCCGCCAATCACTCTATCTACTGCATCCTGGAAATCCTGCATATCCACAGCTGTTTTATTTCTCCGTGCAGCGATCAGTGCAGCCTCATTACATACGTTTGCAATTTCGGCACCGGCAAAGCCTGGTGTCTGTGCAGCGCATTTTTTAGGATCTACATCATCAGCCGTTTTGATCGGCTTAAGGTGAACTTTGAAAATTGCCTCACGCCCATTGATATCTGGCTTGTCAATAGAAATTTGTCTGTCAAAACGTCCTGGTCTAAGCAATGCACTGTCCAGCACGTCCGGTCTGTTGGTAGCTGCTACTACAATCACACCCGTGTCGGTACCAAAACCATCCATTTCCACCAATAGAGAGTTGAGCGTGTTTTCTCTTTCGTCATTGGAGCCTGGCATCTGGCCTTTGCCTCTGGATCGGCCTATCGCATCGATTTCATCTATAAAGATGATGCAAGGAGCTTTTTCCTTTGCTTGCTTAAACAAGTCACGGACACGTGCTGCTCCCACACCGACAAACATCTCTACGAAATCAGATCCTGAAAGTGTGAAAAATGGTACACCGGCTTCACCAGCTACAGCTTTTGCAAGCAAAGTTTTACCTGTACCCGGAGGGCCTACCAGCAAAGCTCCCTTAGGTATTTTACCACCAAGTTTGGTGAATTTTCCTGGGTTTTTCAGGAATTCAACTATTTCTTGTACTTCCTCTTTTGCTTCATCAAGTCCTGCCACATTGTCAAAGGTGATTTTGACCTTGTTTTCTGCATCGAAGAGCTGTGCTTTGGATTTTCCTACGTTGAATATCTGTCCACCTGGGCCAGAAGGGCCGGCCATACGTCTCATCATAAACCAGAAGAGTACAAAAAGAAGAATCAAGAAACCAAAGCTGCCAAAATAGCTACTCCAGTTTTCTTCTGTGGCTACCGATAGCTCTATTCTATCTTCCTGTGGGACTTGCTCTTTTAATGTGTCAAAATCATTGGCAAATTTATCTACAGAAGCTACCTGGAAGGAGTAGTGAGGGCCTTGAGGATTGAAAAAACTAGAATTTGATTCAAGCTCATTTTTGTATTTTTCGGTGGACAGAGCCGTAGATTTCAGGGTGACATCCACGCGCTCCATGTTTTTTACCATGGTCACCTTAGACACATCCCCGGCCAGATACATGTCTTCAAATCTCTTTTGGGTAATATCAACTACGGCATTTCGGTTTTGAACCCAAGTGAGTCCAAGCAGAACGGCTACAGCAGCGATGATCAGCCAAAGTTGAAATTTAGGGAAATTTGGCTTTTGAGGTGTCTTGGGTACAAATTTTTTGTTTTTATTCGGAGTATCGCTCATTTCTTATTAAGGTAATTTCATAAACTTATCGTTAACGGAGAGTCAAACCGAAAGTTTGACTCATTTATCCAACCCTGGTGACTTTAGCGTCTCCCCATAGGTCTTCCAATCCATAAAATGCTCTTCTATCTTTAAGGAAAATATGTGCTACAACGTTCACATAATCTACTAAAATCCACTGTCTGCCACTTTTTCCTTCACTTTTCCATGGGTTTCCTTCTCCTGTTTTAATCACTTCCTCTTCTATTGAGTCTGCGATGGCGTCAAGTTGGGAATCCGAATTTCCTGAGCAAATAACAAAAAAATCCGTAACGGTGTTTTTTATATGTCGTAAATCCATCAAGACAATGTCTGAAGCTTTTTTTTCCTCCATTCCTTTGATGATTACTTTACTCAGCTCTTCTGCTGTCATATTATTCATTTAATTTTGCATTGGGTTGGATAAAAATATCCATTTTCAGTGAATTTAAAATTTATGTATAAAATTCTTGCCAACACGATTTTTTTAGGGAAAGATGTACATTTTCTGCCAGAGTGTCATTCCACTAATGACAATGCTTTGCAACTGGTCAGGCTGGGACTGGCTAAGGAAGGAAGCGTCATCATCTGCCACAATCAGACAAAAGGGAAGGGCCAGCGTGGAAATGTATGGGAGACGGAGGCAGGAAAAAACCTCACATTCTCTTTGGTGCTGAAACCTGATTTTATGGATATTTCAGAGCAATTTTACCTAAACATGGCTATTTCCAATAGTATTAGAAAGCTTCTTGGGGACTATTTGCCAAATCTGAAAGTCAAATGGCCCAATGATTTGATTGTTCCCGAGTTTGGGAAAATAGGCGGGATTTTGATTGAAAATACGTTTTCAGGCAAGGAATGGGAATATTCCATAGCGGGGGTGGGCATCAATATAAACCAACTTCATTTTGGAGCCAGCAATGCCGCATCCCTTCATTCCATCACCGGAAGTCAGTTTGACCTTGAAGAATTGTTTCGATTGTTGGTCACACAGATGGAGCAGGGCTATATACAGCTGAAAAAAGGAAAATTTGATGAAATTAAATCCGAATATCTCCATTACTTATACAGAAGAGATCGCTGGGCTTCTTATTTAGCCGAAGGAGAACAATTTTCGGGAAAAATTGTTGGTATTACTACGGAAGGAAAACTTGAAATGGAATTGACAAATGGGGAAAATGTCGCCTTCGGGATGAAAGAGGTGACTTTTCTTTGAAAAAGGCAATTTTAAATTCCAAACTTTATACGGTACCTTTGCGCAAGTTTTTAGTGAAATTAATACGTTAACTATCAATATTATGTCAGAAACTAAATCTGAAAAATTTATTCAATACAAGGTTAAAGATATATCCTTGGCAGAGTGGGGTAGAAAAGAAATCAAATTGGCTGAAGCTGAAATGCCCGGCTTGATGGCTTTAAGAGAAGAGTATGGGGCCTCTCAGCCTCTTAAAGGCGCAAGGATTGCTGGGTGTCTTCATATGACTATACAAACTGCCGTTTTGATCGAAACTTTGGTCGCTTTGGGAGCGGAGGTTACCTGGTCATCTTGTAATATTTTTTCTACCCAGGATCATGCCGCTGCCGCTATAGCTGCTGCAGGTATATCAGTTTATGCCTGGAAGGGATTGAATGAGAAGGATTTTGACTGGTGTATCGAGCAGACCTTGTTTTTCGGGGAAGATCGAAAGCCTTTGAACATGATCCTAGATGATGGAGGTGACCTAACTAATATGGTTTTGGATCAATATCCGGAATTGGTTGGCGGGATCAAAGGCCTGTCGGAAGAGACTACTACAGGTGTTCACAGACTTTATGAAAGAATGAAAAATGGCACACTTCCTATGCCTGCTATCAATGTGAATGACTCGGTAACGAAGTCGAAATTCGATAATAAATACGGGTGTAAGGAATCATTGGTAGATGCTATCAGAAGAGCTACTGATGTGATGATGGCCGGTAAAGTGGCTGTAGTGGGAGGATATGGTGATGTAGGTAAGGGTTCTGCTGCCTCATTGAGAGGAGCTGGCGCCAGAGTAATTGTCACTGAAATCGATCCTATCTGCGCACTTCAGGCTGCTATGGACGGCTTTGCTGTGAAGAAAATGAATGATGCAGTGAAGGAAGCTGATATCGTAGTGACAGCTACCGGTAACAAAAATATCATCACGGAGGAGCATTTCAGAGCCATGAGAGACAAAACTATCGTCTGTAACATCGGTCACTTCGACAATGAAATAGATATGGCTTGGCTAAACGGAACTTATGGTAATACTAAAATTGAGATCAAACCTCAGGTGGATCTTTACAATGTAGATGGCAACGAGATTATCGTATTGGCAGAAGGCCGATTGGTGAATTTGGGCTGTGCCACTGGCCATCCGTCCTTTGTGATGTCCAACTCATTTACCAATCAGACGTTGGCGCAACTCGAGCTCTGGAACAATACTGACCAGTACCAACCGGGCGTGTATGTATTGCCTAAGCACCTGGACGAGAAAGTTGCGGCTTTGCACTTAGCCAAACTGGGTGTGGAACTGGAAGTGTTATCCCAGGATCAAGCTGAATACATTGGGGTAACTGTAGAAGGCCCATTCAAGCCTGACTATTACAGATACTAATAATTTGACTGTCAAGAAAGCCCCAGTGATCATCCACTGGGGCTTTCTTATTTAGGGCATACTGAAAAACGCCAATAGTAGATTTAATCCGGTTTATTCTTCAGAAGGATTTAATAATAATTGTTTGCCGTCAGGCAAAGTTGCGATCGCAGTGACCTGACATGCCTCTGTTAGTTGCTCATATTGTACTGAGTAAGTGACCCGGGAAGTCCCTCCTCGCGATACTATCCAGCTTTCTTTTGCTATGGACGGGAGAATTTCATTTCGTTCATAACATTCTACCGAATGAGTAACAGGGGCATCCATAGTGATTTCGATATCCCGTCCTGCGGCATTTACTCCTGTAATTCTACCGATAGAAGAGAAACTTGTTAATTTAGGACGATATGTTGCACTATCTGATGAAAGTGAATCAGTAGCTAAAGAATCGATGACTATTGATTTTGTATGGAGGAATTTTCCTGAAAACTCTGTGCTTAAGCCATTTTCAGTCCTTTCGACCAGGTCTGTGAATTCTTCAGAAACGTGCATGGAATCTGTATTCGAAAAATATCGGATGCCGTCAAGGGATCTGGTATCGAACTTATAATCGACATATTCCATGGACCATTTTTTATCAGAATACTGATTAGTTGTATCGTATTTGATAATCAATTTACCGCTTCTAGTAAAACTTCCCGATTGGGTACATTCAGTGCTTGAGACGAAATCCAGGATAACTTCTTTTGTCATACTGTCCAATATGATATCAGGGCAGCTGGGCAATCCCAAAGAGTCCATTTGCATATAGTCCTCCCACTGCAACATCGCAAAATACAGGCTCTCATTCCAATCCTGCGAAATGCCAAACAACTGATCCGCTTCTGCGGGCAGGTCTGTGTGGATTACTTTGTCTTCATCTTCCTTGCAGCTAACTAGAAGCGGTATCAGACAAATAAGCGGGAAAATTAATTTTCTCATGGAGTGACTGTTAAAAATCAAAGTTGATTGCCAATGTTTGCTTCAATTACCAAGCCGAAATCCCTATCTTAGAGATTTACGATAAACCACAAATTTATGATTTTAGCGGAAGGAATGCTTAAACCTGGTGCGCTCAAAGGGAAAAATATCTTAATAACCGGAGGTGGGACAGGTCTTGGGAAATCAATGGGAGTGTATTTTTTGCAATTGGGAGCCAACCTGGTGATTACTTCCCGCAAGCTGGATGTGCTGGAAGAAACAGCCAGGGAAATGATGGATGAAAATGGCGGAAGTGTAATTCCATTGGCATGTGATGTAAGGGAGATCGATGAGGTGGAAGCTATGTGGAAGGCTGCAATAGATCAGCTGGGACAAATTCATGTCGTATTAAACAATGCCGCCGGAAATTTTATAAGTCCTACTGAACGTCTTTCCACAAATGCTTTTAACACCATTTTGGATATTGTCCTGAAGGGAACCTCTCAGGTCACCCTTACTGCAGGTAAGCACTGGATTGCACAAAAACAACCTGGGATATTTCTGAATATTGTAACTACTTACGCATGGACAGGATCAGGCTATGTAGTGCCCTCTGCAGCTGCCAAGGCAGGAGTACTGGCAATGACCCGTTCCTTAGCTGTGGAATGGGCTAAATACGGTATCCGCTCTAATGCTATAGCACCGGGACCGTTCCCGACCGAAGGAGCCTGGAGTAGATTGTTGCCTGGGGATATGGTCAAAAAATTCGACCCGGCTAAAAAAGTGCCAGTTGGAAGAGTAGGAGAGCACCAGGAGCTGGCTAATCTAGCTGCTTATCTTGTGTCGGATTATTCTTCTTTTGTCAATGGGGAAGTGATGACCATAGATGGTGGAGAGTGGCTAAAAGGAGCAGGTGAGTTCAACAACCTGGATGAGATACCTGAAGCTATGTGGGATATGATGGAAGCTTCCAGAGGAAAAAAAGCATGAGCCCCAAAGTGATTTGGGGCTATCTGAAAGCTAAGTGGAAAATGAGGGGTCTTTAGACAGGATGTTTAAGCATTAGTGCTATTCAGTTTCTTCCTCACCTACTAAATTGTTTTCCAGGGATTTGTTTTTCTGGACAGATTCTTTGATGCTTTTCTTGAGAGATTGGTCCAATAGCATAGTTTCATTCTTGATTAACTGCAACATCCGCTTGGATTCATCATTTTGTAGTTCGCTATCCATGATTTCCAGTATGCCCAAGATATTGGCCACTCTGGCTCTTAGCGTATGGGACTGCTCGAAGGCAAGTTCTTTCAGGAAATAATGGTGTTCTTTCAACCATATTTCTTGTTTTTTTCGGTCTGATATATCCAGAATACATCCTAGTACTTTAGTAGGATGCCCTGTTGCTGTCCATTCTATCGTTTTACCAAATCCCAAAGCCCAGATAGTTTGGTTGTTCTTTTGGTTTATTCTAAATTCTTTTTTGAAGGGAAGGTTTCCCGTGGTCTTAAAATGGTTTCCCAGATCCCGCAAGAGGTAGGGGAAATCATCGGCATGTATATGCTTCTGCCAGGATATCGGAGTAGCACCAGCAAGCTCATCTTGAGTGTAGCCGAGCATTTGTCCTAAGCCCTGGCTTATTTTATCCCCTTTTTTTGTCAGATCAAATTCCCAAAAACCGAGTAGTTTATTTTCTAATATACTGTCGATGATTTCCTTCCCCTCTATGGAAGTGCTGTCAAAAAAATCACCTAGTCTTAGATTGTAGGACATGGGCTGTGAGACTGGGTGGCCTATTCCCAGACATGTACCAAAGTCTTCTGTTATAAAAAAGAACTCCCATTTGGTGTCAACTAATTCGCCTTGAGGATGGGCTATTTTTTGAAGATCGACAGTAAAGGATTGATGGGAGTTTTTCCAGGCCTTTATTCTCTGGCTTTCGTACTTTCCCCAGTTAGCTGCTGCAAAGCAGTCGGTAAAATATATCGGCTTTTCTTTGTGATCGAAGAAAGTGGGAATAGGTCCTAGACCAGAATCAGATGAGATGACGCGTCCAGATTTATCCAATGTCACCTGAAGGAAATATTCGGATACAACTGCCAGGTGACTTAAGGCCTGAATAGCGTCATAGTTGTTCATGTTCCAAAGCTAAGAAAACTTACCTTTAATGTTTTTAAATGCATAAAAAATAGTATAAAAAACATAAATAATTATCTATAAATACTATCTTGAAAACATAGGGTTAGGGGAAATATCTCTAATGCCACTTTTAACTACTTAGTTAGGCGTACACTGTAGTATCTCAGAATAGATAGTTGAATTTATTCTTCAAGAAAAGTAATTTTCGCTAATTCCCTTGAATATCCCAATTGTTTATTGTTTTTAATCAAACTTTAGGGTTTATGATCAGGAAAATTTGGTTAGTAGAATTGCTGGGCGTTGTGAGTCATTTTTCACAGGCACAAGAAGTAAATAAAGACACGATAGCCCTGATGATTTTGCTGTTTTTGGTGAGCTGAGCGCTGTAAGTTTTACCTTTAAGGAGGCAAAAGATGTGGCTTATGCTGATTTTTTATCAAAGAATATAAACACCGTAGCAGATGCGCTTTACAACCTGATAGGAACAATAGACTGGTTGTATCAGGATCTTGGGGTGGGACTCACAATAGCAGACATATTTTATCCTACGCTTTCCAGGGACTGTCAATAATTATTATTATGGTGGGACCTATTATCAGATGGAAAACGGTGAATATACCGTAGTGCCCCCTCCGGCCGGAGCTATTGTGGATAAGCTACCAGAAGGAGCAGAAGAAGTGAAAGTAGGGGATCAAACTTATGTAAAGTATGGAGATACCTATTACCTGCCAGTGCAAGTAGATGGGAAAAATGCCTACGAAATAGCACAAGTGGAAGAAGGTGATTGATATTCGCATTTTCAGGAACAAGAAAGGCCGAAATTTCGGCCTTTCTTGTGTTGTCTTCGATGGAAATTGGAGACTATTCTTCGTCTTGACTAACTTCAGATACAGGTTGACTAACCTCAGATACAGGTCTGAAATTTCCTTCCGGAAGCTGTTCTGCCACTTCGTCTTTCTCAAATGGGAATACTTCCACAATAGGACTTTCTACGATATCGGGAACCCTGAAACTAACAAGCATATTGCCTAAGCTTTCCTGAATCCTATCATAAGCTTCTTTGACATCACCTGCGGTGACGATCATATACTGGGTTACTTTCTTTTCTTTGCCACTTTCGCCGTCAGCCACCATGTAAGAGATTTTACATTTATGCCAGATATCGGCATCCTCGTAAAAGAAAACATCCACTATATTGCTCTTACTGATGCCAGTCACCTGAAAATCACCCCGGATCTGGGAAGCAAGCCTATCATATAATATTGCTTCAGCTTCAGTAAAAGATACAGCATCCACTAGATATTGCTCAGAAATATTCTTTAGTAAGCCCTGCTCGTTTTCTTTAGCGTATTTGACTTTGCACAAAAACCAAGTTCTCATAATTCTTTCTGTTTGAGCCTCGAAGGTAAAATATATCCTGTGAAGGACAAGGCTGCCTTTAGAAATAGAAATTGTACTTAAACCTTTGAAGGGATTAAGTGTCTGACTTTCAGCTGGAATTATTTCAGGAGTCTAAATAGTCTTTTGGGAAAAATAAAAGTTTGGGCTGGAATAAAGAAAAGAAGTAAATTATCCCAAAACCAAGTTCATGCGGGATAAAATCTGGTACAGCTTTCCTATACAGTTATTTTTATTACACCTGAGAAAAAACCTTGGACTTATACTGGTCTGGGTTCTTTTGATGGGAGTGATTTTAGAATATTTTGGCGTTACACTAGGTATTCCATTCCTTTTTCTGGATCCGGAGTATCTCCACCAAGTATCATGGATCAGTTTTTTTCTGATGGGAGTCGGCTTTGCCATATTGACCATGGCGTTTCATATGTCCACTTACATTATGGACGGACGGCTTTTCTCTTTCCTGGCTGTTGAGAACAGACCCTTTATCCATTATTGTATCAACAATGGGATCATACCTGCAATTTTTTATATTACTTATATAGTTAAATTTGTAGTGTTTCAGCTAGAAAATGACCTGCCTAATGACTGGGTAGTGTTAATTTACTTTGGAGGATTCTTTATAGGCAGTGTATTGGCCTTCTCCGTCATTTTTGGCTACTCAGCATTTACAAATAAGGATTTCTTTATACTTTTTGCAGGTACTGTGGATAAGAGGTTGCGTAAAGTACGACTGACCAGGGCCAATGTACTCAGTCAGTATAAAGACTTGAAAACTCAGAAGCACAAGGTGCTTTACTATCTGGATACTTCTCTTAAACCCAAAAAAGTGAGGCCTGATATCTCTAGGTTTGAGGGTACAATGCTGTTGAGGGTTTTTGACCAGAACCACCTCAACCTATTTATTATCCAGCTTTTCTTGATCTTATTTGTGTTGTTTTTGGGTCTTTTTAAGGAAAACCCCTACCTGCAGCTGCCTGCGGCGATGAGTTCTACACTCTTGTTGGCAATATTGATCATGCTGGTAGGTGCGGCGAGTTTTTGGCTCAGGAGATGGTCTACCTTTGTTGTGTTTTTTTTTCTTATACTTTTAAATTATTTCAGCAATTTCAATTTTCTGAACCGGCCACATGAGGCGTATGGTCTCGATTATTCCATACCACCAGTTAACTATAGCCTAGCCCGTATGGACTCTCTTCTGACTCCTGAACTGGTCAAAAAAGACAGAGATAATGTGCTGAAGATTCTCGATAATTGGAAAGCGAAATTTCCGGAAGAAAGTAAACCTAAACTGGTGATGGTTGCTACCAGCGGCGGTGGACAGCGGGCTGCACTATGGACAGTGCGGGTCCTGCAAAGTATTTATGCTGTAGCGTCAGGAGAAGTGATCAAGCACACTGAATTGTTTACCGGTGCATCCGGAGGCGTTTTGGGCGAGGCTTTTTTCAGAGAGATATACTTGAGGTCCTTGGAGGATACTACTGTGAACCCTATGGATACCAAGTACCTTGATCAAATATCTTCTGATAATCTTAACCCGATCATTTTTACATTATTAGTGAATGATTTGCTGATCAGGAATCAAAATTTCCATTACAACGGTAAAAAATACCTTAAGGATAGAGGGTTTGCATTTGAAAATCAACTTAACCTGAATACAGAAGGTATTTTGGACAAGCCGATTTCTGCCTATAAAGAGCCTGAGTTTTCCGGCCGTATTCCGCTTTTGCCCGTGACTACACTGATTACCAATGATGGAAGGAAGCTGGTGATTTCTCCACATTCCATGTCTTTTTTTGGTACCTCTATGCAGGGAAAGCTGGGTGTAAACGAGAAGAAGCAGACAATAGATTTTCTGAGATTTTTCGAGGAACATGATTCTAAAAACCTAAGATTTCTTTCAGCTTTGAGGATGAGTGCGACGTTTCCCTTTGTCACTCCAAATATAGAACTACCCTCAGATCCTGTGATGGAGACCATGGATACCGGCCTTTCGGACAATTTCGGGATTCAGGATGCACTGCGATTTATGTACGTTTTCCAGTCATGGATCTATGAAAATACCGATGGGGTAGTTCTGATTACTATCCGTGATTCTGAGAAATCCACCGAGATAGCACCTAGTTTTCCCCCCAGGATATTTGAAAAAATATTTACACCATTGAAAAACATATATGGTAATTGGGATAATGTGCAAACCATACAAAATGAAGTGCTTTTCAACTACATGTCTGAATCCATGCCCTTTACTTTGGAAAGAATTGAGTTTGAATATGCCCCTGAGAAGGTGCAGGTTGGTGAATTGACAGAAAGTCAAGAGACTATGCAGAGAGCATCGTTAAACTGGAGACTAACGGCTCGGGAGAAAAAGTCTATTCTTGAAAGCATTTATACGTTGAAAAACCAAAGCTCGCTGAAGCGGCTTGAAGAGTTGTTTGCCAAGGATCAGTTACCGATAAAAGAGACTACCCAGCAATAAGAGCAACAGGGACTTGCTGCCCATATAACACAAGGACTGAATGTTGGGTGATTTATTTAATAGGCAAATCCCCATCTTTTATATATAAAGTGCATCAGCCATGCCGGTCCTATCAGGAGAAACTGAAGGTCCCGTAAGAAGGTGGGCTTTTTGCCTTCAATTTTGTGGCCGTAAAACTGTAATATCCAGGACAGGATAAATATTCCCAAACTGATCATCCAGAGCTTTCCCGGGAAAGTTAAATCTATAAAATTGGCCACTGATAAACAGAGCGCTGAGAAAAGAAACATTCCTAACGTGAGCGGAATTGACAGCATTAGGTAATAAATCAAGACCAAGGCGAGAACTACGGTGGCCCAATTGGCAAAATTCCCCAAAAACGGCATCAACTCAGGAAGCGGGCCGGGTGGAATGCAGAATATCAACCCGACAATACTGAAGAAAATAGCAGGAACACAGAACCAGTGTATGAGCTTATTTGTCATGTTTTGATGACTCAGCCCGTATTCATTGAATAACGCATCAATTTTTCTCATAGTATTTTGGGATTATATCGCTTAGATTTATTTAAAATACTAAATCTATTTTAATTCTTTTTTCTAAAATCAGAAATGTTCAGTTATTGGGAGAAAAAACACTTTTTCGATTACGAATTAATTGTGGTGGGATCTGGCTTTGTGGGGCTTTCCACGGCTATCCATTATAAAAAAAAGCACCCAAAAGCTAATGTGCTTGTGTTAGAACGGGGTGTTTTCCCTTCAGGGGCCAGTACTAAAAACGCCGGCTTTGCCTGCTTCGGAAGCCTTACGGAGATATTGAGTGATCTCAAATCCATGGCAGTGGATGAAGTACTTGCCTTGGTCGAGAGAAGGTCTCAGGGCTTGAACTCAATACGAACACACTTCGGTGACTCAGATCTGGGTTTTTCACATTCCTATGGGTATGAGCTATTGGAAGATTCCCAGCAGGAGGCTTTAAATCAGATGGATAAGGTAAATGAGCTCCTTCGTCCAATTTTCAAAGAAAATGTTTTTTCTCTTCTAAAAGAACCCGGGAGAATGGGGTTTTCCAATCAGATAAAATGGATTGTAAAAAATAAATTTGAAGGAGAACTGGATCCTGGTAAGTACATGTCCTCACTTTGGATACTAGCACATGCTTTGCAGATCAGGATACTGACCGGTGTCACAGTCAATGAAATTAAATATGAAGAAGGGGTGATTATGGCTGAGGATGGGGCAGGCAAAGTAATTATGGAGTTTAAATCAAAGAAAATTGCTGTTTGTACCAATGCTTTTACCAAAAAACTTTTGCCACATGCTGCTATTCAGCCGGACAGAGGCTTGATTCTATTGTCTAAGCCATTGGGTTTTCCTATACCGTGGCAGGGAACATTCCACATGGACGAAGGATATGTCTATTTCCGACAGGTGGAAGGAAGACTTCTACTTGGTGGTGCCAGAAATAAAGATTTTGAAAATGAGGAAAGCACCGAATTTGCCGTCAATCCTAAAATAAAATTGCATTTAGAAAAACTTGCGGATGAAGTGATCTTTCCTGATAAAAGAGTTGTTTGGGAGACAGAATGGACTGGGATAATGGCTTTCGGCAGAATAAAATCCCCTATAATCCGACAAGTGGGAGATAAAACTGCGGTGGGAGTACGACTTGGTGGAATGGGCGTGGCGATAGGATGGCAGGTAGGACAGGAGCTTTCTGAGTTATTGTCCGGGATGTAATTAATTTTTTTTGTTAGATTCAGATTCTTAAATCACCAAACCCCAATTAATGCAAGGTTTTACCCGTACGCCAAAAGTCACTGATGCACTGATTCCATTGGTTTTTTTGATTGTCTTATTAGTGCTGAATATCCAGGTTTTTGGAACAGATGGCTTGTCTGGATCTAACCAGATTGTACTCATTCTTTCATCAATGGTTGCAGCATTGATAGCAATATTCCGCTTAGGATATAAGTGGGAAACGCTACAGGAGGGAATACTTAAAAGCATCAGTGCGGCAATGTCAAGTATATTGATTCTGTTTCTGATCGGTGCTCTTGCGGGCACTTGGCTGCTCAGCGGGATCGTGCCTGCTATGATATATTATGGTCTGCAGATTTTGAATCCCACCGTGTTTTTGGTTGCAGCTTGTGTTGTAAGTGCTATCGTTTCCATTGCCACAGGCAGTAGCTGGACTACCGTAGCCACTGTAGGGGTTGCCTTGCTGGGAATAGGTAAGGCACTTGGCTTCGAAGAAGGTATTATCGCAGGAGCGATTATTTCAGGAGCATATTTTGGGGATAAGATGTCCCCTTTGTCTGACACCACTAATCTGGCTCCCGCTATGGCCGGCACGGATTTGTTTACCCATATCCGCTATATGGCCAGAACTACTGTTCCATCCATCACTATTACACTTATCATTTTTGTGGTGATAGGATTGAACTATGATGTAAACGGCACGCTAAATGATGTACAGGAAATTTCGGATGTGATCATGCAAAAATTCAATGTGACAGGATGGTTGTTCATTGTACCGGCACTGGTGATAGTCATGATAGTCCGAAAAGTGCCCGCCATACCTGCACTTCTCACCGGTGCGATATTGGGGGGGCTATTCGCCGTCATTTTCCAACCCGAAATCATCCGTCTGATCGCGGATCAGGATGCATCGTATGCTTATCAGAGCTTTAAGGCAGTGATGATGTCTCTCTATGGGGAAATAAGTGTCAGTACTACCAATGATGTGGTCAATGAACTGCTCGTGACCAGCGGTATGGGAGGGATGATGAACACGATATGGCTCATTATTGCCGCTATGGTTTTTGGAGGTATTATGGAAGAAAGCCGCATGCTGGAAGTACTCGCTCAAGCTATTATTAGGAAAGTACATAGCATAGGATCGCTCATTGCTTCCACAGTGGCTACTTGTGTTTTCTTCAACATCACTACATCTGACCAATACCTTGCCATTTTGGTACCTGGCAGAATGTATGCAGATGTTTATAAGAAAAGGGGCTTGGCTCCCGAAAACCTGAGTAGAACCTTGGAAGATTCGGGTACTGTGACTTCAGTCCTGGTACCATGGAATACTTGTGGAGCTACACAAGCTTCTGTTTTAGGGGTTGCCACATTAGTGTATGCGCCCTATTGTTTTTTCAATATTATCAGTCCCTTTATGACCATTTTATATGGGTATTTCAAAATTGGGATCACTTATTACGATGAAGTAGAAGAAGAAAATTTGGTATGATTCCATTTAAGATTACAAAAGATGAAGTAAACGCCCTTCCGCTGGGACAGTTTGAGGGAGAGATGTTTTTAATAGATAAAGTGGAGGAGGTGGAGGAAGTGGCAGAATTTCTTGCCCAACAACGCTTTATCGGTTTTGACACAGAGACCAAGCCTGCTTTTCAGAAAGGAGTAGTAAACCAGGTTTCTTTATTGCAGCTTTCTACCTCCACGCAGGCTTTTCTTTTTCGGCTCAATGAGATTGGTTTTCCTGATCCTATCCGCAATGTTTTGGAAAAGGAGAGTATTGTGAAAGTAGGTGCAGCGGTTCATGATGATATCAAAGCACTGGCAAAACTTACGGATTCGTTTTATCCCAGTTCTTTTTTTGACCTGAACGATGAATTGAAGCGTGTAGGTTTTGTTAACATCGGTGTCCGGAATCTATGTGCTATGGTGCTAGGGATTCGGATTTCGAAATCTGAGCAGGTCTCTAACTGGGAAGCAGAAGCACTTACCATAAAGCAGCAGCGCTATGCAGCCACTGACGCTTGGGGTTGCCTGGAAATTTTCAAAAAATTAAAGGATGAAGGTTACCTTGATGAATTGTTTAAATAGCAGTTTCTGGATACAGCAGTAATGAATTGCGGGATGCGGCATCTATAGTAGTTCAGGAAGTCCGAGTCAGATAACCGTGAATTCCAACCCTTCGATTTCAGTAAGTGATTGAATGACTAGCTGTTCAATGCCTTTTCTGAATTCTATCTGCATTTGGCAATCCATAGCCATTTGCTGGGTCAGAATCTTTAAGTTGTGGGTTTTTATTAATTTCATGACCTCATTCATCGCAGCATAAGGAAAAACAAGCTGAACTGAAGAAGTCACATATTTCTCTATGATTTCATTTTCTTCAATCGCCAAAGCAGCCGAGGTCTTGTATGCATGGATCAAACCACTGATCCCTAGCTTGGTTCCGCCAAAGTAGCGGACTACTACTATAAGAATGTCCGTCAGATTACTTGACCGGATCTGCCCCAAGATCGGATCTCCCGCTGAATGGTTGGGTTCCCCGTCATCATTTGCCCTAAAATGACCTCCGTCTATACCTAGCATCCATGCAAAACAATGATGCCTGGCATCAAAGTACTTTTTCCTCAGTTCGGCCAAGTGTTCTTTGATCTCTTCTTCATTGCTTACCGGGATGGCAAAATAATAGAATTTGCTGCCTCTATCCTTGAAGAGCCCCTCGCTGGTATGGGAAATTGTAAAATAAGTATCTTCGAATGTTGACCCGTTGCCGAAGTCTGACATGTTCTGGTTGACATTGATGAGCAACGAAATTAGAAAAATAACAAATGGGTAACAGGATATCCATTTGAAAAATCTTAATTTTAACTAGAAGAAAAACCTGATAATGTCTGGATCTCTTGTTGCGCAATCCCCCTTTGTTTTTACCCTTCCAGGTATTAGTAATGCATCTGGAAACATTCATTTTTGGGAGAATCTGGATCTTTTCCCCAATGGAATTCAGCGATGTTTTTGGATTTCGCAGGTGAAGGAAGGGGAAACACGGGGCAATCATGCGCATAGACAGGAGTCTCAGGTTTTGGTGGCTCTTTCAGGATCACTTCAGTTGGAAGTGCATTCTGTTCAGGATCAGGTTTTTAAGTTTGATCTAACTTCCCCAGAACAAGCACTGTTTATTCCTCCGTTAAACTGGCTCGTAGCCAGGTTCTCCCCAAACGCAGTGTTGCTAGGAATGTCGGATCGGGTATTTTCAGAAGATGACTACATCAGAGACTTTGATTATTTTGAAAAACTTCAAGAAAGTTATAAATGAGCCCCATAATCTTCGGGTGATTCCTGCCTGTAAGGCAACAAGGGATTATTTTTTGAGCAATTTTCTCAGTGATGCGTATCAGGATCAGCTGGATTTTATCTGGGAAAAAAACCAAAAATGCAAGGCTGTCATATCTTTCGCGATTTCCGGATCCGGTGAAGCCGTTTCCTTGCCGGAATCTCCATTTGGAGGATTTTGGATAATGGAAACCTTAAGTTCATCTTCATTAGAAGCGTTTATTTCAGCGTTTTTAGAAGAACTGGATCATAGAGGCATACAGTCAGTTACTATCACCCAAGCCCCTAAACCGTATGAAATTCAGAGTGATTTGATAAATTACTTATTGTTTAAAAGTGGTTTTGTCCAGAAAAAACTACTAAGTCATCATTTCTTCATAGGTAAAAAGAAGATCAAGAAACAGATGCAGAAGGAGACTGCTAGGCTTCAGTCCAAAGGCAAGGATTTAGGTTTGCAGGTCGGCCATTCCAATATCTCCAACTTTAAGTTTTTAGAGAGCATCAGGGAGTGGAACCTGAGAAAAGGCTATGAAATCACTGTAGATGAGAATAGGCTGGTCCGGCAGGTTTCGGAATACCCGGATCGATATTTTCTTACATCTCTTTCCAGAAATGGAGTGGACATCGGACATTCCCTTGGGGTCAAACTCACGAGTGATTCTATATACTACTATTTATCAGCCCTCAATCCTCAGGAGAATGTGAAAAATGGAGGTGAGCTATTACTTAATGAGTTGTTTAAGGTAGCGGTGGAAGAGAAGGTGAATTTTATAGATTTGGGTTCCTCAGACCTGGTAGCCGCAACCAATCATAGCCTGATGTTTTTCAAGTCTCGCTTCTCAAATGACATCTCCAACAAAGTCACGTGGATAAAAAACATCTGAAATGTATAATGACGGTGCTGTGACTGTAATCTGTATTGCTTTTAACCACGAAAAGTGGATTGAAAAGGCATTGGTAAGTGTTTTGTTCCAGGAATATGAAAATAGGAGGCTGATAGTCGTGGACAATGGCAGTAGTGATCAGTCTGCAAAAATTATCAGAAACTGGGTGGAAAATAATGCTGAAAAGCTACCTGTTTCAATTATTTATAAGAGCAAGCCCGAACCTTATTGCCAGCTTTTCAACGATGTGCTTGCTCAAGTGGAGACCGAATATGTGGTGGATTTATCTGGTGATGATTTTCTGTATCCACATCACCTTTTTCTGTCAGTCAAAAAATTGCAAGAGGAGCCTGATGCTGCGTTTTTATTTTCTGATGCAACTATTTTGGAGGAATCGGGTGACTCATCTTCCTTTTACCAGCCGAGGCAATACAAGGAGATAGAGGAGATAATTCTGAATGGAGAACTCTATGAGACCCTTATCCGGAGGAGTTATATATGTGCGCCCTCTGTTGTGTTCAGGACTGCTATTCTCAAAGAAAACGAGGGATATGACGCCACACTTTCCTATGAGGATTTTGATATACAGCTGCGCCTTGCGAGGAACAGTCCGGTAGTTTTTTCAGGACATGTAGGAGTCTTGAAGAGAAAGCATAGCGATTCCCTTTCGGCAGGCCAATATCAGATCCATAAATCCAAAATGTTGCCAAGTACGCTGAAAGTTTGCTGGAAAATCGCAAGTATGAATACTTCCAAAAGGGAAAATCTGGCTTTGAAAGAGCGCATCCTATATGAGCTCAAGCATGCGGTTTGGTCAGCTAATTTTGAGGCTGCAAAAGGATTTGTCGAGCTGGGCAAGAAGTTGAAAATGAGTGGATTTGAGTTTTTTTTCTATAAATGTTGGCTTCTTTTGAAGGTGGATATGTCCTGGTTGTATGCCAGATTTACCTGATCACCCTACTACTACTTCTATAAAAGGAGGATTGGAAAAGTATTTTCGCCCTGTAGCCAGAATGTCCTCGGCAGAGAATGTCTTTAAATAAGCCAGTTTTTGGGAATAATAGTCTAATGTTAACCCTGATTGATGCACGGCTTGAAACCCGTCTATCAGATCAAAAGGAGTACTGAATTGCATCAGCATTTTGCCTATCAAATAGTTTCTTACGACTTCCAATTCATCGGAGCCGATTTCCTCTTCAGTCAATAGTCTGATTTCATGATAAATCTCCTTGATTACCTCAGGATAATAAGCTTTTTGTACATCTGCTGCTATTACCCAATAATTGGCATCATCTACATCTGATAATGCAGAAAAAATCCCATAGGTATGGCCTTTGTCTTCCCGTATATTTTTGATTAATCTGGAGCCAAAATACCCTCCTAAAATGGTGTTGAAGACAGTAAGAGGAATAAAATCCTGATGTTTTTTAGAAATAGACCAGTGTCCAATTCTTATGCTGCTTTGTACAGCCTTTTTCTTGGGTTCTGATACCGCCAGAAGCGTATCTGTGCTTGGTAAGAGCACTGTGTCCGAAACTTTTCGGTTAGGGAGCTGGCTAAATATATTGAGCAATTTGTCAAGTTCTTGGGAATCAAAATCCCCCATCATAAAAATCTCCACATCCTGCCATAGCAGATTGTTATAATAGAAAATTAAGTGTTCTCTGCTTACAGCATCTACATGTGCTTCTTCGACTATAACTCCATAGGGGTGAGTGGCACCAAATAGACATTTTTTGAAAACCTGGTTTGCCCTGGATGCGGTTTTCTCATGTTCTACCTGGATGCTTAATTTCATCAGCGATTTTCTTTTTTCCAGCATTTCTTGGGGAAATGTAGCTTCGCTAAACATGGATATAAACACATCCAAGACAGTGAAAATATGCTTTTTTGTGGAAAGAAGCCCTAGGCCTTCGCGAGAAAAGGAGGGATTTGAATAAGCTTCGGTGGCATAGAAATCAAAGAACTCCGCTAGTTCACCGGCAGTTTTTTGCTTGGTACCTTCATGAATCATTTGCAAAGTAAACATGGGAACCAGCGTCTGGGCTAAGGGAAGGGATGCGCGCCTGCCTTTTCCCATCACCTCAATTTTGACTGCATTCAAGCCAGGTGTTGGTATATAGAAGAACTTAGATCCATTGGAAAGGGTGTGTTCCAGAGGAGGTAAAAGTTCAAAATCTTCAGGAATTTTAAATTCTGGAGCTTTTGACCTGTCTAAAATCATTATTCGTTGGGGATATTATACATCAGTGTGAACCTGAGGGTTTCTGCCAATGGGTGGTTTTGTTTTTGTGGTACCAAATAGGAAAAGTCAAATCCGAGCCGCTTATGGTTGAAGCCTACTCCCATAGTGAAATACTTTCTGCCTCCTTTGTTTTTGTTTTCATAAAAATAGCCTGTTCGAAGAGCTAACATATCATTATAGGTGTATTCTACGCCGAACGAAACCATTATCTCTTGCAATTCCTCCGAAAATCCGCCCGGAGCATCAGCAAAGGAGCCGAACATACCGGATATTAATGGGCGGTTTGGGTCTTTTCCGTTACCTGGTTCGATAATAAGGTTGCCATTCTCGTCAGTCTCCAAGGTGCCGTCTTCATTCGTTTTATAAATTGGTGGCGTTGGTACCAATAGCTTGTTGAGATCTAGGGCAAACGTAAGGGTGTTCACGGGATCCAAATCAATAGAGTAGGCTGTGCCTACTTTTAGATTGGTCGGGATGTAATCCAGGTCATCCGCAGAATTATAGGTTATTTTGGGGCCAATGTTGGAGATACTAACTCCCCAAGAGAAGTTTGCGTCTTTTGCTCCGGCAAATACTGGTTTTGAATAGAAAAGCCCCACATCAGTGCCTACACTGATACCGGGTTTTGCTTCACTGCCTCCTACGGAGGAGATATTTCCTGATAGATTGGAGTAGATAAACCGTGCGGAGATTCCCAGCCCCAGGTATGTTGAAAGTTTTCTGGAATAGGTTCCACCGATAGCAATATCCCGTGGGTTGAATTCACCCAGCGGATTTCCTCTTCCATCTGTAAGCTGAATATTTCCCATATTGAAATATCTCAAGTCAAATCCAAAGGTCGAAACTTCATCTATCCTAAAGAATCCCGTTAGGTAACTTAAAGACATGTCATTGACAAGCTTTCCCAGCCAAGGTGAATAGGATAGTGAAAACCCCATCTGGTCTTCTACAAAGGCAAGCTGCCCGGCATTCCAATGGGCTGAATTTGCGTCTGGAGAGAGGGCTACGCCCACATCACCCATACCCGAGTGCCTTGAGTCAGGGGCAAAATTCAAAAAGGGTACGGCAGTAGTGATTACTCTTCTATTCTTATCCTGACCGGATATAATAATGCTGTTCTGAGCTTGTACAGTTAAAGTAGCCAGGGTAAAAACTGCAATGAGTATGTTTTTCCTATTTTTAGTGGCTATTTTTTTCATTGAATCACGATTAGTCCGCTCACCGTATCAGTAGAATTATCAAGCTCTGACTGAAGCGTTATTTTGTAAATATAAGTTCCTTTTGCTGGATATTTGGTTTGGTTTTGTAAAAAAAACCATGACAAGTCCCCAATACGGGCATTAGCTTTCACTAAACGCCTGCTTTCCGAAAATAGTATCTTTCCGTCTGTTTGGTAAACGGCAAGCGTCAGATTCAGATTTTCCCCAGCCTGATTGTGTTCTAACTCAAAATGACTTACAATATGAGTAGGATTGGGGTACGTCTTATGATTTAATATTTGAAGACGCCCACTTCCTTCTACCCATATTTCCTGGATGTACTCACTTCCGTTTCCTAATATATCCCAAGCCTGGATAGTTACCAAATTCCGGCCTTCTTTTAATTGTTTTAGTTCAAACATCACTTTTCCGGTTGTAAATGTATTGTTTTCTGATTTAAAAAAATCATTTATAACTATGGGATCATGCCCGTTTATCTGTACAGTTAAGTTTTCTGCGGGTAGGATACCCGAGATATTTATCCCGCTGGAATCAGTCAATGATATCTCCATTCTGATAGTTTTAGAAGGAAATCTAAAAGGAGCTGTAGCCTTCCCTTCAAAAATCGCAGAAATATCCGGCCCTTCTGTATCATCAGGAACATTGCCGGAAGTGCCACCTACGGTAGATACCTTCATTCCGGAAGCTTCCCATCCATTTTCTTGACTTTCACCTATAATCCGTATTCGGCCTTCACCAAAATCTAGATTTATATTTTTCGGGATGATCATTTTGCCTTTGATCATTCCGGACACTATCTCACCCGTACCTTTGAAAAGGATGGTTTTTTCTTCTGGAAACTCGACAGCACTACTTTCATCTCCCAGAGTTTTGCTCATGGATGCCTTGTCACGCAAGTCTATGGTGTACGTTCCATTGAAATCCGTAGCAATTCCCCCTGAAGTTGGGTTAAGTACCTCAGCTTCATACCTCACCTCCTGTAGAGCTGATAGTGTATCCAATGACCCCTGGCTCCCGGGATCTTGGAGGGAGGTGATGTTGATGTTGAATTCTGTAGAAGCAAGCCTCATACTGGGATCCGCCAGCAGACTGAAATTTCGGTTGAGTGCTCCGTTTTGGCTTTGGTTTTTGGTGTTTCTGAAAATACTGCCCAGGTCTTGGTACTGCCCATTTTCCGGTTTGAACACTTCCTTAATAAAAGCTTCATTCAGCGAAAAATTAACACTGCTAAAAACCGGCCTGCCTGTGGTTAGAAGTCCGATAGCTCCTTTGTTAGGGGCTATCAAAAGCTCCTCGGCAGCAGAGCGGATCAATGGACTATCATGCCTGCCAAATTCACAGGTTGCTGTAAACCAAAGTGCTAACTGATCCTGGTTTGCCCAGTTGGCTATATCTGAAGCAAGGAAAACTTCTTCAGCTGTGAGTGTAGTCTCGTTGCCATGGCCTACGTAGTTGAGCAATAAGGTGCCACGCTCAAGTGTCTCCTCCAAGGCGGTTTTGGCTTGTGGGGAAGACTGCCTATCTCCGTTTCTCTGCTGCATGAACCTATCCAGATACAGCTTCTCTTGTTTATACGCTTTATAATTATTGGTTAAAAAGGAAGAGAGGGATTCGGAATCCCTTACATGAATGTTGTTGTCTCCGTCATCAGCAAAAAAAGTCACCGTTTTCTTCCATTCGCCTGGGACTGGGCTGCTTTCATACTTGATGATCTTATCCACCGCTATCCGGGCTTCTTGAGGCGTAATCACAGGTAATCTACCCACTCCGATTCGCAGCAATTCATCACCCTCACGGTTTTCTTCCCACTCACCTTGTCCATAGTCCAGTAAAGAAAAATAATCGTCCGAGCTGAAAGTCGTTAATGGGTTTAGACTGTTTCTGCTGGTGTAAATAGGGACGAGGTTTGGCCGCCCGCCTAAAATGCCTTTATAGTCAAATGTACCTTTTCCCATGATCAAGACATTTTTCAGTTTGCCTCCTCTGTGGTAGTGCCAAGCCAGGAAATTCCGGATAGCTGTCAAATCTGGATTGCCATATCCAAAAGCATCGTAGATGTTCTTTAAATAAGCTACTTCAGTAAAGATACCCATCCCAAATTTATGTGTACTAAGCCTCTCTGCCGAAGATTGTAATGACTCAGGGGAGATAATTAATAATTCCGGCCAGGAAGATGTTGTTCTTAAGGAAAGGTCTGCGGTTTCAAATTCAGGTATTTCTATAGTTTCTGCCTCATTGAATACAATGAATTTTTGTCCGTTTGCGCTGGTGCCAAAAGTCAAGTCAAGTGCTATTGGCTTGGATACATCGCTGACTTCCCAGATGGATAACCCAGGTAATGTGGAGGCGGAAAGGGAGATGGCATGGGGTGTAGTATATACACCCTTATCCAAGGATGAACTGGGATGTGGTACACCTATTCCTATATAGTGAAAATATCCTCTGGCATTTGCATCTGCAGACTGAAAACTGATTCTGATCCTGTCTGTTTTTTGGTTGGCAGGAGAAAATTCCTCCTCTACATAACTTTCAAAACCTTTAACCCCATAGGTGTTAGCAGGGACACCTTGGATTATACTTTCAGAAACCGGCAGGTCATCTACAGCGAGGTTAATGGTGGATTTGGAAACTGATCTGCCCATGACCACAGCGGATACTTTCCAAACTGCGTTTGTGTCAGTGGACAGGGGAAAAGCATAGCCTCTGGTCACTCCGGGAGCTACTGCTCTAGAATACCATGTCCGACCTGAATTTAAAATATTGTTCTCTTCTTCTTTGAGCCATTTCCATTCATATAGTATTGTCGGGGATTCAGGTCCTGGCTGTGCAGTTACTGTTTGCACCCGTTTTGGATTTGGTGAGATACCTATTAAAAAACTAAGAGAATCAGTAAATTGGTTAGGTGAGTATTTTATTTGATTTGCTGAATAATCGTACGAATCGGATGGAGGGAGGTAAAAGTACAAAAAACCGTTTTTTTCCAGACCTGGGATTTCCTGCAATTCCAGATTGGTACTATCTAGCATTTGAGCCAGCATACCTGGGTTTCCATATACTGTCAATTCACTCAGTGAGGCAGCTCCAAGGTCTTGTGCCTGCTTGGTGCTTATTTTGTAAACACCTTCATTTGGGACTTTAAACTTGTAGAATGGGTTTTGGCCAGATGCAGAAACAATCAAGATAAGATTGAAAATTATAGAAAACAGAAGTCTGGCCAAGAATCTCATTCTGTACCGGTGCGGTTTTCAATCACTGACAATCCTATATAAGTCACGATTACTAGTGGAATCCCTGCCAGCCCAAATGATAAAATGAGGACTAGCCCTGCTGCCAAAAGAGCATACCTGAACTTGTTCGCCGCAAAGGAATAAGATTTGAATTTCAAGGCAATGAGTGGTAACTCGAACACCAATAAAATTGCGAAAATCCATGCTATTCCTACTAGAAACAAGGAAGAAGTTAACCATTCCCCTATGGGTGACCATTTAATAGCAAAATAAGGCAAGGTGCTGATAAATAATGCATTTGCCGGAGTAGGTAAGCCGATAAACCGATCACTTTGCCGGGCATCTAGATTGAACTTTGCCAGTCGCACGGCAGATAGGAGCGGGACGATCAGTGTGAGGTAGGGAAGCCACTCTATTCCATTGTTCGCCTTGGCCATTTGAAACAGAATCATTCCTGGAAGTACTCCAAATGAAATCAAATCTGCCAGGGAGTCCAGCTGTTTGCCTATTTCACTTTGTACCTTCAGCAACCTTGCTGCAAACCCATCGAAAAAGTCGAAAATGGCAGCTAAAATAATAAAGTAAGCTCCTGATAGGATATTTCCATTGATGACCCATATGATACCCACCACTCCGGAAAGTAAGTTGAGCAGTGTGATGGTATTTGGGATATGGGATTTGATTTTCAAAGTCTTGCGTTTTTACCCACAAATGGGTTATGAAGTTTTTCGAAAGCAATGGTTGTTTCGGGGCCATGGCCCGGGTACAATACTGTTTCTTCTGGTAACGTAAAAAGCTCCGATTTGATCTTGCTAAGAAGTAAATCATGATTGCCTCCCGGTAAGTCTGTGCGGCCAATGCTGCCTTGGAATAATGTGTCCCCAGCTATGCATTGCTGGGATTCTTTATGATAAAAGACCACATGACCTGGGGCATGTCCTGGTACAAAGAGAATTTGCAGGACTTCACTTCCGACATTAATCTCGTCTCCTTCTGACAGAAAACCATCGGCTTCGCTCGTTTCGTATCCGGTAAATCCGTAATTGGGCGCATATACTTCCACTGCTTTCAGCACAGCCTCTTCTTCTTTATGAATCAGAAGTGGTACTCCAAATGTTTTTTTTGCCCAAGCGTTTCCCAATACATGATCTATATGACAATGGGTGTTGAGCAGTTGGGTAATCCTGATTTTCTTATCACTCACAAAATCCAGAAGCTCCTTGCGTTCGGCCAGATCAAAACATCCGGGATCTATCAGTGCAGCATCGCCTTTTTCATCATAGAGCACATAGGTGTTTTCCTGAAATGGGTTGAATGTAAAAGACTTAATATGTAGCATAAGAAATGAATCGGTGTAATGCGACAAAATAAAGAATTAAACCTTTATTTTGGGCTATGGATATCGATTTTTTGCTAATAGGTCGAGGGCTCGCGGGCACTGCAATGGGCTATAGACTGAAGCAAGCAGGCAAAAGTATAAGAATAATTGATCAGCCAGAAGCTAATAACTCAAGCAGAGTAGCGGCCGGACTTTTCAATCCGGTGACCGGAAGGAAGATGGTGAAAACCTGGAAGGCTGATTTGCTTTTTCCGGAAATCAAGCCGTTTTATAGAAAATTGGAGCAGCTTACCAATGGTGAATTTCTTACTGAAAAGACAATTTATCGTCCATTTCTCACTATAGAAGAACAAAACGAATGGATGGGACATAGTGCTGATCCTGGTTTTGAAGCTTATTTGGAGAGAATATATAGTGAAAGCCAGTCTGATTTTATTAAGGATCCGTTTGGGGGAGTTATGTTACGCAATTCAGGTTGGCTTCATATCAATAATCTGCTTGATGCAATGACATCGTATTTCAAAGAAGAATTGATTTTGGAGAAATTCGAAGAACATTTGCTTTACAAAGAGGCTGGATTTTGGCACTACAAACACCTGAGGGCAAAATCAGTTGTTTATTGCAATGGCTTGGGCGCAATGGAGTCCAGGTTCTTCAGTTTTTTGCCTTTTGCTCCGGTAAAAGGGGAGATATTGGAGGTGAAACAGGAATTTACTCCTGATTATGTCGTGAATCGGGGAGTATTCAGGATACATTTAAAAGAATCAGTGCATAGAGTAGGGGCTACCTATACCAAACATGATTTGGATCAGGGGCCTACTGAAGAGGCGAAAAAAGAAATTTTAGAAAGGCTTACAGATTTGGTTCAGTTACCGGTTGAGGAAATTATCAGCCATAAGACAGGGATAAGACCAGCGACTAGGGATAGAAAGCCTTTTTTAGGGAAACATCCTACCGAAGAAGGCGTTTACATATTCAATGGTTTTGGGGCCAAAGGTGTCTCACTAATCCCTTATTTTAGTGGACAAATGCTAGGTTTCCTATTAAATAAAAACGCTATTGACAAGGAAGTGGACATAGCTCGGTATTTTAATTATATTTAAAGACATCTTTCAGAAAATCGAATGCGATATCATCTTTTCCGAATTTTAGTTGTTGCTGGGTTATGGTTAAATTCATTTTTCGCCTTCGCTCAGTTTGACCAAGAGCGTTTTGGGAAAAACAGAATCCAACACAAGCAATTTGAATGGTATTTCTATACCTCAAATAATTTTGAGGTTTATTATTATGACCGAGGCGGAGCAAATGCCAAGATGGCCATAGATTTTTTGGAAGAGGAGTTTAACCGGCTTACCCAGATGATCGGCTACGTGGCTTATACTAAGCCTAAAATTTACATCTATAATTCCCCCGAAGAACTGCTGCAGAGCAACGTCAATCTGAATAAGGAAGAGTACAATGAGCAGGGACAGACTAATTTTAATAGACTTCTGGCAGAAATTTCCTATAAGGGAGAAGTGGATTTATTCAAAGAAGACTTGATCTATGGTACAACGAAGGTGATTATTGAGGAAATGCTGTATGGATCTTCTGTTTCTGATGCTTTCCAATCCAATCTGACAAATAGTTTTCCTGAATGGTACGTGGATGGTATAGCCTTATACTTAGCCAAAGGCTGGAGTAGGGAAATGGATGATTATGTGAGGCACTATTTCCAAGAAGATGAAACCCCCAAAATCTTCAAGTTGAAAGAAAGAGAGGCTGCTCTGGTAGGACAATCTGTCTGGAATTACATTGCCGAAAGATATGGAAGAAGGTATGTGTCCAGCGTGCTCAACCTATCCCGGATCAATAGAAATGAAGAAAACAGTATTGCAAATACAGTCGGTCTAAATTTTAAAACCTTTATAGAGGACTGGAAGCAATATTATCTGAATATAAATAAACAAGTATCTTCCACTTTTCAGGAACCGAGCAAAAGTGCGGCAGTAGCCCATACTTCCCCGAAATTCATTGGAGCAATTAATGATGTCAAATTCAGTCCAGATGGGTTGAATCTAGCCTATGTGATCAATAATGGCGGTAAATACAAGGTTCAGGTGAGGGAAGTAAGTACAGGCCGGGAGCAGACAATATTTGCTGGGGGGACTTCTTTGCAGGACCAGGAAGCTAATTTTAAGTCCCCAATAATAGCATGGAGGGATTCCGCCAATATTGCCATTGCATCGTTCAAGAGAGGGTTTACCACACTCAGGCTCCGGTCACTGGATGGATCCAATCAGGATAAGATTTTTCTTAGGAATATCACCCAGATTTTAAGCTTGGACTTCAATAGCACTGGAAAAAACATGGTGCTTTCGGCGATTTCAAACGGAAAATCTGATATCTATACCTTAAACGCCAGAGGAGCCGGAAGAAGACTGACAAATGATTCCTTTGATCAGTTAACTCCGATGTTTTTAAATGATTCTACGATCATTTATAGCTCTAACCAGACAAACCTTCCTGATTCCCTGATGGGCAAGAATCTTCAACTGAATTCCTTGCCAGACTACTATAACCTCTATATGGTACAGGTGACCGATACGGTGATCACCAAGCAGCTGACCAACTCAAATAGTAAGAATATCAGGCCGAGAAGAGTGAATAGTAACTCAATCGTTTACTTAAGCGATCTCAGTGGTATCAATAATCTGATGCGGATGAGTATAGGTAATCAGGTGTCTAACCAGATCTCAGCCTATAATAAAAGTGTCGAAGCATATGATGTCAATTCCAGAATGAACAGGATTGCGTATTCTGTGCGGGACGGAAGAGAAAGCTACTTGGTGGTGGAAGGCTTCTCGAATACAGACCAATTCACGCCAAGTACTCCTAGGATCCAACTTGAGCAGGCGAAAAGCTTGAATGAGAGACTTGCTGCCCGGCGGCTGATGGAAGAAAAGGAGGCAAAAGAAGATTTACCTAGGCCTGCCGAGAATACTGATCTTCCTGATCAGCAGCCCCTGACACCTATTGACACGATTTCCAAAAACCCAACATCCTCCATTGATCTTAAACGGTTGAGTTTTGAAAATAGGAGAGGTATAAATACTGACAATTATTCCTTTGATACACTACCTTCAAATTTTAAATCCCCCGCGGCTTCAGCAGCCGAGTCCAAAACAAATCTATTGGAGGCATTCAGAAAGGAGAGTTTGAAAAAAAGGATCACGGGTCCGAGGCAGATGGAACCACAGTTTTTCATCAATAATATCAATACCCGTTTTGTGGTAGATCCGTTGAGAGGATTTGGAATAGGCCTTACTGGCAAAATGACTGATTTGCTGGATAATCATGTCTTCCATGGTGGAGTCATGACTACGCTTGACTTCAGGTCCGGAGGGGATATTTTCTTTGAGTATGAGTATTTGAAAAGCAGAGTTGATTTTAAGGGTAGATTTGACCGGAGAACTGTCCGAATAGAGCAGGGGGATGTCACTTACCAAAAATACGTATTGACAAAGGTGGAAGCAGGGTTTTCTTATCCCCTCAACGCCAATGCAAGAGTGTCTCTAACACCATTCGTTGCCAAAACACAGTATTTCAACTTGAATCCCGATTCATTGATTTATGGGCAAGTGCCGGATCAGAATCGGTTTGATGTTAATTACTTAGGTGGTAAAGCTGAGTTCGTTTATGACCGCACCCAACCTCTAGGGTTGTATTCCCAGTCAGGGTTTAAGGCCAAAGTCGGATATACAAAATATCATTCATTCAAGCACAATGACCGGTCCTTTGGGAACTTTTTCCTTGATCTGAGGGAGTATTACGCCATTCACAAGAATATAGTGCTGGCAGGAAGGTTGTATGCTGGGTCGTTTATGGGAAATAACCCGCAGACTTATATGTTAGGCGGAATGGATAATTGGCTGTTTAATGAATTTTACAATCCTCCAACCAATAGACCGGAATCTTCTCCGATCAGAAACCCATCGGGTGTGGAGAATTCCAATATTTTATTTGCTGATTTTGTCGATTTGAGGGGGTATGACTATGATGAAATCAGAGGTAGGAATATGGTGACTTTCACCGCTGAGCTAAGAGTGCCTGTCTTTTCATATCTGACCAGGGGCAATATTACCTCAAATTTTATCCGCAATTTCCAGATTGTCGGCTTTTATGATATTGGGTCGGCATGGAATGATTCGGCTCCATGGGAACGTATAAACGATCAAAATACTGAAGTGATTAACACAGGGGGATCTCCTTTCACCATTACATTAAATAATTTCAACAATCCTTGGCTCCAGAGTTATGGAGCTGGTCTGCGTACAGTTTTGCTTAATTATTACGTGAAGTTTGATGTGGCAAGGCCAATACGAAATTATGAGGCAGAAGACTTAAAGTTCTATGTAACTTTGGGCTTCAATTTCTAACTACATATCTTATTATGATTAAATCAATGACCGGCTTCGGTAATGCCGGATTTGAGGATGAACGCATGGTGATCCAGGTGGAGGTACGCACCCTCAATTCAAAATTTTTGGATCTATCTATCCGGAGTCCGAGACAGTTTAATGATAAAGAACTGGAAATAAGAACACTTGTCCAGTCTATTTTAGATCGGGGCAAAGTGAGTGTTACCATTGATTTTCAATCTAAAGGTGGCACCGAAATGCCTGTAAGCATCAATGAGGAGCTGTTTGGGCTTTTTTACAAGAAGTATAAAGACCTTGCCGGGACTGTAGGAGATGATTCTCAGGATGTTTTCAAGTTGGCGATGCAGTCGCCAGGCGTTATTACCCAGCTGACAGGAGAACAACGAGATGATCAGGAGGATTGGGAGCAAATTAAAAAAGTGCTTACTGAGGCACTGACAAAATGCAATGCATATAGACAGGACGAGGGCAATTCGCTTGAGGAAAAGCTTCAAGGAAATATACGGGAGATCGCCAATGGCTTAAAACACATAGAAGCAGAAGAGGGAAACCGTAAGGAGCGAATCAAACAGAAAATAAGAAACCACTTTAATGAGTGGCTGGACGAAAATTCCTTTGATGCCAATCGCTTTGAACAGGAGTTGATCTATTACTTTGAAAAACTCGATATCACCGAAGAAATAGTGCGGTTAAATACGCACCTGAATTATTTTGAAAAGTGTCTGAATGAAGATAGCAGCCAAGGTAAAAAACTTGGGTTTATCAGTCAGGAAATAGGTAGGGAGATCAATACTATTGGTTCCAAGGCTAATGACGCCGGTATGCAAAAGCATGTGATCCTCATGAAAGACGAGCTGGAAAAAGTAAAGGAGCAATCCTTAAATGTATTATAAAAAAGAAGAGGCTGTCTTATAAGTAGCGTATGAGGGCTTCGACGTCGCCCGGCCTGACAATGCTACATAGTTATGAGACAGCCCCTTTTTTAATTTAAGCGGAAGCGTATGGGCATGGTCATTCGAGACCTTACTGCTTTGCCTCCCATTTTCCCCGGATTCCAATTGGGGGAGTTTTCAATTACTTTCTTGGCAATTTCATCACATCCACCACCGATTGTCCTGACTAATTCTATATCCTGAATAGAGCCGTCTGTATTTACTACGAATCGTACTACCACCATGCCTTCTATACCTGCTCTTTTAGCCTGAGAAGGATATATCAGGTTTTTGTTAAGATAGGCATACCATGCATCCATTCCTCCTTTGAACATTGCCTGAACTTCTGCAAAATCCACTATTTTGTCCACATCTTCAATAATAGGAGCAGAAGAGATTTCTATTTCCGGTATGATGGTTTCTTCTGTGGTATTGAGGTCAATAGTGAAATCTTTGATTTGATCAATTTCGATTTCGTCCGGTAATTCATTAATCTCTATTGGGGCAGGAGGTGGTGGGGGAGGCGGAGTATGAATTGTAATGGGTATGTCCAGTATCTCCCAGTCGCTGTCTTTTACTGTGATATCATCGATTACTATCCGATCTTTTGCTTTCCATTCGAAAGCCACCAATACCGATCCCATGCTAAAGACCAGTCCCAAGTTAAATAATACGCCAGACCATTTTCTAAGATCTGATTTTGGATTTTTTTTAGGTTCCATCTGTGTATGATTAGAGATTAGAAATAAAACTTCTCTAATAATTTACACTGGATAACTCGCTGATACTAATCTGCTAACACTATTTAACTAATTAAAAAGTTGTTAAATTTAGCTCAAAAAAAAGACCCGAACAGTCGGGTCTTTTACTAATTTCATATTTCCTGATTAGCTCAGTTTGAATCGGATAGGTAGTCTCATACGAGTACGTACTGGACGGCCTCTCTGCTTGCCAGGAGTCCAATTAGGAGCGTTTTTCACTACTCTTATCGCTTCCTCATCACATCCTCCACCGATTCCTCTCAAGACATCTACATCTTGGATAGAACCGTCAGTATTCACTACAAACACCACGATCACTGTTCCTTCAGTACCCATTCTCCTTGCCTGGGTAGGGTATTTAAGGTTGTCGCTTAGGTATTTGTTCCATGCTGACATTCCCCCTGGAGGCTCAGGCTGATTTTCAACCACGTCAAAGATTTGATCTACTTTTTCCTCAACCGGTGCTTCAGCAATAACTACTTCTTTGATTACAGTAGTTTCTTTCACATCGACGTCAAAGTTAACTTCGATTTTTTCTTCGATTTCTACCTCATCCGGAATCTCCTGAATGATAGGCTGCTCTACTGGCGGCGGTGGTGGTGGCGGTGGTTGCTCTGTGATTGGAATATCCAGCAATTCTTCGAAGTTATCAGTTACCTGACCAAGGTCTTTCAATGAACCGTCGTCAAATGACTTCCATTCGAAGGCAGCAAGGGTAGCACCAACAGCTACTGCCAAACCAAGATTCAGGAACATACCTGTCTTTTTGGTTAAGTCAGCACTGGGAGTCTTTTTTGCTTCCATGATACGTTTGGTTTATAAAGGTTAATTTTTTTTCTGTTTCAGACTAACAATTGTAATAATTAATAGGCACTAATCCAAGCCGATTTTGGTAGTGGGAATCTTAAAATATGCTAATAGACCAGCTATTCCCCCTATTTCGTTGACTATCATGTCCATATAATCAAAAGATCGGAAGGGGATAAATAACTGTGCACTCTCTAAAACTACTCCAGCGGCTATTCCGAAAATCAAATAGTTGGTCAGTACTCTACCCTCTAGTCCCGATACTTCAGCCCGCTTTACCCCCACTCCACACCAAAGGAAACTCAGCATCCCAAAGCAGATGAAATGAATGAGTTTATCTTGAAAATTAAAAGAGGCATCCGGGAAGTTATTGCCAGGGGTAAGCATAGCAATGCAAATCATTAGAAGCCAGACGACAGCTATTCCTAGTCTCAAAATGCTTTCCTTATTTGCCTACAAGGTCGGCGTATTCGGACGATGAGAGTAGTTCTGAAGGAAGGTCGCCTGTGATCTTTACTTTGATCATCCAGCCTTTCTCATAGGGAGATTCATTTACCAGTTCAGGAGAATCCTCTAACTCAGGGTTTACTTCCAAAATCTCACCGGACACAGGCATAAATAAATCAGAAACGGTCTTCACTGCTTCTACAGATCCAAAAACTTCGTTTGTCTCTAATGTGTCTCCAATAGTCTCAACTTCTACATAAACGATATCGCCTAGCTCACCAGCGGCAAATTCAGTGATGCCAATAGTTGCTACGTCACCGTCGATTTTAACCCATTCGTGGTCTTTGGTGTACTTTAGTTCTTGAGGAAAATCCATAGTTGTATTTGTTATAATAAAGTCAAAATTAATACGAATCGATTAAGTATAAAATCTATTGTCCTAAATTAAATCGAAGTTGCCCCCCAAACGCGGTGGAGGTTCGCTTGTAAGCTGTAGTCACCCTCGGGTCATTGATAGTCCTGTCAAAATAAAGGGTAAGATTCAAGTTCTGATTGATCAGATAGGAGACGGTGGGACGGAATGAAATGTTCAGATTCCCACTCGTAACTGTGCTTCCTTCTTCGATTTTCCGCTGAATTTGCTTAGTGCTGACCACTTTCGAATCTAGTCTGAATTGCAGATCATTTTTTAAGACGCTTTGTTTCCCTTGGAATTTCAGAGGGATTTTCACTCCTGCTTTGGTATAGCCCAAGGATAAGTTAAAATCGTTGCTTTTCTGTTCGGTGATTTGGGCATTAGAAAAATTCAACCCCAGACTTCGTTCTTTGTTATATATGACAGCAATATTTAGGCGTTCTTTGGTAAGCATATCTATACCGATCAAAGGGCCAAACCGTTCTGTAAGTACTACATCATTCAGTACATATATAGGAATAAACTGCCCTTCAGAATTCACCTGGTTGGCTCTAGGGATTCTTTGCAAAGAGTTATATAGTTCCAGACCTTGCTGGTACTGGAGAGAATTGGAAAAGTTGCTTGCCTCATAGGTGGAAGTGTACATGTGCTGCACATTGATGCTACTGAAAATTTCACTCAATGCCTTGATTCTGGAAAGCCCGCGATAATCCAATCGCCAGTTGGGCAGCGGGGTTTTTGGGAATGGGTTCATGTCAAAAGAAGAAGCATCTTTTCCTCTGTATGCGGCAATGAATGCGGGAATCAATACATCTTGCCCATTTAGGGCATATTCTCCGCCGGAATTCATGGCATCAAGTCTGCTTTTGATAATTGCCCTGTTGTTCTCAAAATCATTGAACAATGAAGAAACATTGTCAAAACCATCTTTATTGAAGCTGGTTCCCAGCATGATTGTCGTGATTCTATAGGCACCTAATCTATTCGGACTTATGGATTGGAATTCCCCCGGAGTCTCTATGGAATTTCTAAAAATCTCATGATACTCCCCAACTTCCCGTTTACTGGCATTTAAAGTGATTTTAAAATCCTGAAATGGTTCTATTAAGCTACCAAATGTCATGTTCTTTACGCTTGTTTGCCTGAAAGGCTGCGTAAGCTCGCTACTTGGGGCTATGAGACCTGCCTGGGCAAATTCATTTCTGATACTTGCGTCCTGGCTACCAAGTAAGAATGCCAACCCCGGATTTTGAAAGACATCGTCCATTCCCAATATGCCTGCATCTGGCATATATCCAGGGAGGAAAGTCCCTTCGCTTTTCCCTACGCTGAAGGTGATTTCTTTCACCATCATGAGGGATTTTACCAGCTTATTTGTGAAAGGAGTACCTATCGTATCTTCGGCTGTAACACCTGTTCTACCTGGAATGCTGGGGCGTTTTGGGGCATTCAGTGCTGCCAGTTTTTTGTTTTTATTGTAAAGCCTGATCAGGTCAAACTTTCCTATCAAGGATTGGTCACGTGTATTTTGGATGGAGTTGCCTAAGGTGTCTTTCTGTCCTATCGCCCCGGTAAGCCAGGTATAGGTAGTAGCGTATCTATAGTCTGCTTTGATCCAATCTGTGAGCGGGGATTTATCCAGCGGCAAGGTATAGTTCATGTTAATGCCGTGATTATAATTGGTGCGTCGGCCAAATCTCCAGGCATTATATCGTACGGAATCTGATTTTTGTTCTGTATCCAAATCTCCCTGTGGCTCATCGACTACTGCCATGACAGTTCCTGTGTAGTCCACACGAAGATTTTTGGTCAGGTCCCAGTTCAGTGAATAGGAGCGGTTGATGAAGAAGCTCTTTTGGAACAGTGGGTCAACACCTGCAGTACCGAGTTGATCATTTCTGTACTGTGACCTAAGGTGCTTACGGTCAATGTCCAGTCTCGCCATTATGAGGGTAGGGGATAGATTCAGGTTGAAATCCTTGATCAATTTCAGATGCGGGGAATCCAGAAACCCTGCATTTTTAAAGGGCTCGATCTCAAGCGGTTTGGGCTGATAGCTATACGTGACATTACCTCGGTACGTCTTGAAGCTGTAATCCTGAATTTGGGCATTTGTCTGATTCATTATGCCAAAAGCATAAGAGAAGGAAAAATTGCTCAGGTCGTAAAAATGGTCTTTAGCCTCCGGGTTGGTTTTTAGTTTTCGTACGTTATTGAAACTGATGTTTTTTCGGTTCACCTGGTCCGTTGCTATTTTGCGATAGTCATCCTTTTGATCCTGTGTTTCGAATTTTTGCAAAGCCACCTCAAAGGGCACATCTGGATTTAGCGGGTCATACTCAGGTTTGGTAGTGCTGTTTTCTACCGAGAAGTACATGGGGATACTTACGCCAAGTCCTTCAGGCAGAAGCTTGTGGATGTCCACGTTAGTAGAAATATCGTATTGGGTAGTAGCGGATCTTGCTCTCTGGGATAACCTTGTTTCCAATCCACCAAAACCGATTGAATTGTGTCTGATCGATCCCGAAACCACAGCCAAATCAGCTATTTTCACGTTCATCAACGCATTGGCCGCCCAGCCATTTGATTTAGTGGCACCTGTTACCCTGAGTTCATTTGCCCATATACAGATGCTTCTACTCCCACCACCAGTTGTCCCGGGGTTTCTTACACCTATCATAGACGTTTGGGATTGGTTCAACTCAGGACGTCCTACCACCGTGACTATGTATGGCCCTACCTGCTGGGAAAAAGGGATATTCATCGGGACACGCCTTTTGTCACGCTCCACTTTCACGCCCACTATGTCTTGGATTGCGATATCAATTTCATTGGCTGCCGGCCAGATCTGGGCAGGATCACGGGTGCCTTTCGGTGTGATCACTAAGGGTACCTCGATCTCATAATAGTTATCTGTATTATCTGTGCCTAACCGAAGGAAGGCGGTGATCTCTCCATCCTGGGCATCTTCACTGTCTGCATGCAAAAACATCTTGATCCGTTCGAATTGCACTAGGTCCAGCGTCACGTTTTTGAACACGGCACGGGCGTCTCTTGCCGCGAGGTCTTCCACACATACCCGCAGCGACTGCTCGTTTAATCTCCTCTCTACTGTAGAGGTATTATCCCTGTCCCTTGTAATACCTGGGGGCAGTACGTATGGACTCTCGGTAGCACTTCCCTGACTGTTTTCTTCAATGCTGACTACATCTACCGTCACGTTCGAATTGTCAGGTTCGGGGATTTCGAAAAAACCTCTCTCAAACAGAGATTCTTGAAATACCCTCCATTGGCTGCCTACCATTCTGAAATTTGCCATTCTCAATACAACCGGCTGCTCAAAATCCGTGAGGTAAGTTCTTATCCATCTGATGGATTTGAAACCTGTAATATCGCCTTCTACGCGGTCTGGCTGGCGTACCGGAATACGGAATAAATACCAATCCACGGTTTCTCCATTTACATTGGCAGTGGTTTTATCTACAATGTTATTTTGTCCAACGACCATGCTGCCAGGCTTCAGATCCATTTCGTAGGCATAATAATTTTCCAATTCATTGATGGTATTGTCTGAATTCAAGTCCTCATTATCTGGGGTGTTGGATCCTGATGGAGTATAGGGGAGGTTTTCAGAGGCAGCGACAGGTGTATTGCCTTCCATCCCATTGAATTTTTTATACCGTTCAAGGATTTTCACATCATTCTGGTCAAAATCCTCGTCGAGATAATATTTGAATAAATCCCCGGACACATCTTCCAGGATCTGATTTCTGGCAGCTGCATTCACATTCAGGCGATCTAAGAAGCGGCTTCTGAAAAAATTAGCTTCATCTTCATTTTTCAAACCATCCAACCCTACATCTTGGTTTTGCCTAGACGTCTCAGAATTATCGAATGCAGGTAATAAAAACTGCTCACGGGTAATTCGGCCCCATTCATTTTCACCGGTTCTGGAGGGATCCCCATCAGCGGGAAGACCATTTTCGAAGGCATGGCGACCATCTTTCAAAATGTCCTCGGAGATATCTCCCAGGTTGATAAAAAGTTTCCCCCCTGTGGTATTGTTTTGATTGAAATTACCATCCAACACTCTACCGTTTTCCCCTTCTATAAAAGGATCTAATAGCCAGAATTCAATGTATTCTATGTTGGTTCGATCAAAATCGACCTCTGTAGTGATAGCCCTAGTCACACCCCCAAAATTCTTTTTAGGCTCAGGAAGAAATCCCTCGGTAGTCAGATTAGGATTGTAATTGTACATTCCACGCTCACTTGGGAAGTAGGCGAGTTCAAAAAGAGGCTCAGGGGTGACGATTACCTCCCGGTCTTGCTGGGGGAATATCTCCTGTGGCAATACCCTCCTGACATAATGGTTTCTACGGTCTTCCCGGGTAATATTGGAAGGAACACCAGGGCCATTTTCCCGGTAAAAAATATTATCAATGTTGTACCAAGCCACCCGTGCTCTTCGGTAGGCAGCTCCAAGGTTGTCTTCAGTCTGGTTACTAAGGTCAAATTTATTGTCAAAGGTCTGCGGGGTAGATGATAGTTTCCAGTTCTGATTAGCTGCTCCTCCTAGGTTAAACGGGGTGATTGCGGCTTCGAAATCATCTATATAAGAAGCCGGTTCGCCGTTCACTACATTGGAAGTGCCAGGGATCAAATGAGCAAACTCACCACTGATTTGCACCATGGAAGTCTCCTTAGTACTGGTAAAGGGGAGTGCATCAGCCATCTTGGTCAGCCACCTGGATTCATCGCTGAAGTTCCCATCCAAGCCCCAGAGGCTGTTTCTCAGTGTTTCACTTCCGGTGGCTATCCTGGTGACATTTGGTCTTTCATTCAAATAAAGGAAAGTACCTCCAATATTGAATTTGTCATTAAAGAGATAATCCAGTCGGGTTCCTAATAGACTTCGGGTCTGGAATGAAACCAAATCGGCTTTTTCGAAACTTACATTGATTTGTTTGCCAGACTGTAGTATTGCCTCGTTGATGATGACAAGTCTCCCTACGTTATAATCGACTGTAAAGTCCACACCTTCTGTCAGCGGAATATTACCTGCTTGCACGATCACAGATCCAGGGGAAATGTTCAGGCCTGGTAGCTGGATTTCACTTGCTGATCCTGCGGTCAGTCGTCCTTTTATAAAGTACTTATTGAGTCGGGTGACTAGTTCCGCATCTGCCTGAGTGGTTTTGTACAAGGTATCGTAAACGTATTTTTCCTTGAGGACCACTTCTCCAGGTTGGAAATACTTTTCAAGATTTGAGCCGAATGGTTCAAGAACGGGGAAGACCAAGAGCCCCCGGCCGGTAAGGATGGTGAGCCCTTCCACAAAGTCAAAATTCCCGTCAGGGGCGGGGTCATTCTGCGGGTTCAGATTGTCCAAACCTGTAAGCCGGATCAATGGCTTATCTTTGACTTCTGCACCTTCCAATAGGGAAGGGTTGTCCAGGCCAGTACGGTCATCCCTATAGATCACCTGGAGCTGAAAACCATCTCGGGTGATCTGATTTGCATTCAGACTATAGACGTTTTTCATCATGAGATCCCAAGTAGGCACCCGGGTGTTGATGCGGGCAGGGCGGAGAAGTTTCATGAAAATCAGCTCATCTTCCTGCCTGCTTTGGTAGTCTTCAGTCAATTCACCTACCTTATAGACCTGTCCGTTGTAGGTGTATTCATAGGAAACAGCAAGAACTTCATCATTTTGGAGTCTTCGAAAAAGGGATAAATAGCCAAGTTGAGGATTGAAAAAGTACTCTGTCTGATCGAGTTTCCTGGCTCCGTTGATTTGCTCGAAGTCAACTCCTTTTCTCAGTCCCAGACTAGATTCCATCGCTCGGGATCCGGTGTCGAATGGACGGAAGGCAGGATTGTTTGAAATATTCGAATAGAGCAGGTTTGCGGAATTTCCAGCGGGGGCATTAGGTGTTCCGGCTCCTATGTTGGGATTAGAAGGATTAGAAATCACACGTCCTTCTCCCAAATCCATAAATGCGGCAAAATTCCTGAGTGTCTCGGTATTGGCTGCCCGGTTCATAATATAAACTTCTATTCTTGTCACATTCACACCGGAGAGCACTTGGGGAAGTCCTCTGAGCCAGCGCTCATAGTTGTCACGGAAAAAGTGGGCTATAAAGAAGTGCCTGTTTTCATCGTATTTGGAAGCCTGAATATCAAAGGATCTGCCCTGCCCATTGGCATCAATGGTCAGATTGTCCCGTCTTCCCCGCTGGGTAGAAGCAACGGCAGTTACCCCTAATTTCCCAAATTGCAGCTGGGTTTTCACACCGAAAAGATTTTGAGCTCCCTGGATCAAGCTGTTTTGAACTGGCATACTCACGTTGCCGATTTCGATGGATTGGATGATATCTTCTTCAAAACCATTAAACTCCAGCTTCATCTGGTTCTGAAAGTCAAAGGAATTGTTGGAATCAAAATTGGCTCCGATCTTCACTTTTTCTCCAAGTGAGCCATTGACAGCCATCTGGATTTGTTGGTCAAAATTGAAACCGCCGTTTTGTTGCTGACGAATAGGGAGAGTGGGGTTGTCAACACGTCTGAATATCGCCCCAAAGTCCAGATTTACATACCCTGAAGGGACAATATTGATTTCACTGCCTCCAAAAAGCCTGTCAAAAGAGGGGCTAACGGTAAGTGGAGGTATCAAGCCTCTTCCTTCTACCGCACTTTCTCCGTCTCCTCCACGTGCCCTGCTTCTCCAGTAGTCTTGGCGAACTTTATATTCCTGGATTTTTGAGAATTGTTCAAAGTCATATTCTTGCTCATTTCCTACCCTGACTGTGTCAATCTGATCTGTCACATTATAACGAAGTGTAGAGTCCACCCTTACAGCCACATTCTGCGTGATGGGATTAGCTGGGTAAAAAGGTATTTGCGATTGTGAAAATGGGTTGCGTTGTGGGAATAGCGGATTCGTCCTCAGATTTTGCCAAAGCAAATATGAGGGAGTTAGTCTCCTTCGATTCAAGGAATCAATCCGGGACTGAACACTGTCAGGATTGGTTTGTTGAGCCTCAGAAGTAGAATAGGCCAGTAGCAGGCTGAATAGTATGAATAGTTCAAGCCAACTACAGAGAAACCTCCTCCCGCAAAAAGTCAGTACACTCCAGAAGTTCAATTCTACGTAAGATTATGATGTCTTTAAAGATGCTTTAATTAAATCTTCTAACGAAATTTCTGCGGTGGTTTTTTTGAGAACAGTAGCTATATTTTTTTCTGCGGTGGTCTTAGGAAAACCTAACGTAATGAGTGCTTGTAACGCTTCTTCGCGGATTTTATTGTTGGATTTCAAAAAACCTATAGGTTCACCCGTGGCGTCAGAACCGGTTTTACCTACTTTATCTTTCAATTCTAAAATAATGCGTTGGGCGGTTTTGGCCCCTATCCCTTTCACGTGCTGAATAGTAGCTACATCACCGGCGAGTATGGCTTGTTCGATTTCTGTGCTGCTCAAGGAGGAAAGAATCATTAAGCCTGTACTTGGACCGACTCCATTGATAGAGAGTAATAGCAAAAAAAGTCGTTTTTCAGCTTCGTGTTTGAAACCAAACAGTGTATGGGCATCTTCTTTGATGTGAAGATAGGTGAGGAGCTTGATTTGCTCCTCATCTTTTATCTCAGTATAGGTTTGCAGGGATATTTTCACATGATATCCGATGCCTTGTACATCTATGATGACATGGGTAGGATCTTTATATACGAGCTTACCGTTTAGATAGTCGATCATAGATTGTTGGTGGATTGCGCATCTACTACCGCCACTGCTACCATATTTACAATTTCCCTGATAGAACTTCCCAGTTGTAATATGTGTACAGGTTTGTTCATGCCTAGCAGGATAGGGCCTATGGCCTCGGAGTTCCCCAGTTCGGCAAGTAGCTTGTAGGCGATGTTGCTGGAACTTAGATCCGGGAAAATCAGGGTATTGGCTTTCTTGTTGATGAGTTTGGAGAATGGATACATTTCACGTTGGATATCCTCATTGATTGCCACGTTAGCCTGCATTTCCCCCTCAATCACCAAGTCGGGATACTTCTGCTGTGCTATTGCGGTTGCTTTAGCCATTTTGTCCGGTATATCACCCTTTGCAGATCCGAAATTAGAATAGGATAGTACTGCTATTCTAGGCTCCACATTGAAAAATCTTACTGCATCTGCAGTCAGACCAATAATTTCCACTAATTCCTCTGCCGTAGGATTGAGGTTGACGGTAGCATCAGCAAAGAAAAACGGGCCTTTGGGGGTGTTCATGATGTACATACCCGCCACACGGTTTACACCCGGTTTCACGCCGATAGTTTGGAGCGAAGGAAGAATAGTCTTAGGGTAGTCTCTGGTGAGTCCGGAGATGAATGCGTCTGCTGCCCCGGATTCTACCATCAAGGCACCGAAGTAATTCCTTTGGGTGACGAGCCTGGCAGCATCTCCCACGGTCATGCCCTTTCTCTGCCGCTTGCTAAACAGGATATTGGCAAATTTCTTGAGCATGGCTTTCTCCTCCATAGGATCGATGATAGTCACATTGCTCAGATCCAAAGAATTGTCTTCAATGAGAGCTAAAATTTTCTCTCTATTACCCAGTAAGATTGGTTCACCTATTTTTTCATCCCTGATGATCTGCGCTGCCTTAAGGATTTTCCTGTTATCTGCTTCTGCAAATACCACCCGCTTCGGATCTTTCTTGGCTCTGGCGATTACCACAGACATCAATCGTTGATCAATGCCTATCCGTTCCTGAAGCTCAAGTTCATAAGCATCCCAGTCTTTTATAGGATATTTGGCTACACCGGATTCCATCGCTGCTTTTGCTACTGCAGGGGCTATCGTGGTGATCAGTCTCGGATCGAGTGGTTTTGGGATTAAATACAATCTACCAAAACCTAGTTTGTCTTCACCGTATGCTTTGTTTACAATGTCAGGAACCGGTTCTTTCGCCAATTTAGCTATGGCATGTGCCGCCGCAAGTTTCATGGATTCATTGATAGCGGTAGCCCTTACATCCAACGCTCCCCTGAATATGTAAGGAAAGCCCAGCACATTATTGACTTGATTAGGATGGTCCGAGCGTCCGGTGGCCATGATCAAATCTTCCCTGGCTGCTATTGCCAATTCGTAAGGGATTTCCGGATCTGGGTTGGCCAAGGCGAACACGATGGGATTAGGCGCCATCAACATTAGCTGTTCTTGAGTGACTATATTACCTGCCGAAAGACCTAAGAATACGTCTGCACCAAGCATAGCGTCCGAGAGGGTATGCAGGTCTCTGTCAGTGGCGAATTCTTTTCGAGTATCATCTAAGTCAGTTCTGTCCGACCGCAGAATTCCCACTATGTCACATAGGACTATGTTTTCTCTTTTTATTCCTAATGAAATGTAGAACCTGGTACATGAAATCGCAGCGGCCCCGGCTCCATTTACTACCAGCTTGATTTGGGATATGTCTTTTCCCACGATCTCCAGGGCATTGAGCAAAGCTGCTCCAGAAATAATCGCCGTGCCATGCTGATCATCATGCATGACAGGGATATTCATTTCCCTTTTAAGTTCAGTCTCGATTTCAAAACACTCAGGTGCCTTGATATCCTCCAAATTAATTCCGCCGAAAGTGGGCTCCAGGGATTTAATGATTTGAATTAGCTTTTTTGGATCCTTCTCATTGATTTCGATGTCGAAGACATCTATTCCTGCGAATTTCTTGAAAAGAACTCCTTTTCCTTCCATTACAGGTTTGGAAGCTTCGGGGCCTATATCCCCCAATCCCAACACAGCAGTTCCGTTGGAGATCACGCCCACTAAATTGCCTTTGGCGGTATATTTATAAATGTTTTCTACGTCCGCCGCAATTTCTTTGCAGGGCTCAGCTACACCAGGAGAGTAAGCCAGAGCCAAATCCATCTGACTTGAAAGGGGTTTGGTGGGATTAACCTCTATTTTGCCAGGAGAACCTTGTGTGTGATAATTAAGTGCGTCTTCCTTGCGAATTTTGATTGCCATAAAAGCTTGTATAATTTGGGTTTTAAGTGCCCTGGTTTTCGGTCCAATTCACATTGGTGTTGAGAAGAATGGTTTCTATTTCACGTAGGGCATCTCTGTGTACTTCGTTTGGATAAAATACAAATCCCTCCATGTAATAAAGTTTTCCTTTTTTCTGATCCACCATGATGTATCCAAGATAGGATCCTCCCATGCTTGTGTTATTGGTTTTCCAGGCACCTCTTATTTCTGTGGTAAAATTATCATTTATCACCATGTTTCTGAAGACAGGCGGGATTTGTTTTTCAGAAACCACATAAGACGTAGGGTCTTCCGGATCTCCAAAAATATGCTGTTTGGTAATGGAGTCTTTGAGTTTGAGGATGTTCTCAGGAAATGTCTGCTCTTCTGAGGTATAGTCTGTTTCGTAAAAAAACAAACTGATGTCAGCTCTATTGGCGCTAGGAGTGGGTTGTCTCACCCAGAGAAAATTATCATCAGACTTGGCTACCTGATAGGAAGCAGGGACATTGATTTCTATTCCCAGGTTATTCCGGGCTTCCACAGCTGCGGCAGAATTTTTCCTGGCAAGTAGTACTTTTTCTAACCTGCCTCTTTCTCTTACTTCAAACAGGTTTTGAATCCGGTTTCCGTTTTTCTTCAGATTTTCTATTAATTGAGCTTCGGTATTTCCAAACAGATATAGCACTTCCTGACCAATAGCATATTCATCCTCCATTCTCAATGAGTACATGGAAGGATCATTCATGGCTTTTTCTTTGGACTCTTTAGAAAATTGGGCATTGATGGCTTGGCTGGCAGAGCCTCTATCGTCAAATGTAGTCACATAGATCAGGTTGGTGGACATCCTCAGCATTCTTGTCATTGCCCTGGGATCCACTGTATTTACTTTGAACTTGGCCTCTGACCTGATCATGCCCGGAATATCAGATTCAAAAATATCTTTTAGTTGGTCGCCTACTGGTCCTGCCCATTTGGCGGAATCTATGACTAATATAATTTCCCCAATCGATCCTCTCGCCTTCGGTTTAGAACTGTCCGTTTTAGTGCCGTCAGATTCGCAGGATATTAGTATGGTACTCACAACTAGAGTTATGAGAATAGAGAAGAAGGTTTTCATTTTCGATAGTTTGATTCTTGGATAATGTCAAATTAATGACATAACCACATAAATCCTTATTTAGGATTGAATATTGCCCCTAGTTAAAAAAAATTAACAAAACAGTAGGCTATGCTTGCTGAAATCAGCCAATGATAAGCTTTTGCCCTGGTTTGATGTTGTTCGAATTGAGGTTGTTCAGACGCTTGATTTGCTCCACGGTCAGTCCTTCATGTTTTCGGGAAATTATCCATAATGAATCTCCTGGTTGTACTGTGTAAGTGGTTTGTCCTGAGGTGTTTGTGTCAGTGGATGCGATATTCATGGACATTCCCCCGCTTATTTTTAAGATCTGTCCCACCCGTATCAAGTTTGAGGAAAGGTTGTTCCAGGATTTGATTTGGGAGACGGTAACCCCGTGGCGTCTTGCTATTGATCCCAATACATCACCTGATCTTACCTTATAGGTAGTCGAATTTTGTTTGATGTCCTGTGCCAGGGCTTCTACTGATTGTACTTGTACGGTAGATGCTAGAAGAACAGTGGGAGCATTGTTCAGGGAATCGCTTATCCAAGCTAAATTTTCTTTGATATATGGGCTTTTCGATTTTGGTATTCGAAGAGCCATGTTTTTATTGCTTTCAGGCAATTTATTATTCTTGATGGCAGGGTTTAATGTTTTCAAATCCTGAACACACAAGTTGGTCAGTTCTGCGAGTTTGTCCAGGCTAAGTGCTCTGTCAAAGCGGATTTTTTCATATTCCACTACATAGGTAGGGTCTTCCGGATGGAAATTATGTTCTTCCAGATGATTTAAGATATAAAGCATAGCCTGTACCTGAGGGACATAGCTGCGGGTTTCACGGGGTAAGTAGTTGTAGATTCCCCAAAAGGTCGTCTTACCCCCTGATCTTCTGATGGCCTTTCTTACATTTCCAGGGCCACAGTTATACGCAGCCATGGCTACTTCCCAATCCCCAAACATCCTATAAAGGGATTTGAGGTATTTGGCAGCAGCTTCCGTGGAAAGTTCAGGATCCATTCTGTCATCTACTTCGCTGTTGGTATTCATCCCATACATTCTTCCGGTAGCAGGCATGAATTGCCAAAGTCCCATGGCACCTACCCTGGAGCGGATTTGTGGATCCAGGCCTGATTCTATAATGGACAGGTATTTGATTTCCAGCGGCATCTCATGCTTTTCCATAGTTTGGTCAAACATTGGAAAAAACATCTCCTTGCGTGCCAAAACCATTTTAGTATAGTCCCGGTTTCTTACGGTGAAGTATTGGATAAATGAGAAAACCCTGTCGTTCAGCTCAAAAGCCATTTCATGATCCATCGCTTTGATGCGCCGGTCTATTTCATCATAGGTGAAATCGGGGATGTATTCGTAATGATAATTCGGAAGGATATGCTCGTCAACCGAGGGGGCTTCTATCGTTTCATTATCCTGAGAAAAGGCTTTGGACAGTGGAATCATACATGTGACTAACGCAAATGTGATAGTTCTGAGCAAAGTCTTTTTCATTGTAATGTTGGGTTTTATGATGTCAATTGGGTCAAGTAATTACTAAATGCATAAAGTTCCGCTTCTTTGAATGAATTGCAAATCACCTGCAATCCTATAGGCATCCCTTGTCCATCTTTTCCATTGGGCAGTGAGATAGCCGGAACCCCTGAAACGGACGCCTGTACTGTAAATAGGTCTTCCAGGTACATTGCTACAGGGTCATCATTATGCTCACCAAACTTAAACGCTGTAGATGGCGTAGTCGGCATAATAATATAGTCATATTCATTCAAAAGATTCTCAGTAAAGTCTTTTATTAATCTTCTGACTTTCTGTGCTTTGGTGAAATAGGCGTCGTAGTAGCTGGCACTGAGTACAAATGTCCCAAGCATTATTCTCCGTTTTACCTCTTCCCCAAATCCTTCGCTTCTGGTAAGTTTATACATACTTTCCAGATTATGGGCATTGGGAGTTCTATAACCGTATTTCACACCATCAAATCTCGATAGGTTTGAACTGGCCTCAGCCGTAGTAAGGATGTAATAAGTAGGTAGTATATAATCCAATAGAGGGAAGTTTACTTCTTCAACTTCATGTCCTTCAGATTTAAGTTTTTCCAAGACTGCAAGGGTATTGTTTTTGATTTCAACTTGCAGGGAAGGGGATTCTATAGTTTCCTTGAGGTAAGCAATTTTTGCCTTTTTCTCAAAATGAAGTAGTTCACTATAAGGAAGCACGGGTTTTCGAGAAGAGGTACTATCATACTCATCATGCCCGGCCATGATCTCCATTACCAATGCATTGTCTTTCACAGTCTGGGAAAATACGCCTATACAGTCAAAGGAAGAGGCGTATGCGATCAAGCCCCAGCGTGAAACGCGTGAATAGGTGGGTTTCATGCCTATCACTCCCGTAAATGCCGCAGGCTGCCTCACAGAGCCTCCGGTATCTGTTCCCAAAGAGACAGTACAAAGGTGTGCCTGGACAGCCACTGCGGATCCTCCTGAGGAACCTCCGGGTACGCGGGTTTCATCTATGGAGTTAAGCACTCTGCCGTGGGAAGAGTTTTCATTCGAACTTCCCATTCCGAATTCATCACAGTTGATCCTTCCGATAATAATAGCATCCTCATCAAGCAATCGCTGGATGGCTGTAGTGGTGAACTGGGATTCGAAACCTTTAAGGATTTTGGAAGAAGCATTAGCCTCTTTACCGGCATAGCAAAGCACGTCTTTGATGCCTATCACCATTCCGGCGAGTTTACCAGCATTTCCATTTGCCAACTTCTGATCGATAAGATCAGCTTGCTCATAGGCGGATTGCTCATAAACTTCGACGAAGGCGTTGAGATGCGCCTTCGTCTGAATGTTTTTTAAATAATATTGGACTATGCTTCGACAGTCAATTTCCTTCTTTTCGAGCGATTTTCTGATTTCGTCGAATGAGATGAATTTTTCCAATTTTCTTGGCTTAAGGGATTACTTTTTCTTGTCGTCTTTCAGTCCCTCTTCAAGGTCATTCTGAATGTCTTTGGTGGCATCTTTAAATTCTCTGATACCACGGCCAAGGCCACGAGCCAATTCAGGTATTCTTTTAGCACCAAACAATAGAAGGACGACTAAAACGATCAGAACGATCGAGCCTCCGCCCATGTTTTGAATGAAACCTAATGTAGTCATGATGGTGTGTGTTTAAGGGTAAATGAGGTTACAAAGATATAACTGTGATCCGCTTACACAAAGTTCAACGGGAAAGCTGGCTATCTTTTTTGTGAATATACGCAATTCTGTACTACTTGGATGTAAGCCAGGCAGAAGGATTCATTACGGTCAAGCCTTTCCAGGTCTGAAAATGTACTTCTGCTTCTCCGCCTGCGCCGGTAGCTACTTGTCCAATTACGTCTTTTGCACTTACAGTTTGTCCGGATTTTACAGTAATGGTTTTGAGCTTACTATACATGGTATAATACTCCCCATGTTTGATGATCACTGTTCCCCCAAAGCCTGGCATGGTGGTGATTTTGGTAACAGTACCATCAAATACAGCTCTCACGTTAGAATTCGGTTGCGTACGAATGTCCACCCCGTCGCTTTCCATCGTGATGCCTTTCAAGGTAGGGTGCGGGTAAGATCCAAACCCCTGCGAAACAAAACCTGTTTCCACCGGCCATGGCAATCTCCCTTTATTGCCCGCAAAAGAATTGGAAAGGGCGGCTACTTCAGGAGTCATCGGCATACTGGTACCAGAGGACTTGGTGGCGGTACTGTTTTCTTTTTTAGCCGCAGCTTCTGCCCGCCTGATCTCATCTTCGATCACTTGCTTGATCATTCTGTTAAGTTGATCCTGCTGCTTTTTGGTTGCTGCGATTTGCTTTTTGATATCCTGTTCCTTGGAAGTCAGGGTGTTTACAAGACCTTGCTGTTGGCGTTTCATTTTATCCAGCTCGGCCCGCTGTTTCCGCTCTTCTTCCAATACTTTTTCTTTCTCGGCTTTTTTATTATCGAGTAATGCACGTTGGTTGACAAGTTCTAAAGTCAATTTTTCTATCTGGGCAGCCTGTTGTTTTCGGCTGTCAGAATATTGTTTCAGATACATCAGCCGGGCATAAAGCTGGTTGAAATTGGCAGAACTGAATACAAAGGAAACGATAGAAAGCCCGCGGTTCAGTTTTGATGCATTATAGATCATTCTGCCATATTCGGCCTTGAGATCTACGAGCTGCGTTTCCAAGCTTGTGATTTTATCTTCTGTTTCTTTTATCTCCTGGTTGATGAGTTTTACCTCTCTATCCAGCGTATTTACCAGTCTGGTTTGGGTTTGGAATTGTCTGGTTACGGCGTTTAATTCTCCTATCGAATTTTTCTTCGTGGCGGTGGTCTGCTTTAGGATTTTATCAAATTCGAGTAGGCGGGCCTGAACCTCAGCTTTTTCTTTTTCTAGCTGTTCCCGGGTTTTTTTGGTCTGCGCAGCTAGGTCACCTGAAGAAAAAATAACTAATCCAATCAGAAGACTAAATGGAATAAGGTAGTTGCGGAGCATGCAATTCAAAATTTGAAAGGGAAGCTAAGTGGTTGGGAATTTGGATCAACGGAGGTCCATTCTACATTGATAATGGTGTTTTGTCCACCTTCGGGTAGCTGATAAGCAAGCTTATAAAGTACTTCAAAAGGGAATGGATTGGAATCTACATCCTGAAATGTAGCATAGCTGGCCAGCAGGGATCCCCTATCATCCAGAGAGTTACTCACCATTTCAGAAACCTTTCGGTGGGTGACATCGACTTTGGAGAAATACCGGACTTTGTCACGTACTTGGGTCAGTTCAAAGGATTTTCCTACCCGTACTAATCTGTCCTTGTAATCTGCTTCATAAGGAGGGTTGGCAAAAAGCAGGTTTTGGAATATCTCCAGGGATAATTTTAGCCCATAAATAGTTTCAAATTCCTTGAAAGTAAGATTGACATCTTCTTTTCCTATTCTGTCTTTTATTTGGATCTTTTCCTGTGTGATCAGCCCCCGGACGGCTTCCATACCCATTCCAGGGGAAATCACGAACCAAAGCACCGAATCTTTTTTTGATCGGAGGTTTAAACTCCCACGGGTCACTTTTCCGGATTCTTCTTCTATCACCACCTTGGCTTTGGCACTCATGTAATCGTAATTAGTATAAACGGGAGAAAAATCTTCCATTTTGCCATTCGCCTGAAAGAGGGTAGTCTTTTTGGAGCAGGATACAAGGAGGCCTAAACCTAGGATAAGTACTATCCCCGAAAAAAGTTTATTCATGGTATTTCCCTTCTTTGATTTTCTGTGAAAGTTTTTCTGATGCTTCTGGCTTTCCTTCCGCTTGTTTCCAATAACTAAGTGCTTCATTTTTTTTACCAAGATGGAATAGAATATCACCATAATGCTCTAGCATCACCGCACTAGGCTCTGCTTCATGTTTTAAAGCCAAATCCATAAATTTCTTTGCCCCCTCATAATCCTCCATCTGGAATAGGACCCAAGCATGAGTATCAAGGAAAGTGCCATTATCCGGGAATCTCTTTACAACTTTATCAGACATGGATTTTGCTTTTTCCAAGTCCTGTTTCTCCAGAGAAAGAAAATACGAATAGTTGTTTAAGACTTGCTCGTCATTTGGGTTGATTTCCAGAGCTTTGTCGTAATTCTTGAAGGCTTCTTCTTTCTGACCCAAGTTATAAAGAGAGTTTCCCAATGATCCGAAGGCCACTTGATCCAGTTGGGGATTTTTGTTCTTGTTTAATTCTATAGATTTTTGGAGGGAAACAACAGCTTCTTCGTCCTTCTTTTGGGCTCCCTTTACGATACCGTCATAAAACCAAAATTCAGGATTTTGTGGGAACTCGTCTACTCCCAGAATTGTAAACTTTTCTAATTCACTGAAATCCGCATCTTCTCCAAAAGTCCCCAATATTACCTGTTCCAATAATTTTGCGTTTTTAGGCTTAAGCAACAGTGATTTTTTGAAGTAGGAGATGCCTTCTTTAGTGTTTTGGTCTTTCATCCTACGCTCACCTATGGCAGCGTAAATATCGGCGTTATCAGGACTGGTAGTCAGCATAAGTGATTCCAGACTGTCTAGAAGAGTGTCACGTTCCTGTGTTTTGATTTCATTTAATTGACTTACGAAAGCTTTTGATTTCACCTCTGGATCAAGATCAGGGCTGGCAAATGCTGAATATAAGTAATGATTTGACTGTTTAAGCTCTCCCTTTTCTTTAAGCAGGGTGTGGGCAGCCATTTGCAATTCTGGCTGGTTTGGGTATTTTTTGATTTCATCAAGTACTAGCTCAAGTGCTTGGTTTACCCTGTTGTTGTTATAAAGGATTTCGACAAGGTTCATCACGTACGATGGATTTCCTGGACGTGCTTCCACGAGTCTTTCTCCTTCTGCAATGGCTTTACTTAAGTTGTTGTTATTCAGGTAGATTCTTTGCTTTTGGACAGTAATGGGTTCCATCACCCCGTAATATTCCTCAGCTCTATCCAATACAATCAATGCTTTTTCCAACTCGCCCACATTTAGGTAGATAGAAGCCAGATCCAGGGTGTATTGCTGGTTATTCTCTCCATCTTCCGTTAATCTCTCCAGTATTTCTGCCGCCTTTAGAGGTTGCTTTTGATTGGTGTAGATCTCCGCCAACATCAATGAGTAATACTTGTTTTCACCATCCAGTTCCGCAGCTTTAGAGGCATAAGGCATGGCTTTGTCTGCTTGATTTGCTTTCACGAGTACCTCGGCTATCTTATAATGGATGGCGGGTTCATTAGGAGTGTACTCCAGTGCTTTTTGAAAGTAAAAAAAAGCTTTTTCCAAATCATCCAGCACGAGATTCTTTTCACCTTCAATGAAATATCTGGTGCTTTGAGACTCCTTTAGCTGAGCTTTGCGCTCTTTCTTGGAAAGTATGTCTTGGGCAAAACCAGCGGTAGAGCCTAAAGCAACTAGGAGGATTATGAGAAGGGATCTTTTAAAATTCACGGGAATTTGAGGCTTCAGCTTTGATTTACAAACATAATGCCTTTTATGTTAATAGCCTTTGTCTGAGTTTATGAATGAATTATTTGAATATAGCTGGGATTGATGAGGTGATAACGATAGTTCCCTCAAAAATGATCCCATGTTTGTGAAAATATAAATTAGAGTACCTTCCTTTTGGACAAATAGGCTTTTATAAACTCCTTTTCCAAGACAACCATAAGAAGAAGGTAGAGCAGGGTCACACTGTTTTTCAGCAGGAAATTTAGAACCGGGTTTCCCACATTCAGGTAAAAACCTAAATAGCTGATTATAAAAGCAAAGGAAAGGTAGAAAAGCCCTTTTGCAGTCTTATAAGGTATAGGATAGTGTTTTTGACCATACCAATAGCAAAGGACGCACATAAGGAGATAGCATGAAATCGTACTAAGTGCACCTCCCATATACCCCCAAATGGGAACGAATATATAAATTATCACAATTGTAAGAACTGCCCCAGCGAGCGTAATCCAGAAGCTATACTTGGTTTGATCGGTCACTTTAAACCAAATGGAAAGATTGAAATACACTCCAAGAAGTAAATACCCCATCAAAAGTGTAGGCACTATAAATAGGCCTTCTTCATATCCAGGTTGTCTTAAAAATAAATCCCCAATCCAGTTTAGATTTACGGAGATGGCGACCATAAGCACTGTACAGAATAAAATGAAGGCATGCATCACTTTGGCGTATAGAAGGGGAGAGTTTTTGTCAGATGCCTGTTTGAAAAAGAAAGGTTCAGCTGCATATTTAAAAGCCTGGATGACCAAATTCATCAGGATCGCCAGCTTGAAATTTGCCCCAAATACTCCTCCGGCTTCCCGGGCGGTAAGACCTGCATAGAAATTTGGAGGAAGCACGTATTCAAACAAGAACCGTGAGAACAGCTCGTTGGTGACTCCTGCCAATCCCATAAATAGTAGTGGAATGGAATAGGACCACATGGGTTTGATAATCGATTTTTCCAGCTTGAAATGGAAAAAACCTGCTTTCCACCATACAAACGGTATGATTAGCCCATTGGCAAAAAGATTAGAAAGCAAAATATACTCTACTCCCCAATCCATTCTATAACCCAAAAACCCGTCAGAAATCACCTCCGAAGAGATTAGGTAAGGAAATCCTATGATCAGGAGTAGATTGAAAAATATGTTCAAAAGAATATTGAGGATCTTGGCCCCTGCGAAAATCAGTGCTTTGTTTTCAAGACGTAGCTTGGCAAATGGGATTGCCAATACCGCATCAAAAGAAAGTATCAAGGCAGTCCATCGGAATAAATATGCCTGACCTGGGTATTCTAGCCATTCTGCCAGCATGGGAGCAAGCAGGTATAAGCCTGATCCTAGTACCAAGGTAGAAATTACCAGTAGGGACTGGGTCGAGTTATAAACCGCTCTTGGGTCAAGATTTTTACCGGTACTGTATCTGAAAAACGTGGTCTCCATCCCGTAAGTGAAGACAATATTCATAAACCCTATCAGTGCATAGATACTCGTAAACGACCCCATCGCCTCTTTGCTGAGGTATGCGGTGTATACTATAATCATTAAAAAATTAATCGATCGACCGAGGATACTACTCAGTCCATAAACTGCGGTTTGTCCGGCTAGTTTTTTGAAATTACCCATTCAGAAGTAAGGGGCTTATTCTCCTTTGAATTGCGGCTGTCTTTTTTCCAGAAAAGCAGAAGTGCCTTCCTTATAGTCTCCGGATTTCACGCATCTGGCAAAACTATTGGCCTCAGTCTGATAGCCATTTTCATCAGGTATAAAAGACGAGTTTACACAATCGATAATCATACCTATGGCAAGTGGCGCTTTACTGAGAATTTTAGTGATGATCTCTTCTGCTTTTTGCATTGCATCTTCCTTAGTCGGAAGAACATGGTTGACTAGACCTAGAGATTTAGCTTCTTCGGCCCCTATCATTTCCCCTGTCATCATGAGTTCGTAGGCTTTGCCTCTGCCTATCAGAATAGTCAGCCGCTGGGTACCTCCATATCCTGGGATAATGCCTAGATTTACTTCCGGTTGGCCAAATTTTGCGTTGGAAGTAGCTATCCTCATATGGCAGGCCATAGCCAGTTCACATCCGCCCCCAAGGGTGTAGCCGTTAGTGACCGCAATTACGGGTTTATGACAGTTTTCGATCATGCTGAAAATCTCCTGACCACTCTCGGAAAATTTTCTTGCATTCACTTCATTGAGTGACGCGATCTCGCTGATATCCGCCCCGGCAACGAAAGCCTTCTCACCTGATCCGGTGATAATGACCGCTTTAATTTCCTTGTTATCAGATACTTCTTCAAAAATAGACCTTAACTCCTCCAAAGTCTCAAAATTCAGCGCGTTCATTTTATCTTCTCTATTAATGGTAAGGTAGAGAACACCACCTTTCACATTAGTAAGGATATTTTTGAAATCAGCCATAGTTTATCGTTGAGTGTAAAACAAATATACAAGCGGGGGCATCATTCCCAAACTGTGCCGCCTGAAAATGATGCCTCTAAGATAAAGTAAAATCACCCCTTTTATGAATAAGTGAATAAGATTCAGATACAGCGGAATTTGTCCTAGGTCAAAAAACTGCTTCCATATTTTTCTTTACTTTTGTTCAAAATCGAATTTTAACTAAATCCGCTAGTTTAATATGTCTTCCAAAAGAAAAATTACGGTGGCTTATGGTGACGGGATCGGCCCGGAAATCATGAAAGCTACCTTGGCGATTCTCGAAGCAGCAGGTGCTCAACTTGAATATGATGTGATCGAAATCGGTGAGCAGGTCTATCTTAAAGGGATCAGTTCAGGAATGGAACCGAATGCTTTCGAATCGTTGAGAGAAACAAAGATTTTCCTGAAGGCTCCAATAACCACTCCTCAGGGAGGTGGTTTTAAATCCCTAAATGTCACCACGAGAACTTCTTTTGGTTTATACGCCAATGTAAGGCCTTGCAAGGCGTTTTCCCCGTTTATTAAGACGCATTTCCCGAAAACAGATTTAGTGATCATCCGTGAAAACGAGGAAGATTTGTATGCAGGAATCGAACATAGACAGACTCAGGAGGTATTCCAGTCTTTGAAGTTGATCTCAAAGCCGGGATCAGAGAAGATAATCCGATACGCTTTCGAATATGCCAAGAAATATGGTCGTAAGAAAGTGACTTGTATGACCAAGGATAACATCATGAAACTAGCCGATGGTCTTTTCCACAAGACTTTTGATGAGATTTCTAAAGAATATCCGGATATCCAGACTGATCACAAAATCATCGATATAGGAACTGCCTTGATTGCAGATAGACCGGAAACTTTTGATGTGATCGTTACTTTGAACCTCTATGGGGATATCATTTCTGATGTGGCGGCCCAGGTGACGGGATCTGTAGGACTAGGTGGTTCTGCCAATGTAGGTGAAGAAGTCGCGATGTTTGAGGCGATTCACGGCTCCGCACCAGATATCACTGGTATGGGGATCGCAAATCCATCAGGCCTACTAAACGGTGCTATTATGATGCTGGTACACATAGGTCAGCCAGAGGTTGCGGAGAAGATATCCAATGCCTGGATGAAAACCTTGGAAGATGGGATCCACACCGGAGATATCTATCAGGAAGGACTTTCTGCAAAAAAAGTAGGAACGGAAGAATTTGCCAGCGCTGTGATAGAAAGACTGGGGCAACTGCCTTCTTCAATGGTTCCTGCTGAATTTGATAAGGATACTTCTCCTATGAACGTCTTTGTGTCGCCTGTGACCAAAGCGAAAAAAGAGCTGATTGGAGTGGATGTTTTTGTGGATTGGGATGAACCAGGCAGAGATCCGCAGGTGTTGGGAGAGAAACTCCGTCAGGCAAATGCCGATGGATTGCAATTGACCTTGATCACCAATAGAGGTATCAAAGTGTTCCCTGATGGAATGAGAGAGTCATTCTGCACAGATCACTGGAGATGTAGATTCCAAAATGCTGAACAAGCTACTATATCACATGCTCAGATTCGGGAGCTGCTGAAGCAAGTGGAAGAATTGGGATTTGATTTCATCAAAACCGAAAACTTGTATTCGTTTGATGGTGTAAGGGGATATTCCTTGGCTCAGGGAGAATAAGGAAATCATAAATTTAGACTTCTAAGTTTGAAAGGGAGTGGGGATGACCTGCTCCCTTTTTTTGATTCAAAAAATATATGATTCTTCAGACTTCCATTGTTATTTCCTTTGTTCTCTGTGTGCCTTTGTGGTAGAACTTTTTGAAAAACTTGAAAAGACCATAGGGTTTTTAAAATTAGAATACATCTATATTTATCAACTGAAGACATTGCTATGTTTTCTAACGTGGTTAAATAATTTCAATGGCCAATGTTCAAATTCAATGATCAAGTTTACCACGCTGACTGAATACTGCGACTAAATGTTTTTCTTCATATTTGATTTTATGGTCGGCTACTTGGTACTTTGTAGGTAGTACCTTGTGCCAAATTATGTCGAAAAGAGTTCTTATCATTACCTACTATTGGCCGCCAAGTGGAGGGTCAGGCGTTCAGCGATGGCTGAAATTTGCCAAATACCTGCCTGAAGCGGGTTGGGAACCTGTAATTTTCACTCCCGAAAATCCTGATTTTGACCTGAAAGATGAAAGCTTGGAAAAGGAAATCTCTTCCCAGCTGGAGGTAATGAAATTCCCGATCTGGGAGCCTTATCAGCTCTTGGACAAGCTTCGGGGGAAAAAAGCATCCCATCCAGGCAGAGTTCTGGAACAAAAAGAACAAAGTCTGTTGGAGAAAGCCGCGATCTGGCTTAGGGCTAACTTGATGATACCTGATCCTAGAGTATTCTGGGTAAAACCTTCTGTGAAATTTCTTGCTGATTTAGTGGATAAAGGACAGTTTCAGGCTGTGATCACCACAGGTCCGCCACATTCCATACACCTGATAGGTAGGGAGTTGAAACGCCAAAAAGGTGTCTTTTGGTTGGCGGATTTTAGGGATCCCTGGTCCCAGTGGGAGTTTCTGGACAAGTTGCCCATGCAGGCATACGTAAGAAACCAGCACAAAAAAATGGAGCAGTCAGTGTTGAATGAGGCTGATGTCATCACGACAATTTCCCCTACTTTCCAACATGATCTGGCACAGCTAGCCCACCGCAAAGTGGATTTGTTGACCAATGGTTTTGACCCAATGGATATTCCGGAGGATTTTTCTGTTAGTGAAAAAAAGCCATATAGCTTACATCTGGTTTATACGGGGATTATAGATTCGATCCGTAATCCAATGCCTTTGCTTAAAGCTATGCGCGAAGAGTTTTCCAAAGAGCAAGATGATGTGAAATTTACTTTTGTTGGTAGGGTGAGTGATCAGGTTCGAGAGGAAATCTCCACGGATCCCTGGCTTGTTTCCCATGTAGATTTTGCAGGCTATGTATCACATCAGGAGGTTTTTAATTTTTACAAAAAGGCTGATGGTCTGGTTTTGATTCTTACCAATACAAAAAACGCCAAAGGTAATATCCCGGGAAAACTGTTCGAATATATGGCGACTACTTTGCCTATTTTGGCTTTAGGGGATCCTATGGGCGATAGTGCTAAAATTCTTGAACAAGCAGAAGTTGGTTCTGTTTTAGATCACTCTGATTACGTGGGTATTCAAGTGGAGCTCAGAAAGTTATTTGAGCGTACCGGAAAACCAGAAATGGTATCAAGCATAGCTCACTACTCACGAAAGAATCTCAGTTTTCAACTAGCTAAATTACTGGATGAAGGTTCCGTTTCTTGATCTTAAACGATGGGATGAGGAGTTGAAAGATGCTTTGAAGACAAAATTCAATCTCATACTAGAAAACGGTGTTTTTTCCGGTGGGGAAGAAGTAAAGAATTTGGAAGCAAAGGTGTCTGCCTACCTCAATTCCCCTTCTGCAGTATCCTGCGCAAATGGGACAGATGCGTTGGAATTGGCACTTCGAGCGCTAGAGATTGGGCTTGGAGATGAAGTCATTGTGCCTGCTATGACATGGGTTTCTACTGCCGAAGCGGTGCTGATTGTAGGTGCTACTCCTGTATTTTGGGATACGGACGAAGATGGGCTTTTGGCGGCGGACTGGGAGTGTGCGATCACAGCTAGAACCAAGGCGGTGATTCCAGTACATCTCTATGGAAAAATGCTGGATATGGATGCCTTGGTCACTAAAGCTAAAGCAAATAAGCTCTATATCATCGAGGATGCAGCCCAGTCATTTGGGGCATTTCAAAATGGAAAAGCTGCCGGTACTTTTGGAGATGTAGGATGTTTGAGTTTTTATCCAACAAAAAATCTAGGTGCATTGGGTGAAGCAGGAATGTGCCTCACTTCTTCTACCTACCTCTCTGAACGAATTAAGATGCTGGTAAATCACGGTCAACCGGTTCGTGATGAACATCAATTGATAGGAAGAAATAGTAGGATAGATGCGCTCCAAGCCGGATTTTTAAATGTTCTTTTAGATAGATTTGAGGACCACCAGACACTTAGGAAAAGGTTTGCCGGGTATTACCTCACTAGCCTCTCTAAAGTTGGGGGAATTCGATTGCCGCAGGGAATATTAGAACCAGATCATAATGCGCATCTTTTTGTGATCCAGACAGAAAGGAGGGATGAGTTGAAGAGTTTTCTTTTCCAAAAAGGTATAGTAACGGCGATACATTATCCTTCCGTTTTGCCTGATCTGAAACCTTACAGCAGTATTGGCAATTATGTAAAAGCCAGGAAAATCAGTAAAGAGGGTCTTTCGCTGCCACTAAATCCTTGGATTAGGAAAGGTGAAATGGAATATGTTGTAAAAGTTATTCAGGATTTTTTCCTTTAAATTCCCAGATGACTTGGACTCAAGACCCGATGTACGTCAGTGGTATGCTTTGCATGTTTGTGCTGCTGTCCGTTTGGCTATCCAGGTACAAAGGGTTTCGTACCATCGGTACTCCGATTTTAGTAATTCTAATAACTGCCATTGCTGCAAACATAGGGTTGGTTCCCGCCGCAACCAGCGGTAATCCCGTTTACACAGGAGTCTTTGTTTATCTAGCACCTATGGGGATTTTCATAGCCCTGCTGGAAGTGGATCTGAGTAGCCTGAAAAAAGTAGGGGCTCCGATTTTGCTGATGTTCGGACTTGGTGCTATGGGCACCCTTATTGGCGTGTTGGTAGCTTGGTTTATAGTACAGCCAGAGCCAGAGATTGGCCCCATGGCCAATGCTGTTGCAGGTATGTACACAGGTACATATATTGGTGGAAGTATAAATTTTAATGCCATCGCCCTGAGCTTCAAAGTCAATGAGCAGGCTGATCTATATGCCGCCGCCACCGTAGTGGATAATTTGATAGGAACTCCCTGGATTATTGCTACACTGATTTTGCCAAAATATTTGCAACGGTTTTTCCCTCGTAAAAAACTGATCAGTGAATCAAAAGAGCCTCAAAAAATAAAAGCAGAAGAATCAATCAGTATAGCTGGCTTGGCAGCAATTCTTGGCTTGGCATTTTTGGCTATGGCTATTTCCAAGTTGGTTTATCTATCATTTCCCAGGATTCCTGAAATCATCGTTCTTACCAGCCTTGCGCTCATTATGGCGCAGATCCCTACTATCAGACGGATCTCAGGGACACATACCATAGGATTTTTTCTGATTCTGATCTTCCTTGCCACCATAGGCACGTTGTGCGATCTGAGCACCTTGTTGGGCCTAGAAGATTTAGCAGGTACTTTGATCGTTTTTGTGAGCTTAGTCGTGCTCATACATGGACTGGTGATATTTGGGTTAGGAGCACTTCTCCATATGGATTGGGATGTAATAGCAGTAGCTTCCCAGGCGAACGTAGGGGGAAACACCACAGCACTGGCTTCTGCGGAAAGTCTAAACCGTCCTGATCTTCTGATTCCCGGAGTATTGGTAGGTAGTTTAGGAAACGCTTTTGGGACATATGCCGGGTTTTTTATCGCGGGAATGCTAGGTTAGGATTATTTTCCTAACTGGATATTTTTGATTTATGTCAAAATATTAACTACCTTAAAAACCGGTTATACTGAAATATAATTTCGAATATGGGTGATCATGTGAACCTTTTGACTTCAAATAGCTCAAAATCAACAAAGGATGCCTGTGCTGACGACCAAGCATTGTGGAGAAGCCTATATAAAGGAAATAACCTGGCGTTTTCCACGCTATATAACCGATATGCCAACCCGCTTTTTAACTATGGAATGCACATCTGTTACAACAGAGATTTGGTAAAGGATTGTATTCAAGAGCTTTTTACTTGGCTATGGAAGAAAAGAACTTCACTCCCAGGTGTAGATTCGGTGAAATATTACCTTTTTAAATCTTTCAGGAATATCCTGATCAAAGAAATCAACAAAGACAGAAAATTCACCACTGAGCCAACTGAAAACAATTTTTTGGACGGGGAAGTATCTAAGGAAGAGGAAATAATTGCCATGGATTTGCTAAAATCCAACAAGTCTAAAGTTGCCTCAGCTTTAGGAAAAATATCCAAACGGCAGAGGGAAATAGTGATCCTCCGTTTTTTCAATGAAATGAGCTACTCCGAGATTTCTTCAATGATGGGCATTAGTACCGCTTCAGCACATAATTTGATTTCAAAAGCTCTTCAGGCTATGAAAGTGATTATCTGACCGAAAAAAAAACAAAAAAAATGATGAGGATTGATTAGGCTATGGCTCTTATAGTCATAATACTAATCCAGAGCCTGTGACTTTTCATCATCCCGATTACCAAAAATTTTCCGTAGAGGACTTTACTTTCGATCCCTTTTTCAAGGAATGGGTACTTTATCCAACACCCGAACATGACGAGTTTTGGATGAGGTGGTTGGATTCCAATCCGGAAAAAGCTCCATATGTGGACGACGCCAGGGAATTGGTCTTGTCATTGGAATACTCCAGGGAAGAATTGTCCCCGTCGGAATTGCAGGATGTTTGGAGTCAGATTCAGGAAGAAGTGGATTTGCCACAAAAACCCTTTGAGATTTTTAGGACGGAGAAGCGCAGTTGGAAATTGGTGGCGGGAATGCTGGCGGTCTTATTTTCTGTTGCTACGGGTTATTGGCTTATGCTTCCGAGGCAAGTAGAGTTTGTGACCGGTTACGGAGAAACACTCGATATCACACTTCCCGATAGCTCCACAGTCAAACTCAATTCTAATTCTAGACTTACTTACTCCGACAACTGGGAAGAACAGACCGTTCGGGAAATCACAATTGAGGGAGAAGCATTTTTCAGTGTTGTACACAAAGTAGATCACCAGCCATTCCGCGTACTGAGTTCCAAAGGGGTGACAATTGAGGTGCTAGGAACTGAATTCAATGTATATAACCGTGCTGAAGAGACGGAAGTCATACTCAATTCTGGCTTGGTCACCCTTAGCTTCCCAGTAGCAGAGAAAGAAGGCAAAATAGTGATGGAGCCAGGTGATCTGGTCAAATTTAAGAATAGCCAGTTCCATAGAGAAAAGGTAAACACTTCGCTATATACCTCATGGAAAGATAATATCCTGAACCTGGAGCATACCAGTCTGGCAGAAATGGTGAAAATGGCTAAAGATAATTATGGAGTTGTCATCGAGGTGCAAAATAGAGATGCGTTGCACTTGACCGCTTCGGGATCCATGCCATTGACAGATGTAGATTCATTCCTCCATCAGATCGCTCTGATTTTCAATGTGGAACTGACAAAAGAGAATAACAAGTACTTGATTAAATAACCCAAAATGAAATTTTCCCCAAATAACCTCAAACCCTTTAAGCATGAAAAAGCTATTACTATTCATGTGTATAGGCTGCTCGATTCCGTGTTATGCGCTGACGCAAGGCACGGAATTAATTGCATCCGGGCGGACTATTTACACTGCTGGCGAACCCAGCAAAACCTATGATGATTTGCAAAAAAGCCTGAGTCGGCTAGAACAGGATTTCCATGTTTCTATAGCCTACCAGGATGCGGTGGTACGTACTAAGAAAACCAAAATCAAACAAGAGTCCTTCGAGTCGGTGGAACAAGGTCTCGAAGTGATTTTACAAGGCACCGGTCTGAAATATGAAAAGGCAGCAGAGCGGTTTTACATTGTTTCACCCAAAAAATCAAGTTTAAATTCCGGGCTTCCCGCTTCTGGAGCCATACTGGTGGAGACTAGATCTGGCGGTCCGGGGATGTCTGGTAAATCCAGCTTAGAAACAAGCAGCAGCAAAGTTCAGCTGAAAAGAATCCAAGTCGGAGGAAACGTGACGGATGAAAACGGTATAGGATTTCCAGGAGTAAATGTGCTGTTGAAAGGAACCTCGACAGGTACAGTTACAGATGCCCAAGGTGACTTTTTGATTAATGTAGAAAATGAAAATTCCGTGTTGGTGTTTTCTTTTGTGGGGTATGTTGATCAGGAAGTAGTAGTAGGTAATAGGACTGTCATCACTGTGAGCATGCAAGTAGATGAGAGTAACCTGGAAGAAGTGGTAGTGACTGCACTTGGTATAGAAAAATCGGCAAAAAGCCTCGGGTACGCTACCTCCACCGTGAAGTCAGATGAACTTACTGTCAATAGGACGCCTAATGTGATGAATGCCCTTCAGGGAAAAGTGGCCGGAGTGAATATTTCCACTTTGGGATCTGGTCCTGGAGGTACCTCTAAAATCAGGATTCGAGGGCAGTCTTCTATTTCCGGTCAAAACAATCCCCTGATTGTGGTGAATGGTGTCCCGATTGACAACACCAATTTTGGGTCAAAACCCGGCAATAATGCTTCCGATAGCAGTATAGGTGTGCGGGGAGGAGGGAATACTTCAGATGGAGGTGATGGGCTATCCAGTATCAATCCTGATGATGTGGAATCCATGACAATACTGAAGGGAGCAGCGGCGGCGGCACTGTACGGATCCCGGGCCAAGGACGGAGTCATCATGATCACCACCAAGAGTAAAAACGACACCAAGGGAATAGGTGTGACTTACAATATTAATTATACCAATGAAGCACCACTTGACTTTACTGATTATCAATATGAATATGGCCAAGGTGAGCAAGGTGTAAGGCCTACCACTCCTAATCCTACTTCTGGGCAGTGGTCTTTTGGTGAGAAGTTCCAGCCGGGAATGACGCAGATGCTGTTTGATGGGGTTACAGTCCCATACGAGCCCGTGAGGGGAATTGTCAATGATTTTTTCCGTAATGGACAAAATGTGACCAATTCAGTGACTTTGGCCACCTCTACAGAAAAGGGTGGTCTTAGTCTATCCTTTTCCGATCTCAATAGTAAGGGGATAGTTCCTAATAACTCTTACAATAGAAAGACGATCAACTTAGGGTTTGGCTATGAGCTTTCTCCTAAATTCTCTTTTAGGGGCAATTTTAATTATTCCTTCGAGAAAAACACCAATCCGCCTAATATCGGGGAACAGGACAATACCATTCCGGTGGCTCTATATAATATGGCCAATTCAATGCCGTTGGATGTGTTGCGGGACAATCGCTACGATGCCAATGGAAATGAGGCGGTTTATTCCAGATTCAGAAACCGTACAAACCCATATTTTACGCTCTCTGATCAGTTTCAGAATATAAAACGGGACCGTATTTTCGGAAACGTGGCACTGAAGTATAAAATCAACGACTGGTTGTTTGTACAAGGGAGAGTGGGTGAGGATTTTTGGTCCAGAGATCAGGATTACAACAACTTCCCCACCGGGCAAGCCTCCAGAGCGGAAGCACCTGAAGGTTTCGTGAATGGCATGTATACCCAGGAGCAACGAAGATTTAGGGAGATTAATACGGACTTCCTTATCAATGCCAACAGAGAATTCGGGGACTTGAGGGTCAACGCCAATTTTGGAGGCAACCATATGCAGCGTAGGTCTGAACTGAATAGTGTCCAAGTGACCGATTTTGTGGTCAGGGACTTATATACTGTGCAAAATGGCAGAGCTAAAGATCCTCTGTATGATCTTAATGAACGGGCCGTAAATTCACTTTATGGATCAGCGGAATTTTCCTTTAAGGATAAATTCTTCCTTACAGGTACAATTAGAAATGACTGGTTCTCCACCTTGTCCAAGGCAAATAGAAGTATTTTATACCCTTCGGTATCCGCCAGCTGGGTGTTTGCAGAGAACTATTCCACCTCTGGTTGGTTGAATTTTGGTAAAATCAGGGCTGCTTATGCAGAAGTGGGGAGTGATGCGGACGTGGGGGCATATTCCAATGTGCTTTTTTATGGGATTAACAACAACCTATTTGACGGTCAGCCGGTAGGTGGGCCCACAGGTACCAACCTCCCTAACCCTAATCTGAGGCCTATGCGGATAGGAGAAGCTGAGGTAGGCTTCGAGTTGGGGATGTTTCAGAGTAGAGTCAGTCTGGACATGGCTTTCTACCGCAAGCTTACCACAGATCAGATCGTGAGTGCACAGATTTCGGATGCGAGTGGATTTGTTAATACTTCCATCAATAGCGGACAAAGCGTAAATAAGGGAGTAGAGATGCTTTTGACTTTGGTGCCTATGGAGAATAGCAATTTCACCTGGGAGACCACCTTCAATGCGGCCTATAATGTGACTGAAGTACTCAGCTTGCTCACAGACACACCCGGGGAAAGAATCACAGTCGGTACCCATGTGTTCAACGGGGAATTGCGCCAGATTGTGGGAATGGAAATGGGACAGGTGGCAGGTTTTGGCTATAAAAGAGATGAGCAGGGGCGGAAGATTTTTGGAGCCAATGGATTGCCTCTCAGGACTACTGATATGGTGAATTTTGGTAGTGCTTTGCCTAATTGGGTCGGCGGTATCAACAATTCCTTTAACTACAAAGGAGTGATGTTGTCATTTTTGATTGATTTCAAACTTGGAAACATCATGCTTTCCGGAACTAATTTCAATGCTGTACGCCACGGACTTCACAAGATGACCCTGGAAGGAAGAGAAGGCGGAGTAGTGGGAGACGGAGTAAATGAAGCAGGCGAAACGAATACTGTTGTCGCACCTGTACAATCCTATTGGGAAATCGTGAGATCCCAGGCCTTGGTAGAGCCGGTGATTTACGATGGAGGGTATTGGAAACTGAGGCAGATCACCTTAGGGTATGATTTTACCAAGCATCTGCCTGAAAATCAGCCATTCAAATCGGTGAAGCTAAACTTTGTAGCCAACAATGTATTCATGATCAAAAAATGGGTGGACAATATTGATCCGGAATCATTCGGCTATTCCTCAGATAATCTGGTGGGAATGGAGTCAACAGGCCTCCCTTCCACACGGGGATTAGGTTTCAATCTGAATGTCAAATTTTAACCCAACTAGCCATGAAAAAGATATCTAAATACATACTGATCATACTTGTGGTGCTGTATTCATCGGCCTGCGACAACAATTTTGATGAGTTGAACACCAATAAAGTAAGTGCCACGTCGATTGATCCTGCTTTTCAGCTAAACGCAGCCATCGTAGGGTGTGCCTATCCAAACGGATCTTTGGTCTATGACATGGGGGTCGTTCAGCAGATAGTCACTCCTAATTCCGGACTGGTTTCTGGGGCGAATTACAACCAGGATAACAGAACCTTGACTCAAGAGCTGTGGCAGGGATATTATAGAAATGTCATCAAAAATACCCGGGATGTCATCACTAGATTAGAAGAAGATCAAACCCGATCCAATTTAATGCAAATGACCAGGATTATTCAGGCATTTGCCTTTATGGTGTTGACTGATGATTACGGCAGCATCCCTTACTTCGAAGGAGGCAAAGGGTACTCGGATCAGATTTATCTCCCGGTATATGATTCTCAGGAAGCTATCTATACGGATTTGATCAGGGAATTGACTGAAGCAACAGCTGCACTTGATGTATCTGGTACCCTGGAATCCGCAGATATCCTTTATCAGGGAGATGTGGAAAAATGGAGAAATTTTGGCTACTCTTTATTGCTGAGAGCAGGAATGCGATTGAGCAAAGCTGATCCAAACAGGGCCGCACAGGTGGTACAATCTGCTGTTCAAGGTGGAGTGATCCTGACAAATTCCGATAATGCGGCTATCCGCCATGATCCTAACTATACTAACCCCATCGGTAACTTTCTGAATGCAACTGAGGCTTCTAATTTTTACCTAACTGAACCTTTTGTTGACTATTTGAAAAGCACAAATGATCCCCGATTATCCGCTATCGCCGTGACATACGTCGGGGCAAAGTCCGGGCCTGAGCAAATTCCGGAGAATGAAACCTATGATGCGGATGTTCACATAGGCATTCCTATGGGTAATGACAATGCTGGGGCGGTAAAAGCTGCCTCTGACTTAGGGCTAGTGAGTTTTTATGAATTTGCCCAGGCAGATAGGAGACGGGTGACCAAAAACACCGCCCCGAACTTCCTGGTGACGGCTTCACAAAATTACTTGCTGATGGCTGAAGCTAGAGAAAGAGGCTGGATCAGTACAGGGACTGTGGAGGAATACTACAATGCGGGAGTCCGGGCGCATATGAACCAGCTGGGAACTATAGATGAAGCATCTGACATAGCCGCTTCGGAGGTTAATCAATACCTTCAGGAAAACCCGTTTGATCCGTCAAATGCTTTGGAACAGATTAATACACAATACTGGGTTTCCAGCTTTCTGAATGGGCCAGAAGCATTTGCCAATTTCCGTAGAAGTGGTTATCCGGATCTTATGCCTAATCCATATCCAGGCAGAGAGGTTGAATTTATCAATAGGTTAACCTACCCAAATTCAGAGATTTCTGTGAATTCAGAGAATGTTTCCGCTGCGATTTCGGCGCAGGGGCCTGATAATCTTGACACTAAAGTCTGGTGGGACAAATAAAAATACTACCGAGTCTGGAAAATCCAGTCTCGGTTTTTTTAATATTAGTTATATTCCATAATGAACAGAACCTATATAATCCTATTGTTTCTATTGTTTTTTATGATAGAATCTTCCGCTCAGCAGATTTCCAAAGAAGAAATGATTTTCCTTACCCAGGAGTGGAAGGGCGAGCGTTTTCAGGACGGACGACCCAAAGTATCAGATGACCTATTGAGACGGATGAAAATTGTGACCCATGATGAAGCGTGGGCAGTGATGAAAAATGCAGGCTACAAATACCAATATGCTGATGGATGGCAGATGATCAATCCTGACAGTATTCTGGTAGGACGGGCATTGACGGCGACCTTCATGCCAGGCAGGCCCGATATTCACGGAGCTATAGATGCCAGAGGCAAAGCAGAAGGTAAAAAGGGCCAGAACGTCTGGCCAGTGGATCTTTTGGTACAGGGAGATGTCTATGTGGTGGACCAGTTTGGGATCCATGACGGAGGTCCTACGATCGGTGATAATGTAGGCAATGCAATTTATGCCAATTCAGGTAATGGGATTGTGTATAATGGGGCGGTACGGGATATTCCTGGGTTGAAGGAAATTGGTGGATTTACATCGTACTACCGGACTTATCATCCTTCCCATCATAATCAGCCTAGAGATCTAAATACTATGCTCATTGGGATCAATCATCCTACACGAATAGGTCAGGCTACGGTTATGGCAGGGGATATAGTTTTGGGAAGAGACGGGGCAGTTTCATTTATACCCGCACATCTGGCAGAGAAAGTCGTGGTCACGTCCGAAGTAGTACGCTTAAGAGATATGTTTGGTCACCAAAGAATCCGTGAAGGGAAATACACTGCCGGTGATATAGATACCAGATGGTCAGATGATATAGAACGGGATTTTTCACGGTGGCTGGAGGATCATATAGATGAGTTGCCGATAGCCAGAGAACAAATCCAGGAAATCCTAAAGGAGAGAACATGGTAACCGTTCACACCAAATAACAAAACCAAAATAACCTATGAAACCTAAAAATTCAAGAAGATCATTTCTTCAAAAAAGCACATTTGCCGGATTGGCTGGAGCCGGGCTGATGGGCACCTTTTCTGGATTAAATGAAGCGGTTGCGAAACAAAACCCTTACTCCAATCCATCGGATCTCAAAATCACAGATGTAAAATGTGGGTATGTGCGAGGAGCTGTCTATGTGAAAATCTACACTGATCAGGATGTATGGGGATGCGGAGAAGCTGTGGATGCTATACATGGAACCTATTATATGGTACAGCGGATGGGCAGGATGTTGAGAGGTCAAAATCCCCTAAACCCTAATAGACTTGCAGAACAAATCCGTAAAGGAGCATTTTTTGGTGGAGCACAGTCAGGGGTTTTTGTGGCAGTTTTGACTGCTTTAGAAACAGCCCTTTGGGATATTACAGGAAAGGTGTTTGGCGTACCGGTTTATCAGCTCTTGGGTGGGAAATTCAGGGACAAAATCCGGGTCTATTGTGATACTGCGCTTTACACCTCCACCAATCCTACTCCTAATGATTATGCAGAGGCTGCCCGGGGTGCAGTGGCTAAGGGCTATAATGCGGTTAAATTTGATGTAGATGATGCAAGAGATCCAAATAAATACGACCGCTTCAACTGGACAGCAAGTCCGGCGGAAATCGACCGGATGTACAATGCCATCGCAGCTGTACGAGAAGAGGTAGGTCCTCATATCGATATATGTGTGGATATGCACGGTAGATATGATGCCGTCACAGGGATGAAAATGGCCAAATTATATGAGCCTTTAAATCTAATGTTCCTTGAGGAGCCAATTCCTGCAGATAATCCTGAAGTGTATAAGCATATTACCCAAGAAACGAGTACTCCTATCTGTGCCGGAGAGAATATTTACCTTGCCTACGGATTCACCAAGTTGCTTTCTGATGGGGCTTTGGATATTATCATGCCGGACTTGCAGAAAGCGGGAGGGCTTGGGGAGGCACAGCGAATTGCCAATTTAGCAAGCCTTTACTACGTGCCTTTTTCTCCACATATGGTTGCTTCTTTTCTTGGGGCAATGGCTAGTTGCCATGTCTGTGCTTCTGTGCCCAATTTTCAGATTATGGAATGGCAGATTTATATGGATACGGATGATTTATGGAAGGATATCGTGATCTACGATGGTCCACGAACAGAGAATAGTTTCATTACGCTGTCTGAAAAACCTGGAATCGGTGTAGAAATCAATGAGGAAGGAATGAAGAAGTATGCTGTTCCTGGTATTCCCTTCTTTGAGTAATTCTTTTCCAAACAAGATATAGACAACGAAAAATCATTTGTATAGATCCGCTCAATGGGTTCTTGTCGAATGCTTCTTTAGTGCGGTTTAGACTGTCTAAATAAAGAAAATCTAACAGGATTAAATTAACTGATAGTTGACTGCTTTCACTCTCAGTGCAGGTAGTTGAAGACAATAGTAAAGTGGATATAATTCCTTTAGTGTCTAAGGGGCAATCTCTTGGATAGTAGAGGGTCTAATTAATAAGTAATTCTAACCCAATCTAATATGAGTGCAATTTCTCCAATCACATCCTTTAAAATTTCCATAGGGATTTTTACAGCCTCCTTTTTTCTGACGCTATATCAACCAGTCGCTGCGCAAAATGTAGGCGCATCTCCCGAATACATCAAGGCACTGACTGCAGACTGGTCTGGAGAAAGATATCCTGACGGAAGGCCAAAAGTTCCTGATGCGATTTTAGAGCGATTAAAGAGTATTTCAATTGAAGAAGCCTGGGGGGTATTACGCAATAAAGGATATCAAAACCAATATGAAGGCGAGTGGCAGATCATGCTTCCCGATGAAGCTATGACGGGAAGGGTAGTCACCGCACAGTATATGCCACTGAGACCGGATCTGGAAAAACAGGTCAGGGATCAAGGTGTGGAAAAGGAAGGGAGAGCCCCAAAAGGCGGCACGAATTCATGGCCTATAGATGTGTTGACTACTGGCGATGTATATGTGGCGGACGGGTATGGTAAAATAGTGGATGGTACGCTGATCGGAGACAACCTCGGAAATGCAATCTATGCTAAGTCCCAGCGTGGTGTGGTTTTTAACGGATCTGTCCGGGATCAGGAAGGACTATCCGAGATCCAAGGGTTCAATGCATGGATGAAAGGGCAAGACCCTTCATACATCCAGCAGATGATGCTTACTTCCATCAACACCCCAATTCGTATCGGCCGTGCGACAGTACTACCGGGAGATGTGGTTTTAGCGAAGAAGTACGGGGTGATCTTCATTCCGGCACATTTGGTAGAGGAATTGGTTCTGACTTCTGAGGTTACAGGCTTGAGAGATGAATTTGGACACCTCAGGCTCAAGGAAGGAAAATATCTTCCCGGACAGATCGACAGTCAATGGACGGAAGAAATCAAAAAGGATTTTCTGGACTGGTTGAATAATTATCCTGGAAAACTACCGATGACAAAGCAAGAGCTGGATGAATACCTAAAAGAACGTAACTATTGAGGCGGAAATTTATAAAGCTGACCTCTACTCTCAATTGTCAGGTACAATTCGCCTGCTGCATTTAGGGCTCAGGAATTTGATCTCAATTATACAATTCTGTTAAATAAAAAAAACAACATGGATAAACTGAATGATGCCAGTAGCCATAATTTCTTTGCTCAGCCGGACAGAACACCGAAGACGGGTGACCGAAGCGGCCTAAATGCTAGCGTTAATCATATTCTATTTTGCTTTAGCCTCATTACTGGTATAAAAGCGGATATACATAAAAAACAATAACCCAATTTACTATGAAAAACACCCTTCAAGACCTAATCTATAAAAACAAACTCAGAGAGGAGCAGTATGCCGCACAGCGTCAGGCGGAGATCGAAAATCCCCTTACACTTGATAACCGCAGGGATTTTCTGAAAAAAACCGCTCTTGGTGGGCTGAGTCTTACTGCTTTGATGGGACTGTCTATGGAAGATACCTTGGCAGAAACCTCCAAAAATGTCCGTAGGGCTTCTGCTCCTTCCAGCCTGAAAATCACAGATCTACGATATGCGCTTACCAATGTGATGGGAGGGACAGCCATCATCCGGATTGATACCAACCAAGGAATTTATGGACTAGGCGAGGTTAGAGATGGAGCAGATCCTAAGTATGCGCTCATGCTGAAAAGCAGGATACTCGGTGAAAACCCCTGTAATGTTGAGAAAATATTCAAAATCATTAAACAATTTGGAGGTCAATCACGGCAAGCGGGGGGTGTTTGTGCTGTGGAAATGGCTCTTTGGGATCTCTGCGGAAAAGCATACAATGTGCCTGCCTGGCAACTCCTTGGAGGAAGATATAGGGATTCAGTTAGGCTTTATGCCGATACTCCCGAAGCAGAATCTCCTGAAGAGCAACTGAAACTGATCAAATACAGAACGGAGGAACAGGGTTATACCTGGCTTAAAATGGATGTGTCAATAGGTGAAATCATCGATATTCCAGGCTGCATAGTCAATCCTGAGATTTTCAAAATGGGGAAAAGCCAGTGGCAAGGAGGATACATGTCGTATGCGAATACCGCCCATCCATTTACTGGTGTGCAGATCACCGAGAAAGGATTGGATGAACTTGCCAAAATAGTAGATCATGTCCGGGGAATGGTTGGCTATGATATTCCCATTTCCACAGATCACTACGGACATTTTGATTTGAACAACTGCATACGCCTTGGACAGGCCTTGGATAAGTACCGCTTGGCTTGGCTGGAAGATATGGTGCCTTGGCAGATGTGGCAGCAGCATAAAACAATTACTGATGCGTTAAACACTCCTACCACCACAGGGGAGGATATTTATCTGCTTCAGTATTTCAAAGATCTTATAGATAACCACGCAGTGGATATTGTCCATCCGGACTTGGCGTCATCCGGTGGGCTTTTGGAAACTAAGAAAATTGCAGATTATGCGGAGGAAAAGGGGATTTCTATGGCTATGCACCAAGCAGGAACCCCGGTTTCATTCATGGCAAATGTACACTGCGCTGCTGCCTCTCAAAACTTCCTTGCGCTCGAACATCATTCCGTAGATATTCCTTGGTGGGAAGATATGGTGACCATGACCGGAGGTGGAAAAATGATTGATAAAGGCTACGCTCCGGTGCCGCTGGACGCTCCGGGCTTGGGAATAGAACTGAACGAGGAAGTGGTGAAAGCCCACCTGCACCGTTCAGATGGTTCTTATTTTGCCCCTACCGATATGTGGAATGATAAACGTTCCCATGATAGAACTTACAGTTGAAATTTATCTTGTAGCCCAACCTATAGTCCCGGGTACTAGCAAAAATCTAGTACTCGGGCTAGTTTCAATAGCATTCACCCAAAATCCTTTATTTTGAATCCTAAAATCATAAAATCCCTTTCAATTCTTACAGGTGTTCTATTACTAGCTGCATTAACCGTCAGCATCTTTGCTGATATAGCAGAAGCCGGTTTCTTGTGGATCGGGTTTTTCTTTATCTGTGCTATTACTTTTTTAGGAATACCAAAGCTAAGAGGTTATGCCTATGCCATGATGATTTTTGGGTCAGTGACGATAGCTCTATATTTCCCCCAGTATTTTGTAGCGTATGATGGATTCAAATTCTCCGCACTTATTGTCCCGTTGATCCAGGTGATCATGTTCGGAATGGGAACATCCATGAGTATCAAGGATTTTCTTGGAGTGGTGAAAATGCCTAAGGGAGTTCTGATCGGTGTATTATGTCAGTTTACCATTATGCCATTTATAGGCTTTGCATTGGCAAAATCAAGCGGTTTTCCTCCAGAAATCGCCGCCGGGATGATTTTGATCGGCTGCTCACCCAGTGGTATGGCTTCCAATGTGATGAGCTTTCTGGCCAAAGCAAACCTGGCACTTTCCATCACCGTGACCTCAGTGACTACCTTGCTGGCTCCTTTTGTCACACCGTTCTTGATGGGCTGGTTAGCAGGTGAATTTGTGGAGATCAATGTAATGGACATGATGTTCAGCATCGTGAAGATGGTGATCATTCCTATAGGTGCGGGATTGTTATTCAATTATTTCCTGCGGGGAAAAGCCAAATGGCTGGATGATTTGATGCCAATAATTTCCATGGCGGCGATCGCGCTTATATTAGTGATTATTGTGGCAGCAGGAAGGGACAGCCTCTTGGACATCGGGCCTCTACTTATCATTATGGTAGTGGTTCATAACCTGGCCGGTTACACCTTGGGCTATTGGTCCAGTCGATTGTTCAAACTCGATGAAAAAGATTGTAGAACTATAGCGATAGAAGTGGGGATGCAAAACGGAGGATTGGCATCAGGAATTGCCAAGGAGATGGGTAAGATAGCCACGGTGGGCCTGGCACCGGCAGTGTTTGGGCCATTGATGAATGTGACAGGGTCGATCCTAGCCTCCTATTGGCATAAGAAACCCATAGATGAGTAAAAAAAGCAATAAATGACAGAATGGTACATCAGAGCTTGCTGGAATAGGATTTTAGCCTATTTTCACTCAGAATTAACGTAGGTTATTGTGTGAGTTGTGGTGTTGTATCTTTGATGATTTTTCGATAATAAGGCTGTTTTTTGGTCAGGAGATAAGCCATTTTTAATCGGTAAAAATCATATCCGATCACAATCAACAGAAATAAGCAGACTATATAAAAAACATTATAGGCGATGGTCAAATAAATGTAACCAGCAGAAATGCCCCCTAATAAATAGGAGAACATAATCGCCAGCAGTAAATTCCACTTCCTCCGCAACTCGGGATTCTTACGGTTTTGCTCTTTGGTAAACAAGGAGGCTAATATTCCCAAATCAGTAGTAAGTCCTGTAAGGTGGGTTGTCTTTACAGCTGAATTGGAAATGGTAGCCGTAAGACCATTTTGGATTCCCATAGCGAAAAGCATGGAACTTACCATCAACTCGGTTTCCAGGAGGGTTTCTTTGTAGTAGAACTGTATGTATGTGCCTACAGCCAAAAGACATAGAATTTCTATTAGTATGGGGAGAGAATGGGCCAGGTATGCGTTTCGGTTGCGGAAATTAATTACAAGAAAGTTGGAGGTGAAGTTTCCCATGAAGAAGAGAAATATCCATCCCAGCACCACTAGCGCTTGATACCAGTTGCCAAGAGAGATTTCCTGGGCTAAAATGGCATAGTGACCTGTCACATTGGAGGTGAAGGCAAAGAAAATAATCACAGAAATGACATTTACCATCCCTGCGGAGAACGCAGTAAGTGAGCCAAGCTGTATATTTTCCTTGTTGGTTCTATTGATATGTTTGCTGATCATGCTTGTTTTGTGCTCAATCGCTCGAAAGTCATTTTTACAATTCCACGTACCTGCATATCAGAATTGAAATGCAATACCATGCGGTTGGGGCTGATTTCCTGGATGATATAGTGTTCTATTACACCTCCGGATCCATTGATCTGGAGTACGTTTCCTCTGCCCTTGAGTGTCCAGTTCAGGGAATTTTGGGTATTGCTGGATTTCATCTCCAGGGTATGTTCATCTACAAAATTCCAAATTTCGGCTTCATGTATGATCAGATTTTTGCTGATTTGGCTTTTGATATGATCGGTCAGCATATAATCAAAGCTTTCATCTGAGATGAGAGAATCCAGTTTCTCGTATTCCCATGAGACTTCCTTCCACTCTCCGAGGAGTTGGATTTCTGGACTTTCCTGAAAAGAAAGTAAGGTAAAGTAAACCCCTAGTACCAGAGAGAAAGACGTTGGATATAATAAATTGAATTTCATTTGTTTATAGTTTGTCTTTCAATGACTATACTTGCCTACCAGCGAGATCTTGGGAATGCCAGCTAACTTTTAGGCAGACTACTGATAATCAAAGTGAAACTGTATCGCCTACTACAGACTCAGATTGATCTTTGGCTTCTTAGTGAGCCATTTGACCATGGGTGAAAAACAGCGCTGATAGCTCATCTTTCGAACTTTCTTGATCTAGGATAGTTGAAGTGTCCCAGTTTACTTCGATGAGCGGTAGCTTACTCTTATTTAAATAAGGAATAAGGTCAAAACTGCTGCTGTTTTTTAGTTTGAATTTATAATTGGGGGAGATGTACGCCTCAGTTACTTTGTTCCCCATTAGGTAATTTTCAAATGCATTTTGATTGGTTCCACTAAAGATGTCAATGGACATTTGCTCAATAGTATTCTCATACTTCCCAAGAAGCATTTGACAACTGGATTTGAATTCTTCACTTTCCAGTTTTTCAAGCACCTTGGCCTTGGAATAAAAGAGCAAATCATTAATGGATGTGGATACCCATTGTCCATATACCAGTATAACTCTAAGGGGTTCTCCTTTATCCTGGTTGTTCTGAAGAGCTATTTTTGCAAGATTCAGGGATTCAACTGTGAAATCGGTAGGTATTAAAATCGTTTTAGCCATTATTCCTGTTTGTTTATTGGACAGGGCTAAAATTACCTACGACTTATTAGAATGGATTAAGGATGGGATTAAGATCTAATTAGAATATAAGGGGTCAAATTAGAATACGATTAGAGAACAAAATTTCCTTTGGGCAGATTGATTTCTACAGTCGTACCTTTATTTATCTTCGAATACACCTTCAGTTCCCCGTCATGAATCCGGATGATGTTTCTTGCCAGTGGGAGGCCAATACCATATCCTTCATGGTTTTTAGTGTTGGAAGCCCGGAAGTAAGGGTCATAAATATACTCCATCTCGTCCGCAGGGATCCCTATTCCGGTATCTTTCACTATAACGATGATATTGCCATCCATGACTCCCAGCGCTATGTTAACCGTTTTTCCATCGGAATATTTACAGGCGTTCAGGACAATGTTGGATACAGCTAAGTGTAGAAGTTGCTCATTGCCCATGACTTTCAGTAAAAGCGGGTTTTCAGGCAATAAGCTGAAATCCAAGCATATTTTGGTCTTAGTCTGGATTTTTTCTACGGTTTCTTTTACATCAAGAATCAGCTGATCCATTCTTACCTTTCCGAATTTCTGTCGTTTCCCATCAAAACCGGTCTGGGCTAATAACAACAAGGCCTGTGTTTTTTTCTGGAGTTTTTCTGCCTCCCCCAGAATGGCAGTGATAGATTCTATGTATTCTTCGGTTTTCCTGATTTTAGAAAGGGCGACATCTGCTTCTCCTATTATGGAGGTCAGTGGCGTATTCAATTCGTGGGAGGCGTTGCTGATAAAGTTTTTCTGTGTTTCAAAAGAAGTCTCCAGTCTATTGAGCATATCATTGAATGTTTGGGCTAGCTCCCGCACAGAGTCATTGTTTTCAGGTACTTCCAGTCTCATGTGAAGATTTTCGGAACCGATTTTTTTGGTCTTATTGATGATGTTCTGTATGGGCTCTATTATTTTTCTGGAAAACATGATGGAAAACATGACAATCAACAGAAAGGCGATAACCAACGAGGTAAAGATTAAATTTCTCAGATAGGCTAAATGATGCGTGATGAAATAGTTTTCCGCAGATAGGATTATCAAATGCTCTTTTTGGTTTGGGGTCCTATATATCGTCCCATAGTAAAAAGTGTTGTGGTCGCTATACGTCCCGATGCCATCTGATGCTACTTTTCTCAAAAAAGTACTGTTGAATTCCTTTAGTCTTGGATCATCAAATATGTTTTTTGGATCGATGTCTTCCAGGATAAAATGCTGCTCGTTAGCGAGAGGTTCGAGGTAATCCTGCCTGAGCTGTTGCACTACACTGCCGTCTTTCTGTTTTTCCAGTTCGATTTTAGCTGTGGCGATTGCTCTGATTTCCAGTCTTTTGTAGAAATCCGTAAAAGCAAATCTTGAAATAGAATAGTAGATAAAACCGCTGAAAAGCAGCGTGTACCCAATAAAGGCTGTGAGCAGAATATAGATGATCTTGTTTTGGAGTTTCATCAGTTTTCCTTTAATACATACCCCATTCCTATTACTGTGTGGATAAGCTTTTGTTCACCGTATTTATCCAGTTTTTTACGTAGGTAATTTACATAGACATCTACTACATTGGTGCCCAAGTCAAAGTTTACCCCCCATACTTCATGCAGCATATCTACTCTACTGAGTACTTTTCTAGGGTTTTTCATAAACATCAGTAGAAGCCTAAATTCTGTCGAGGTCAGGGATAGTTCATTTCCATTTCTTGTAATCGTTTTCTCTGTATCATCCAGCACCAAATCGGCAAATTGATAGATTTCATGGTCTTGCTTGGCATTTTCCTCCATCTTCCCCCCACGACGAAGCAAGGTTTTGATCCTAGCCAATAATTCGATGAATTTAAAAGGCTTCACCAGATAATCGTCAGCTCCGGACTCTAGCCCGATGACGACATTCTCTGTACTGCCCATGGCGGTCAAAAATAGAATAGGTACAGTTTTATTCTGGATTCTGATCTGTTTGCAGACTTCTAGACCATTCATATTAGGCAGCATGATGTCCAATATGATCAGGTCAAACTGACTACTCAAGGCAACCTGAAGTCCCATAGTGCCATCCATAGCCACAGTGACTTCGAAGCCGTTTTCGCTCAGTCCTTTGTTTATAAAACTGCAGACACGGGTGTCATCCTCTACTAATAGTATTTTTTTCAAAAGAAATTGATTTGAAGGGTATTACTGGGGTAATTTGTAAGCTTGACGTGCAATAAGTTTCCAATTCCCCTTTTCCTTATGCCACACCAGTATGACACCTATTTTTATGGAATTTGCAATGCCTCCATCCAGCACGTCGGCGGCTAGATTATGGCGCACGATAGCAATATTTTTCTCTACCTGGACGGTTTGATCTTGAAACTCAACTGTTGTAAAATCCGATGCCCCACTGACCAGTGCTTCGATAAATTGGGCTTGGTTCTCCAGCTTCCCACTGGAATGTCCATAACTCAGATGTATGGAGCTCAATTCGCTTAGATTGGCAACTGTGGGGTCAATTAATGCCAGTCGGAGTTTTTCTACCTGTGAAGCGACTTCCTTCTCCGTTTGCGCGAATGCACTGGCGATACTGATAAATAAAACTAGGGTTAAAATGGTTTTCATGGTTATACTGAGCTATAGGTTTGGAATGGAAAATCACGGCGATTTTGAAGCTGATGTGATGATTAAGGTACTAAAAATGACGGTTATTAGGGTGTTCGTCATGAGATTAAGGTCAAATTATCCATAGGAGATGATCCTGATTACATCTCGGCGGAAAGTTAATTGAGTTATGAACTTGATGATTGCGCAGCTATTTTTCCTGCACAATGGTGAAAATATTCCTGGTCTTCAGTCCTTTCACTTCATGCTCGACCAGCACAGGGATCTCATAAGTGTCAAATTCTTTTAGAATAATTGTCTCACCGTTGATGAAAAATTCCACCTCGCCTTGGAGTACCGTGAGAAGAGAAGGATCTTTAGTAGTGTGCTTTTTTAGAAATTGATCATGAATCAATCCAATAGCAAAATAGTTGATTTTATCCGTTCGCTTGATTGCGCAGACGGAAGGGCGATCATTATGGAAGGCCATATTTTTAAGGATATTCATGGTAATGTCCGGTTAAAGTCCCAAAGTAGATTCCTCTTTAAGTTAGCCAAAGTTTTAAAGAATTGCGCTCTGGAATTGGAGAAAGTCAGTATAAAAACCATTTATACGGAAGAAGATAATCTTAAAAGGATTATTCTTTGGGTCAAGCTTACACGTGTAGAATCAGATAGGTTATCCAGTGCTTTGACCAGATTTTTTCTTCTCTTTAATTCCACCTGATTTGGATTTGATAAATGGTGATGAAATGCGCAGCTTCTGAGTAAGTCTGCATCGTGTAAATTCACAAATACATCATCTCTCGCTCAGTAGTGAGCTATGGTGGATGTATTGTTCTTTACTTCCTCGTTCGAAACACAAAAAATTGCTGCAGACCGGTGCTTGGAATGTTGGCTTGCGCAAGTGTCAGACAGGTTCGATGTGTATCAAAACATTTCCCAATTCCGGAATTACCTTGCAGAGTTTATCCTTCAACTGATGTGAAATATCATGGCCTTCGGTGACGGTGAGTTTTCCATCCACCAGAGCATGTAGATCTACATGATATTCCATTCCCGCTTTTCTGATATAGCACTTCTCGGTGCCTTTTACTCCCGGGACAGTCATGGAGATCTCACGGATCCGGGTGGTCAGTTCCTCGTAATTGTTTTCATCCATCACTTCACCAAGAGCCGGACGGAAGATTTTATAGCAATTGAAAAGGATAAAGGCTACAGCAAAAAGCGCTGCAAAATCATCTGCTTTTTCAAACCCTTCTCCCGCAAATATCGCAATGGAAATCCCTATAAATGCTGCTACAGAGGTGATCGCATCACTTCTGTGATGCCAGGCTTCAGCTTTGAGGGAACTGCTTTTTAGTTTTTTGCTCCGTGACAGTACTACCTGGAAAGAAATTTCCTTCCAAAGGATAATTATCGCCAATACGATCAGAGTAAATGGTTTGGGCAAATCATGTGGAGTGATGATGTGCTGGTAGGCTTGCCAGGCGATAGTGCCTGCCGAGATGACTAAAAACACCACCACCAAAAAAGTGATGAGTGGTTCGGCTTTTCCATGCCCGTAAGGATGGTTTTCGTCCGCAGGTCTGGAGGAATACTTTATTCCGAATAGGACAAGTAATGAAGCAAACACGTCAACTACCGACTCGATGCCATCAGCGATCAGCGCAAAGGAATTGCCAAAAATGCCCGCCAAGAATTTTATAGCGGCCAAAGCAACATTGCCCAGCATGCTGAAAATAACAGTTCTGATGGCTAAACTTGAATTGCTCATGGACGGGACAAGGGAGGGAGTGACAAAAGTAGGGATTATTCTTTTTTTGGATGGGATTGGCCGTAGTATCAATTTCTTTTTGCGTTTTGCCAGCTCTGGTAACAAATGTATCCCCTTTGTCTAACATTTAACCCCCTCTTAGGAATATGGGAACTAGTATTTTTAGTTTCTAAAAATCAACCCTATGAATAACCTATTTAGATTTCTGGTATTAATGCTATTTGTTTCTCTGACTTTTTTCTCCTGCGGAGAAGATGAAAAGGCAGACCCCATCAATTTATCTCTATCCACAGAAATTCTGAATTTTGATGCAGAAGGAGGAACGCAGACCTTTACTATTACCAGCAATTCTTCTTGGACTATTGAAAATGCAGCTTTATATGCGGATGTGACCCCTTTATCAGGGTCTGGAAATAGTCAAGTGACTGTGACTGTGGATTCAAATGATGAAGAAACTTCAAGAACTTTTTATGTAGAAGTCAGGGCTGGAACTATTCAGAGGGATGTGGCAGTGGTGCAGGAGGTGGCTGAGCCAAGTTTTCCAGATTATTATATACCTGCAGATAATACAGATATGCGGGATATTCCATCTATTGAACTGGCCAGAGAGATGGGATATGGCTGGAATCTCGGAAATAGTCTGGATGCTATAGGAGGTGAAACAGCTTGGGGTAATCCTAAAACAACAAAATCATTGATAGATGCGGTGAAAGCAGCTGGGTTTAATGCCGTTCGTATTCCGGTAGCATGGAGTAAGTTTTCTAATCCTTCTACATTTGAAATAGATGCCGCCTGGATGGCGAGAGTGCAGGAGGTGGTGGATTATGTGATAGAAAATGAGATGTATGCACTGATCAATATCCATTGGGATGAGGGTTGGATGCAGCCGACTTTTGCGCAGCAGGATTATGTGAATGATAGGCTTGAGAAAATGTGGGTACAGATTGCTTTGAACTTCCGGGATTATGATGATCATTTACTTTTTGCCGGCACCAATGAAGTCATGGTGGATGGGGATTATTCCACTCCCAAACCTGAATATTACCAAGTGCAGAATTCGTTCAACCAGACATTTGTAGATGCTGTGAGATCCACTGGTGGGAGAAATACTTTTAGGAACCTCGTAGTTCAGACCTTTAATACCAACATAGATCATGGGATAGATTTTTTTGAAATGCCAGAAGATATGACAGCCGGCAGATTAATGGTGGAGGCTCACTATTATGATCCATATGAATTTGCGCTGCAAGAAAATGAAAGTGTCACCCAGTGGGGAGCGAATGCAACCACTCCCTCTAAAAAAGCAAGTTGGGGAGATGAGGCACATGCAGATGCACAGTTTCTCAAAATGAAATCCGCTTTTATAGATCAGGGAATCCCGGTTCTCATTGGTGAATTTGGTGCGGTAGATAAAATAGCCGTAGAGAACCACCAATACCGTAAAGATTATCTCACTTACCTTACCCGAAGTATGAATTCCCACGGTTTAGTCCCTTTTTATTGGGATAATGGTTTTGATGGGGATTATGGGTTTGCACTTTTCAACAGGGAATCCGGCGAGCAATTGTATCCCGATCTGGTGAAAGCAGTAGTGGGGAATTGATTCCTAGTTTCAATACAACAAAAGCGACTGTCACAATTAGGACAGCCGCTTTTGTTTTAAGGGGAATTGGCCAGATTTACATTCTAAGGTCTCCGGTCTTCTATGCAGCTTAGTTTAGGCTTTTACGTATAGAAAGCCATCTTGGATCAGGTAGAAAAAGCTGTATGGGATTTTTTGCTGATTGTACCAGGGGTAAGCTGATCCATTTTCAATACCATGAAGCCACCCAGGGCACAGGCTGCCATCCCTAGCACCATAGGAAAAGCAGAACTGGCATGAAACAGGCTTACTACGGCGGTTACTATTCCGCCAATAGCCATCCGCATGCTACCTAGCATGGCTGAAGCAGAACCTGCATTTCTGGAAAATGGTGCCATAGAAAGTGCGGTAGTATTTGGTCCATTCAATCCATGTGCTGTCAGAAACACAAACATCAAGGCAATCAGCGTGTACACATTGAACCAGTCAAAATAGACGCCAGTCACCAGTAGCAATCCTACAGATACTTGATAGTGCAGAGAGAAATTAATGATTTGCTGGCTGCTGAATTTTCGCAGCAAAATATGGTTCAACTGGGTGGAACCGATCATAGCGAAGGCCAAAATCCCGAAAATCCAACCAAACTGATGCTCAGAAAGACCATAGAGATTCATAAAGACATCTGCCGAGCTGGCGATGTAGGCAAACGGTGCAGCCCCAGCTATACCTCCCACAAGCATGTAAACCAAAAACTGACGGTTGTCCAGTACTTTTAGATAGCCATTCCAAACTTGCTTTGGGCGTAAGGAAATCTCTTGATCAGGCAAAGCCCCAGAAGGAAGAACTATCACAGTGGCAATCCATATAATGGCTGTCAAGGCCGCAAGGATGATAAATACCCAGTGCCAATCGTAAGCAGCGGTTACAAATCCACCTAAGGCAGGCGCGATCATAGGAGATACCGCAATTACCAAAACCAAAAGAGACATGGCCTGAGCGGTTTTTTCCACAGGAAAAATATCCCTAACTATTGCCTGAGCTGAAACCATTCCGGCACAGCCGCCGATAGCCTGGATAAAGCGCATCAAGATCAGATTTTCTACAGTCTGTGACAGTGCACAACCAATAGACGCCAGAATGTAAATCGCCAACCCTGCATACAGTGGTTTCTTTCTTCCAAAACGATCCAGTAGTGGGCCATAAAACAGCTGGCCTATGGCAATACCAACCAAATAGGCAGTGAGCGAAAGTTGAATATTCGAAATAGGCGTATTTAGCGTCTGTGCCATCTCCGGAAAGCCCGGCAGATACATATCTATGGAAAATGGAGAGATTGTACACAAGGCACCTAGTACCAGCACGATCTTAAAGTATTCTGTTTTGCTGTATTTCTTTGCCATTTCTAAAAATTGATAGACTCACACTTTATTAGGAATTATTTGGGTTAAACAGCCCTAAATCTTAATGAGTTCGCAAATTTCAGCTTATTTTTTTGCAAAAATATTAGGAGGTAGATTAATATTTTGAAGAATTGTTAAAAGGCTAAAATGGACAATGGGCATCAGCGTGAAGCTGAAAAGATATTTTGATTTTATGCAAAGATTCAGAATAAAAGAAAATGTATTAAAATTCTATAGAATCAATACTTCTCAGCTGTACATGCTTTTTCATCTTTTTTTGGATGACTTTGAAATGATGCAGATCCTCCTCAGCGATTAGGGAAATAGCCTCTCCTGTAGCTCCAGCCCGGCCGGTTCTTCCGATTCTATGGACATAATCTTTCGGTGATCTGGGCAATTCGTAATTGATTACCAACGGAAGAAATTTGATGTCAATTCCTCTTGCTGCCAGATCTGTCGCTACCAGCACCCTGGTTTTCCCGGTTTTGAACCGGTGCAGGGCTTCTGTTCTGGCTCCCTGGCTTTTATCTCCGTGAAAAGCGAGTGCGTCTATCCCGTTTTTGCTGAGTTTGGTCACGATATTGTTGGCGGCCCGGATCGAGGAGGCAAACACCAAAATTTGAGGCCAATCACCTGAATTGATCAAATAGCGGAGAAAAGGCCCCTTTTGCTCCATGGGCACCCGGTAGGCGTATTGCTCGATGAGATCGGGAGAGATGGTGTCAGGTTCCGCAGAAATGCGGACTGGATCCTGTAGCAAATCATTTATCAACGTTTCCACAGACTCTTCGCTTGTGGCGGAAAAAAGTATGCTTTGGCGCTTTTGAGGCAGTTTTTCGAGAATCTGATCCACTTCTTCTTTGAATCCCATATTCAACACCTTATCGGCTTCATCCAATACCAAAACTTCTACCTGATTAAGGTTAAGCGCATTTTTTGACATCAGATCCAGCAAGCGTCCAGGGGTAGCTACTAAAATATCGGTGCCATAGATTTTCATCATCTGCGGGTTGATGGAAACTCCTCCGAAAACGGCTAGGGCTTTGACAGGTCTAGTCAGGAACCTGGCGAAATTCTCTGTCACTTCAGCGACTTGGCTGGCTAGTTCCCGGGTGGGCACCAATACTAACACAGGGATCATTCTACCTTTATTAGTGGGCTTTTCCTGTAGCCTTTGGAGAATGGGAAGAATGTAAGAAGCTGTTTTTCCAGAACCGGTAGGGGCAATTCCCAATACGTCTTTTTTCTCCAAAACAGCCGGAATAGCCTTTATCTGTATAGGATATGGGCTGTCATATTTTGCCTTGGATATAGCGTCAAGGATCTGTTTGGAAAGACCTAGTTCTGAAAAGTTCATGTGCATTTATTTTCGGCAAAGTTAAGGCAAGGAATTTACTATTGTACCTTTTTGGTAATCTCCATGCCCGGAGAACCTGCATAAAAGACAATTATTTCAGCATCTTCGTCTCCGCTATTTCTCCCTAGGTGATTTTTATTTACTACTTCTATGATGGGGTCTCCGGCTTTGAGAAATAGTTCTTTTCCGTCTTCATCGATTACTAGCAGTTCTCCCTTGAGCAGAACACCCGCATTGATTACAGGATGATTATGTAGCGGTAGATCAGAATGTGCAGGGATGGTGATTTTCAAAATGGATATCTCCGGCTTTGATGTTGGGTAATCTGGCAAGGAATCTCCATTCCAGAATATTTGGGATTCTATTAAGGTGACTGAGGAGGGAGCCTTTTTATTTGTCAGCCCATTTTTTTGGGCAAAATAGGCAGTAAGTAAAATCAAAGCGGCAATCAAACAGTTTTTAACCATGTTTTCTAATGTTTATAAAGAATTGGATCAAGGTATAGAAAGACTCGGGATTTTGATAAAAATCTAATTCACAAACTGTTCCATACCGTTGTTGTAAAACTTACTTGTGAAACAAAGTAATATGTTTCAACTTGTGCAAATGATTTTGAGATATTGTAATTATGCGGAATCATAGTCTATATTAACTGATAACCCCAAAATCCTGTAGTAGCATATGCATTTATTACGCATAGTATTATATTTTTTTATAGTGTTGAGCTATTCTTCATGTACCAAAACGGCAATAGAAAACCCTTCCAATCCCTCTCCTGCAAGAACTGCGGAAGAAGAACTGGAGACTTTTCAGCTTGAGCCAGGGTTCAAAATCCAATTGGTTGCCTCAGAGCCTATGGTTCAGGATCCGGTTTTTATCACTTTTGATGAGGATGGCAGACTGTGGGTCATAGAAATGCGAGGATTTATGACTGACACATTGGGCTCTGAGGAGGATAAGCCTATTGGAAGGATATCAGTTTTGGAAGATATTGACGGGGATGGGGTGATGGATAAAAGTACAGTTTACCTGGATAGCCTTGTCATGCCGAGAGCTTTAGGTTTTTTCGCTGATGGCGTGCTGGTATCTGAGAATTTGGCACTCTGGGTGACGAAAGATTTGGATGGAGATCTGAAGGCTGACACTAAGACCCTGCTGGATTCCACCTATGCTTCCTCGGGAAACCCTGAGCATTCGGATAATGGTCTGCTTAGGAATGTGGACAATTGGTACTACAATGCCAAGTCAAGATTGAGGTACAAATATAAAAGCGGGCAATGGATCAGAGATACTACAGAATTCCGTGGTCAGTGGGGGATAAGTCATGATGATATAGGACGATTGTATTATAACTATAACTGGTCCCAGCTTCATGCAGACATGGTGCCGCCAAACTACTTTTCTCGTAATCCAAATCATAATCCTTCCACTGGGATTGATCATGGAGTTACCTTGGATAGATCGGTCTATCCCATCAGGGAGACTCCGGCTGTGAACAGGGGATATATTCCTGGTGTGTTGAGCGAAAACCAACGCTTATTGGAGTTTACTGCAGCCTGTTCTCCGTGGATCTACAGGGCTACTTTGTTTCCGGAAGAATTTTATGGAAATGCTTTCATAGCTGAGCCTGCAGGTAATTTAGTCAAGCGGAATGTGCTGGCGCAAATCGGATCCAAGGTAGAAGGTAGAGATCCGAGTCCGGGAAGAGAGTTTCTAGCCTCTACGGATGAGCGTTTTAGACCCGTGGATTTCACAACTGGGCCAGACGGAGCATTGTACATAGCTGATATGTATAGGGGATTGATTCAGCATGGGGAGTATTTGACCCCTTACCTTACAGAGCAGACCGTGGGAAGAGGACTGGAGATGCCCGTGCATTTGGGGAGGATATGGAAAATTGTACCTGATGATAAATCATCCCGAGCAAACGTTAAGCTTTCCCGTGCAAGTGATTCTGAATTGATCCGGTATCTATCTGATGAGGATGGGTGGTACCGGGATATGGCGCAGCGTCTTTTAATAGAGCGGGGAAATCCTAAAGTAAAAGACGAATTGTTAAAATTGACTGCGGATAACCAAGCAAGAGAATTGGGCCGCTTCCATGCACTGTGGACTCTGGAGGGGCTGGATCTTCTGGATGAGCATGTTCTTTTCCAGCTTCTCGAAAATGAATCTGGGCTGCTCCAAATTACCAGTTTGAGATTACTGGAACCTTTTGCCATGAAATATTCAGAATCAAGATCCAGATTGGCAGCGGTGATGCGAATTCATACCTTAAATGCTTCAGAAAAGGAAGCATTACAGTTGGCACTGAGTAGCCATGTATTATCTGCTCGGGATCAAGAAGAAGTTCTTAAACCTATTCTTACGGCGTATGGCTCCCAAGCCATGATTAGAGATGCTATGCTGAGTGGCTTGAGGCAAAGAGAATATAGCCTGCTTAGAACCCTGTGGAATTCTTCTGAATGGGATCACCAAGACCAAAACAAAGAGATTTTTCTGGAAATGCTAACCACTGCGGTGGTGAAGGGAGGAGTGAATGCGGAATTAAAATCCCTGATCGCTATGGCTGATTCGCCAGGCAAAGAATTGGATTGGAAACAAAAAATACTGATTTCAGGGATGTCAATTGAAGCAGCCAATGCTAAAGATAGGACGCCTATTGCGCTTGCTTCTGAGCCTTCACTATTCTTACGGACGGATTTGCCGGTGGACGAAAATCGGGTAGGCATGCTTAAAAGATTATTTACATGGCCAGGATATCAAGCTTCCGAAGTGCTTGCCATAGAAAATCAACTGGATGATAAAGCTTTGAAGCAATTCTCTCTAGGCCGCCAGAAGTTTATGGTAGGTTGTGCGGGTTGTCATGGATCCGATGGGGGAGGAGATCCACGTATGGGGCCGCCATTGGCTGGATCAGAATGGGTGACTGGAGATGAGCGAAGGCTTGCCATGATTTTATTGCATGGACTGGAGGGTCCAATAGAAGTGGCGGGGATAATTTATGATGCACCGGAAATTTTACCGGTAATGCCGGCTCACGCCACCATGGACGACGCCAGTATTGCAGCTATTCTTACTTATATAAGAAATGAATGGGGTAATCATGCCCCTCCGGTTTCGGGGCGATTGGTTTCGTCCACCAGAATGACTTCCCAAGGTCGGGTATATCCATGGAGTGCTGAAGAATTGAATAAACATATGGAAACTTTACGTTCACCTGATACAAAATAACCTTTATGATATGGCCGATCTAAACCTAAGAAATAGTGTGACTGATAGGAGGGGTTTTCTCAGATCAGCCGGGTTAGGAGCCATAGTATTAACAATGCCTTTTCCTGTGTTACCTGTTTTTTTAAAAAACGCTTCGATGGGTATAGTAGTACATTCCTATGCATCAAGATGGCATTCAAAAGCTGATAGCCAAAAGTTCCCAGCCTTTACGGATGCTATCAGTCTTATGGAGCATTGTAAATCCATAGGGGCAGGTGGGATTCAGGTCACTGTAGGGGGGTGGAGCCGTGATTTTGGAGATAAGGTGAGAGCGAAACGTGAAGAACTGGATATGTATCTGGAAGGAAGCATAGGATTGCCACAAGGCCCAGAAAATGTACCGGACTTTGAGAAGGAAGTTATCATAGCAAGAGAAGCCGGAGCTAGCATTCTCAGAACAGCATGCCTGAGCGGACGCCGCTATACCAATTTTACTTCAAAGGAGAGCTTTTTGTCTTTTAAAAAAAATGCCATAAGGTCCATAGAATTGGCAGAACCAATTATGCGGAAGCATAAAATGAAACTGGCAGTTGAAAATCATAAGGACTGGACAGCATACGAACTAAAACAAATAATCCAATCCATAGGAAGTGAATGGGTGGGAGTGACACTTGACTTTGGAAACAACGTGTCTTTTATGGAGAACCCGATGGAAGTGATCCAAACTTTGGCTCCCTATGCCTTTTCTACCCACGTGAAAGATATGGGTGTGCAAAACTATCCGGATGGGTTTTTACTGTCTGAAGTACCCTTGGGAGAAGGAATCGTGGATTTGAAATCTGCAGTTGCACTTTGCAAAAAGCACAATCCCAAGATCAACTTCAGTTTGGAGATGATTACCCGTGACCCTCTGGAGATCCCAGTTATGAAAGAAAGTTACTGGGCTACATTTGAGCATCTGTCTGGGCTGCAGGTGTATAAAATGCAGCGTATGCTTGAAGAAAACCAATTCAAAGGGGAACTTCCCAAAGTTGCCGGGCTTAGCCAAGAACAACGGCTTGCTTTTGAGGAATATAATATACGGGAATGCTTAAAATACAGCCGAGAATTTCTTAAACTATAACCCACACTAAAACCTAAACAATACGGATATGACCGAGACAAGCACTACCAGATTACCCGGGATCAAACTTTTTGACCTGAGTGGAAAAGCAGCCGTTATCACCGGAGGATCCAAGGGGTTGGGGTTAGCAATGGCCGAAGGGCTTGCTTCCGCAGGTGCCGATGTCATGCTTGTAAGTAGAAATCTGTCTGAAGGTGAAGAATCTGCAAAGAGAATAGCCGATCTCTACAATGTAAAGGCTATTGCTTTTGCAGCAGATGTCGTAAAAAAAGAACAAACGGAAGCCATGGCAAAAGCAGCTTTTGATGCTTTCGGAAGAATTGATGTACTGATCAATAGCGCTGGAATCAATATCCGGGGAGCGATCGATGAACTGCAATTGGAAGAGTTCAGCAAGGTGATGGATATCAATGTAACCGGTACATGGCTTTGCTGTAAAGCAGTGACTCCTTATATGAAGAATTCAGGAAAAGGAAGCATAATCAATCTGGCGAGTACCTTGGGATTAGTTGGCCTATCGAACAGAACTCCTTATGCATCGAGTAAAGGTGCAGTTGTCCAGATGACCCGTGCACTGGGATTAGAGTTGGCTCCTTTTAACATTACAGTAAATGCGATTTGTCCAGGGCCGTTTTTAACGGAGATGAATCTGCCGATTGCGGATACAGAGGAAGGAAAGAAATTTGTCGTTGGAGCGACGGCTTTAGGTAGATGGGGGAGATTGGAAGAAATCCAAGGTGCCGCAATCTACCTGGCTTCGGATGCCGCCACGTACATGGTAGGTTCTATGCTCACTGTCGATGGGGGATGGACGGCAAGATGATGTTACCTTTTCCGGACAAAATGGTTCTGTACTACTTTATCCAAAAAACGGGTTGATTTGACGCATTCAAAAACCAGACGCTTTGGTAACTCACCAAACATGGGAATGCCAGATCCCAATAGCACAGGAATTGTAGTAATGATCATTTCGTCAATAAGGTCTTCCCGTAGAAAACTCTGAATGGTTTTCCCTCCATCGATATAAAGGTTTTTAAACCCTTTTCCATGGATTTCTGCAAGCACTTCCGGAATGCTTCCTTTGACCAAAAATGCCTTGTCTTGCAGTTTTTCCGGAATCTCTGTCAGGGAATTACTCCAAACAAAAACCGGCTTTTTGTAAAACCATTCTCCTTCAAAGCCGGCCACTACTTCAAAGGTGTTTCTTCCCATCACTAGTGCATCGATTCGGGAAGTGAATTCATTAAATCCCGTGTCAATATGATCAATCTGGGGAAAGGTAGATAGCCAATCCAATTCATCGTTTTTTCCGGCTATAAAGCCATCTAGGCTGGTAGCTATAAATACGCTGTTTTTCATCTGATTATAATTTGGTACACGAAATCTTAAGTCAGAAAATAATTTATTTGTCTGATTATCTTCACCAGCCTATATTATATCTGAATTTGATTTCGGAAAATTATTAACAACTCCCCAAATTTTCTACTCTGAAAATTTTCCCGGTCATTAATTGTCCGAATAGTTCCTAAAGGATCTCTAAGTATTTCTTAAGTAATTAGTCCATTAATTGCTGGCTAAATCGAAGAACTATATCTTTTCTGAACATGTGTTTGCGGGCACTTATCAGAAAAACGTAACCCTGAAGATTATTGAGTGGATCCGTCTTTTTACCATAAAAATTCTATACTGTCATCGGTCTTCCAGCCTTTATCAAAGATGACATAGCTAATGGTGTACGGTATAAAAAGGTGAAGAAACCCTATGAACTAATATCTTTACCTACCAGCTTCCGCCTCCTCCACCACCAAAACCACCTCCTGAAGAACCACCGCCGCCGCTAGAACTTCCCGAACTTGAAGGCGAACTCACCATGGTAGATTGGGTAGATTTGATGGACCTGTTGAAGGATTTCGAAAAATGCGCCATAGACATCATTCTGCCGGTGGATGAATGATACCAGGTCGGTGGCTCGATATTCAATGCGTCGAATTTTTTTGCCCACTTGTCAAACATCCCAAAAGCCAATGCATAGCTCATCGTGGATTCAAAATAGCCCGGATCATCTTTGAGAAGCATTTTAAGTTTGTTTTCCTCGGCTACTTTTATGAATTGTCTGAAACCTTTCAATTCTGATAAAAGCATAGTCCCTTCTTTATTCTTTTTGATCAGGAACTGGCTCATTATTAACAAAATAATACAGGTCACTGCGGCAGCGATGGCGGCTATAATTCCCCAATACATCAAAAAGGCAGGTACTAGTAGGAACATTAATAAGATTATTCCAAAAATCGTATAGTTCTTAATTCTTCGTGATTTATTGACATAATAGATCTGCGCAGCATCTTTCAATGTGCTTTTAGCAGAACTCATAGTTGTGTAGAACTTGTCCTTCAGGCTGCTTACCATGACTTCTGAGCCTTTTCCAAACAAACCATTGAAGACCTTCTGCTGGTATAAAGGTGAGTCGGTATCTATATCTTTTAGCTTGATGAGTTTGGTGTCATCCTTGGCAAACCACCCCTTTTTATCAATTTCTTCTATCGTAATGTATCCATTGGAAGCCCAATGAGGAATAAGTGAAATCAAATCTGAGGTATCGCCCGAGTCATCAATCAGAAAGCCGACCATAGCCGGATCCATACCTTTAGGTGGGTAGTAGCTTGTAATAGTCACAGCATGATCATCTTTGCCGTGCTTCCTCCAAATATTATAAAAAGCTACACAGCAAAAAGATAGTATTATAGTCCATCCATAGTCAGTCCACCAAGGCCAGAACGGCTTAATTTCCTTTATACTTCCTTGAGGCAATTTCAATAAAACTGTGACGGATTCACCTCCGGAAGAAACTACACCTGGCTTGCTGGATCCAGAGTAGGTGCCATTAGAATAATCAGTTAAAAAATCCGAAGTGGGGACATCTGACCCTGAAGTACCAGCATACAAGAAATAGGTGCCCTCTTCCAGGGTGATTCCATCAGGCAAATGAATGGTAAAATCAATTTGGCGAAAAGGGGCAGACCAATCACTTGGCTTAATGTTCCAATAGAATGATATAGCTTCAGACTCATGCAGGAATGCGTTCTCAACTCTATACCTGATCTCGTAGTGCTGCTGCCCCTGCAAGGTGATGTTGGCGTCACCTATTTTTATTTGCAGATTGTTGGACAATCTCTGGCCTATTTTTGAAGGAGCAGTGAATTTATAATTGGGGACCTCAATGTTGCTGAGTTCTATTTTACGGGTTTCCTGTTTGCCTTCTTCTGTTATTAATTCATAAGAGGTCGAAATATTACGGAAAATCCCGTGCTTCGGAACCTCGAAATGGATATCATATTTTTCTACTACATCAAAGTAACCTTCCTCATGCAAAGTAATGTCCACAGTGTAGTTGTTGACACTGAATCCCTGTGCAAAAACCTCCAGCTGCATAAAGAGCAAGAGAATTAAACCTATGCTCTTTATCCTAATTAATCTCAGTTTCTTAAAAAATATCAGCGGCTTTTGCATGATTTGGTCTTAGTGTTACGAAAAACTCACTTTCACATTTTCCCGGCTTTCCGGCTCAGCTTCAAAGTAGTCAAAATGTTTATAATTGAACATGCCTGCGAATAAAACACCTGGGAAGCTTTCTCCATACGTATTGTTTTCACGTACCGAGCCATTGTAGTATCTTCTTGCCTTTTCCAGGTTTTCCTCGATTTCATTGAGTTTATCCTGAAGCTGGAGAAAATTGGTGTTTGCTTTCAGGTCAGGATAAGCTTCACTGAGTGCAAAAATGCTTCTTAACGTTTGTTGTAGCTGATTTTCGGCCTGGATCTGCTTGTTGATATCATCTGAAGGCACCGCAATGGCACTGTTCCTTGCTTGAATCACTGCTTCCAATGTTTCTTTTTCATGGCTGGCGTAGCCTTTGACGGTCTCAACGAGATTTGGAATCAAGTCGTATCTACGCTTTAGCGCTACGTCTATATTACTCCAGGCGTCCTTCACTAAGTTTTTGTTTTTGACAAATCTGTTGAAGACTCCTACGAGGATCACTCCTAAAAATAAGATGATGCCTATTATAAATAGAAAGGTTACCATAAGGGTTTGATTTTAAAGTGTGAAAGCTAAGCTAGTATTTAACGAAAGAAAGCAGAAACCTACTTTTTAACAATTTCAAAATACTATCTTTTAATGAAAACCCAAGAAAATCCCCAACTTGAATAGTGTTTTCTGGAATAAGGCTTGGGCTTGTTTCACAATTTTAATATTTTGAAAAGGTAAATCCGCTTCTTCTTATAAGATTGAGGAAAAGCTTGATCCCTTAGTAGATCAAATAAGTGATGCTTGAAAAATATGATTAGAACTGTAAACTGGGCATGTGCATGTTGCGAATGGGATAAAGAAAGAAGTAAGAGCCATAGTTTTTATCAATTGAATTTTTAATCTAATAAACATTCCTTTCCTTACATTAGCTGTTGTAAAAAATCAACTAAACAAAAACCTAAGCATATGGATAACAAAGAAAACGGGCACAACGATACAGATCCTGTATGGGATGTCAATGAAAGTGAAACAAAATGCCCTTTTACCAGTGGTGCCATTCATCATACAGCGGGAGGTGGCACAAAGAATAATGATTGGTGGCCAAACCGACTGAATTTGAATATTCTGCGTCAGCATTCATCTAAATCCAGTCCCATGGATCCGGATTTTAACTATGCAGAAGAATTCAAGAAATTGGATCTAGCTGCAGTGAAGAAAGATCTGGCTGGACTGATGACGGATTCCCAGGACTGGTGGCCAGCAGATTTTGGACATTACGGCCCATTTTTTATTAGAATGGCTTGGCATAGTGCGGGTACCTACCGTATAGCGGATGGACGTGGGGGAGCTGGTTCGGGCTCCCAACGTTTTGCTCCGCTGAATAGTTGGCCTGACAATGCTAACCTTGACAAAGCCAGGTATTTGCTGTGGCCTGTGAAACAAAAATACGGGAGAAGACTTTCCTGGGCTGACTTATTGATCTTGGCAGGTAATGTGGCATTGGAAACCATGGGCTTTAAAACCTTCGGATTTGCCGGTGGCCGTGAGGATGTATGGGAACCAGAAGAGGATATTTACTGGGGATCTGAGGGAGAATGGCTGGGTGACCAAGATAGGTATGCCGGCAGTGGAGATGGTGAGAGAAATCTGGAGAACCCACTTGGAGCGTCTCATATGGGATTGATCTATGTGAATCCAGAAGGGCCAAAAGGTCAGCCTGATCCTATTGGGGCAGCACATGATATTCGGGAGACTTTTGGTCGCATGGCTATGAATGATGAAGAGACTGTGGCCTTGATTGCAGGCGGACACACGTTTGGCAAGACACACGGAGCAGCAGATCCAGGAGAGTATGTAGGACATGAGCCGGAAGGCGCAGGTATAGAAGAAATGGGATTGGGATGGAAGAATAGTTTTGGCAAAGGCCACTCTGAAGACACCATTACCTCAGGAATAGAAGTGACCTGGACTACCACGCCGACGCAGTGGAGCAATAATTTCTTCGAGAATCTTTTCGGTTTCGAATGGGAATTGACCAAAAGTCCGGCTGGCGCACATCAGTGGAAACCAAAAGGTGATGCTGGTGCAGGAACTGTCCCAGATGCACATGATCCTGCTAAAAAGCATGCTCCAAACATGCTTACTACGGATTTGGCTTTGAAAGAAGATCCTGTTTATGAGAAGATTTCAAGGCGTTTCTTTGAAAACCCTGAGGAATTTGCCGATGTGTTTTCTAGAGCGTGGTTTAAATTGACACATCGTGATATGGGACCAATTCAACGCTATTTGGGACCTGAGGTGCCGTCTGAAGAGCTGATCTGGCAGGATCCCATTCCGGCAGTGAACCACGAATTGGTGGATGAGTCAGATATTTCGGCTTTAAAGAGCAAAGTTTTGGAGTCAGGATTGACTGTTTCAGAATTGGTATCTACTGCTTGGGCTTCTGCTTCGACTTTCCGTGGATCAGATATGCGTGGAGGTGCCAATGGTGCTAGAATCAGACTTTCTCCCCAAAAATTCTGGGCGGTAAACAATCCTTCTCAGCTGGGCAAAGTAATCGATAAGTTGGAGACAATCCAGAAGGAATTTAATTCATCTCAAACTGGCGGAAAACAGATTTCTCTGGCAGACCTTATTGTATTGGCAGGTTGCGCTGGGGTAGAAAAAGCAGCGAAAAATGCTGGAAAAGATATTACTGTGCCTTTCACACCAGGACGTATGGATGCCAGCCAAGAGCAAACTGACGTGTCATCTTTTGCGGCTATGGAGCCTGCAGCGGATGGGTTCAGAAATTATTTCAGACCAACGCATAAGGCTTCTGCTGAGGAGATGCTGGTGGACCGAGCTCAATTGCTCAAGCTGACTCCCCCTGAAATGACCGTACTGGTGGGAGGAATGAGAGTCTTAGGAACCAACTTCGATAACTCAAAGCATGGTGTGTTTACAGAAACCCCTGGAGCATTGACCAATGATTTCTTTGTCAATGTCTTGGATATGGGGACTTCCTGGAAAGCTGCCGACTCTGGACAGCATGCGTTCTTAGGTACAGACCGTAAGACTGGTCAGGTAAAATGGACTGGAACCAGAGCAGATTTGATCTTCGGGTCCAATTCTGAACTCCGCGCATTGGCTGAAGTATATGCGGCTTCTGATTCTTCTGACAAGTTTATAAATGACTTTGTCGCAGCTTGGGATAAGGTGATGATGCTGGATAGATACGATCTGGTATAAGTTGAAGGGCTAATTGAATACAAGAAGGTGATCTGGAAACGGATCACCTTTTTTTCTTTCATGTTCTGTACGTTTGGTTCAAGTATATCAGCTTAATTTTTAAGCCATCCGGCTATACTTTTCCGCTCCCGCGTAAATGAAGGATGAACTTCATGTTCCATCTCATCGCTTCGGAAGAAGACTATTCTGCCGCCAATCGGAGAAATATCCTGTTGAGCCCCTCCGGCAGGATATAAAGAGAGCAATCCTCCGTCGGCTGTTTGCCAGTCTTCATTCAAAAACAACACAAGAGAAAACTGCCGTCCCTTTTCGTTTTTGAACTGGTCTATATGTCTTTTATAGAAGCTTTTAGGCTTATAATTGGCATAGTGGCTTTCCAAACTTTTGATGGAAGTGAAGCAGGTTTTATTAAGATGTGAGATAAAATTCCCGACTTTTTTCAGATAGATCACTTCGAATTCATTGACACTTTTTTCTTCTATCCATTTGATTTTGTCTCCCCTGATCAGTGAATTCTGTATGTGTTTTTTTTGGTTTCCTATACCGGCCGACTGAAGAACCCCACTTTGGTCAGCACGCAGGATGTTTTCTCTCAGTCCGGTGACGGTGTTTTTATTTACGAAATCACTGCTACAGCCATACTTATTGTCAATCAATCCTTGAATGAGTTCTTCGAATTGATTTTTCTCGTCATTTGTCTCTTGGTCTTTGTCCATTTAGGCAGCTAGTACCTACTTGTATTGATTTACAGTTAGGATTTTGCACAAGAAGAACATTCCTGGGTTCATTTTTTTATTTTATTTTCTAGAGCAGAAAAACTGAGAAGGGGGCAAAAGTTTTTTTGAGATCCATACAGGGTATTTAATCCTGTTTGGAAGGCTGGTTTTGACTCTTGTTTTGAAGGGTTAATTGGCAAGTTTCTTGGTTAAATCCGGAAGGATAAGTCTTTTCGCCTCTTCGACATCAACGTAATGCTCCAGGTCTCGCATAGAAATAACAGTGAAATCATTGTTCTTAAGATGTTGGAGATATTCCCTGAAAAGTTCTGGGGGAGTATTCACCCAAGGATGTTCTATATCGGGAACCCCATGAATGGTAAGGACTACAATTTTCCCTTCTTTAGCTTGGCTGAATGAGGAAATGATCTCTTCCCTGTTAGTCTCGTCCGTCGCCCAACTTGGAATTAGGAAAGGATGATCGCTCAAAGGGTCATAAGCTCTGCTGCCTCCGGCACGTGCAAAGGAATATTTTTTTTCCGCTAGAAACTCCAAAGCCGAAGCATTCAATCCATATCCGGGGTATGCGAAATTGGTAGGTATAACAATTCCTAAGGAGTCACATTTTACCTCAATGTAAGTAAGTTGTTGGTTGAACTCTGCGTGGGTCAGTTTACTTACATTCGCGTGTGTATGTGTATGATTGGCGATTTCAAATCCCATTTTGTCCAGTTCCTGAATCTGCCTCCAAGTCATGTACAAGGTGCTGTCAGCATAATTGGGCTGAAACTCACAGACAAAGAATGTTGCACCAAATCCAAATTCTTGAAGCATAGGAGCTACGACAGAATATTGGCTTGCCGGAGCATCATCGAACGTTAGAACGACCAGTTTGTCGGGAATTGGTTTTTTGAGGATCTGGGCTGGGGAAATTGTATAACTTGAAAGAAAGCCAAGAAGTAAAATCAAAAATCTCATAATCAATGGCTCTATTTATTGATCTATAGTCATGATGATTATCCCACCACCAAGGTGATTAAGTAGATTACACTTATCGCAGTTACAGACATGATCAGCGTCCCCACACTATGGGCTTGGTTTCCTTGTTTGATAGTCAAGCCAGAAAGTTGGGTAACGGCCCAGAAGAAACTGTCATTGGCATGGGAGATAGCCATAGCCCCTGCCCCTGTAGCCAATACAGCAAATACACGCATAGTTTCCGAATCCAAGCCCAGTGAACCCAGCAGCGGAGCAATAATGGATGCCGT